>CAZHUG010000022.1:0-32445 GCA_964535405.1 uncultured Oscillospiraceae bacterium | reverse complement strand
GCGTAAAGTGGGCAATAACGCCACCCACAACCCCAAGGGCGTCAGCCGCGATCAGGCGGTGCTGGCGCTTCAAAACTTGCACAGTTTTTTGGATTTTGTGGCCTATTGCTACGGTGCGGACTACGCTGAAACCGAATTTGACAAATCCCTGCTGGAGGTGAAACCACAGCCGGTTGCTGCACCTACTCCAGTGCCATCCGCTCCGGAAGTGGACTTCCAAACCCTGCTGGACGAGAACTTCCCCAAACGAGAGAAGCTTACCGCCAAGCGTGCCGCCCAGCTGAAACAAGGCTATATAACAAAGCCTATGGACATGACCGAGGCCGAAACCCGCAAGGCCTATATCGATGTGACGCTGCAGGATGCGGGTTGGCAGCGCGGCCCCAACTGGGTGGATGAGTACCCAATAGATGAGATGCCCAACAAAGCGGGCAAGGGCTTTGCCGATTATGTGCTGCTGGGCGATAATGGACTGCCGCTGGCGGTCATCGAGGCCAAGCGCACCAGCGTCAACGTGGAGAAGGGCCGCCAACAGGCGGTGCTGTACGCTGATTTTCTGGAGAAGAAAACCGGCCAGCGCCCCATCATCTTTATGACCAACGGCTACGATACCCGCATCTGGAGCGACAAGTATTACCCGGAGCGGCAGGTGTCCGGTATTTACTCTAAGCGAGACTTGGAAAAGGAGTTCAATAAAATGCACGGCCGCACGCCTCTTGCTGCCGTGCAGGTGAATGATGCTATCTCCGGGCGCTACTACCAAAAGGAGGCGATTCAGTCAATCTGTGACGCCTTTGGTGAGCGCAACCGTCGCAAGGCGCTGCTGGTGATGGCCACCGGCAGCGGGAAAACACGCACGGTTATCTCCCTGACCGATGTGCTTATTCGCCACGGCTGGGTGAAGAACCTGCTGTTTTTGGCAGACCGTAACGCACTGGTAACGCAGGCAAAGCGAGCTTTTCACAACCAACTGCCGAACCTCTCCTTGTGCAACCTCACCGAAGGCAAGGAGGAGGCCAGCGCTCGTGCGGTGTTCTCCACCTACCAAACCATGATGAACTGCATTGACGCCACCCGAGACGACAAGGGCGACCGCCTGTTCACACCGGGACACTTCGATCTCATCATAGTGGACGAGGCGCACCGTAGTATCTACAACAAGTACAAGGACATTTTCACCTACTTCGACGCGCTGTTGGTGGGTCTCACTGCTACACCAAAGGATGAGATTGACAAGAACACTTACGGTATCTTTGATTTGGAGAGCGGCGTGCCTACCTATGGATACGAGCTATCTCAGGCGGTGCAGGACGGGTACTTGGTGGACTTCGTGTCCATCGAAACCGAGCTGAAGTTTATGACCAAGGGCATCCCATATGACGAGCTTTCGCCCGAGGAACAGGAAGAATATGAAAACACCTTCACTGATGAGGATGGCAATCTGCCGGATAGCATCGATGCCAGCGCCATTAACCAGTGGATTTTTAACGAGGACACCATCAAGAAGGCATTGAATATCTTGATGCAGCACGGCCAACGGGTGGATTTTGGTGAGAAAATCGGCAAGACAATTATCTTTGCCAAGAACCACAACCACGCTGAGAAAATCTTGGAGGTGTGGGGCAAAGAGTACCCCGATTATCCGAGCCACTATGCGCGGGTGATTGACAACTATACCAACTACGCCCAAAGCTTGATCGATGATTTTTCGGACAAAAACAAAATGCCGCAAATAGCCATCTCGGTGGATATGCTGGACACCGGCATCGACGTGCCGGAGATTTTGAACCTTGTGTTCTTCAAAAAAGTGATGAGCCGCGCGAAATTCTGGCAGATGATTGGGCGCGGAACCCGCATCTGTGAAGGCTTGGTTGACGGCGCGGACAAGCCGCAGTTCTATATTTTTGATTTGTGCGGCAACTTTGATTTCTTCCGCCTGCACGCCAAAGGCAAAGAGGCGGGAACGGTGGCTACTTTGCAGGAGCGTACCTTCAACACCAAGGTGGAGATGGTGTACAAGCTGCAAGAGCTGCCCTTTCAAACAGAGGAGTTGCAAAACTACCGCAAGCAGCTAGTGCAGGATTTGGTGCGCCAGGTGAAGTTGTTGCCCAGGGATAACTTTGCGGTGAAGCAACACCTGCGTTTCATCGACAAATACCAAATTGAAGATGACTTTGCTGCGCTCACCTACGAAAATACGCTGCAAATAGCCGAACATATTGCCCCGTTGGCGCTGCCGTCAGGGGATGACCCCTCTGCGGCACGGTTTGACCAGCTTATCTATCAGATTGAGCTTGCCATGCTGGCCGAAAAAAGCTACAAGAGGGCAAAAAACGATGTGGTGCGAAAGGCTGCGGAGCTTGCGAAGTACGGCACCATTCCAGCCATTGCAGAGCAAGCGGAGTTGATTGAGCAGATTGCGCAAAATGATTATCTGGAACGGGCAGGCATCGCCGATTATGAGACTGTTCGTACGAAGCTACGCGATTTGATCAAGTTTATCCCAGAGGATGACAGGGCGCGCTATGACACCAATTTCACCGATGATATCTTGTCGATGGAGTGGAAGGAATCGCAGCTTGATAACGATGATTTGGCCAACTACAAAAAGAAGGTCAACTATTATATCCTACAGCATCAGGATGTGCCTGCTATTGCCAAGCTAAAAGGAAACCAGCCTTTGGGTGGTGATGACGTGCAGAACCTTGAGGATATCCTGTGGAGAGAACTGGGCACCAAGGAGCAGTATGATGCGCAGTATGGCAAGACTCCGCTGGGAGAGCTTGTACGTTCAATTGTAGGCCTGAGCCACAAGGCGGCCAATGATGCTTTTTCCCAGTTTCTTAACGATATAGGGCTGGACAGCAGGCAGATGCATTTTGTGAAGCAGATCGTCAATTATATCGTCAGGAACGGTATGATGAAGGATTTGTCAGTGCTACAGGAAAGCCCCTTTACCGACCAGGGCAGCATCAGTGAACTGTTCGATGATGTGGCGGTGTTTATGGATTTGCGGGCGGTGATTGAGGGGATCAATCAAAATGCAGTGGCTGCATGAAGTATGCGAGTAGGAGGTAAATGGTGAAAGATATTAAAGATTATCGCGAACGCGAGTTACCATTTTTTGTGGTCGCGAATGTATTGGTATTCCTTATCGTTCATAACTTAATTAGCATAGATGTGAATGACGTCCCTGGGGCAACTAAAATACTATCAGAAGTTTTTTCTTCGGTCGTTTTTTCAGCAGTTGCCTATGGGTTCATATTGATGATCGAATGTCTTTTTACAAGCGAGCTAAAAGAGAAGTTGGTGTATTTTTTTGGAGTGTTTTTGTTGCCAGGGTATACGATTTTCTCAGATATTAAAAAGAAGAATCGAGACAATCGATTTTCGTATGTAAAACTTGCAGAAAAACATCCCGCCATATATGAGAGGCTTCCTTCAGATAAAAAGATAAGGAAGAGTTACGAAAATGAGAATTGGTACGCAATTTATGCAAAACATCGTGATGTACAGATGATTCGTGTTTCCCAGCGAGATTCGCTTTTGTGCCGAGATGTCTATATTTCTGTATTAGCAATGATCGGGATGTATATTGTTACATGCTTATCTAAATTGGTGAGTTTCAATTGCTTATATTGTCTTTTTCTAGTTCTAATGGCGATCATCACCAATATTGGGGCAAATCGTAAAGCCGTTAGATTTGCATATAACGTCATCGCTTATGATCTTTATGACCCACAGAAAAAGGAGCGGCAATCATGAGCCTAACAGTAAAATTTTATGATGTTGAACACGGTAGCTGTACGCACATCATTACGCCAAACGGCAAACACTTTTTATTCGATATTGGAACCAAAGCGAGTAAAAGTATTTCTCGGCACTTGAGAAACAAGTATTTCCAATATCAAGGATGTATCGATTATCTTGTGATTTCACATCCTCATCTTGACCATATTGCTGACTTAGAAAACCTATATACATATGGCATTAAGCCAAAAGTCTTGTGGCGTCCTGAAGGCGCATTTCCATTGATTAGTTCTCATGCTGATTCAGCTGCTCAAATCTCGCTTAAGGGAAAAGCAAATGAGATGAATAACGAGTATAATTCGCCTATAGGCGATGCAGAATCCCCCATGAACTCTGCCTTCAATGGTGGGGTGGAAATTGATTTGTTTCCAGCAACCGTTGCAGGCACAGAAAAAAATGACCTGAACTATTTTTCATGTGTATTGGTGCTTCGCTACGCTGGGTTCAAAATTGTTCTTACAGGAGATAATCCTGCTTCAAAGTTAGAAGAAATGCTAAAAGGAGGGCACTTTCGCCAGTCCATTGATGATGCGACAGTCTTATTGGCTCCGCACCACGGACGCGATAGCGATTTCTGCGAAAATTTTGTTAAGGCGGTAAATCCAAGGTTGACGGTATTTTCAGACAAGCCGATTCAGCACGAGACACAAGCGCATGCAGCACAAAAATATTACAATTTTACAAGAGGAACTACTTGGGGTGAAACACCTCGCCGTGTATTCACCACCAGAAGCGACGGCACAATTACATTTACGTTTGGTGATGACGGTTCATGGCACATCGATACAAGCACTACTGAGTATTAGGGAGGGATATAATGAGTATTGTAAAATCGTTTTCTGTTGGTAACGGTGATATGTTTTACATAAAACATGGTTCTGACAATTTCACTGTTATTGATAGTTGCTACGATTCAGATGAAGATTGGGCAAATCAATTAGAAGAAATTGCAAAACAACGAGAGGACAAAGGCATTTGTCGATTTAT
The DNA here is from genome assembly GCA_964535405.1 of uncultured Oscillospiraceae bacterium. Lineage (GTDB taxonomy): Bacteria > Bacillota > Clostridia > Oscillospirales > Oscillospiraceae > Scatomorpha. Next base: position 27,648 of record CAZHUG010000022.1, on the reverse strand, counting down.
TTCTACACATCCAGATGACGATCACATTAAAGGGTTAAAAGACTATAATTCTCGCTTCGGAATTGTCAATTTCTATTGTGTGGATAACGAGGCGACAAAATCGGATGAAACTGACGATTTCAAAGAATATAAGAAATTGCGAGACGACGAAAAAAAGGTCTTTTATTTATATAAAGATTGTTCTCGAAAATGGATGAATTGTAGTGATGATGAGCGCGGAAGTGCGGGGATAAATTGTCTTTGGCCTATTCGGGAAAACACAAACTTCAAAGATGCTTTGAAAAAGGCGAAAGAAGGAGAAAGCCCAAATAACATTTCGCCAATTATCACGTATGGTGTCGGTGAGGCAAAATTTATGTGGTTAGGTGACATTGAGATGGATTTCTTGGAGAGCGTGGAAAGTGAGATAGGATTCGCTCACGTTGATATTGTATTTGCTCCGCATCATGGTAGAAGGTCAGGGCGATTGCCCCAAAGTGTTCTCGACAAAATAACGCCAAAGATTATTGTTGTTGGAGAAGCACCTTCAAAAGATCTTGAATACTATAAGGACTACAACACCATAACGCAAAATTCCTCCGGTGATATTACGTTCGTTTATGACAGTGATAAAATCAAAATTTATGTTGAGAGTGATACTTACTCAGTAAATTTTCTTGAAGATGATTTGTGTAGTAACACATATGAAAATTACATCGGCACACTATGTTTGTAGAAGAAAATCACTTATATGTGTTATAATGAGAACTAGGTATTAGCGAAGGATAAGCGATGGCAACAATCGCCGAAACATCCCCGTTTAACCTACAAACCTTTTGCAAAGTCACAGTGAATGCGACCTACGATAGCTACCCATTGATAGATTTTTGACAGCAAAAGTTCGGCAACCCGTTAGGATAAGGATAACTGAAATCATATCCTATCAAATGGAATCAAAATGTCTAAACAGAAAAGTTTAGAAACGAGATTAACTTGGCGAGTGGGAGTAGGATTTCACTGATTGAGGCATTTCGTGATGCGTCGCAAAGTACTGTAATTGCTGGGTTTTATCGATTGCTCTTGCTGTAGCGTGTCGTAGAATATTGGCACACATTCAAACTTTTGGCACACAAAGTGGCACACATTTTAGCTAAGATATAAACGTCGTAAAGCCCTCTATCATTCGATAGAGGGCTTTATATATGCTTGTTATTACCACCCGTCGGGGTAATATTTGTCGCGTTCATCAGATGTAAGGTTTTCGGGATCGTAGGCATCGTCATCGTCGTGGAAATTGTAAAACTGCTCATTATCTGAATCTGTGGGGTTAGCGGGGCGACTGAATAAATAGACAATACCGACTACTACAAGTACAATGAGTATTCCAATCATTTTAATAATCACCTCTCATTAATAAGTGTCGTGTCGCCGGCTCAAAGCTTTGCAAATGAGACCACGATAACGTCCATTGCTTGCGCACGGCGATTGGCAAATGAATGAGCATAATGCTTGCTTACAATTACATTATTCCTATGAAAAGAGTTAACTGATTTTGAAGTCATTTGGCCCCTGTTTATTGTCCTAGGACAATGGGTTCGATCTGATTATTGGAAACCAATACAACATTCCATCCCACAAGATTAAGTGTCATAAAATAATACCTCTGCTTTTATGGATAATAACTTCAATTTGCAATTTAATCGATTTTTGTATGGTGCAAGTTGACGGTATGAGGCCTGCTATTTGTGGCAAGACTCATTTTTCTGCATTTTCGGGCAGTTCAATTTTGCCGTGCTTTTCTTCAAATTCTCGTATGCAGTTATTTATCAGATACATGATTTGCCCGCTTGCGGAACGGTCTTCATACTTTGATACATAATGAAATTTTTGCAGTACATCTTCATCAATTCTTATGCTGATGTGTTTGTTTTTCTTCAAAGCGCCATCTCCTTAAAACTAAAAATGCACTTAATACACCTTTATTTTAAGTGAAAATTGTGCTACGATTCATATAATGCACTAATAATTAGTGCGTTATATTTTCGAGGAGGAATCAGGCCTTATGGAAAAATCAAAAACATGCTGTTTTATTGGGAATCGCAGATTGCCAAAGGATAAAATTGAGCACATTGTAAAACGCCTTAACCGAGAGCTTGATAGGCTCATCAGTCAAGGCGTAACGGAGTTTATATCGGGCGCGGCGCTTGGATTCGACAAAATAGCGGTATCATTAATTTTGGCTAAAAAGGAGATGGGCCATGATATCCGGCTGATATTTGCCCTGCCGTGCAGAAATCAGGATGAGCTCTGGAGCGCAGAGCAAAAAAAGCTTTATCGTGGATTGCTTGCTGAAGCCGATGAGATTATCTATGTGTCTGAGGAAAATGCCAATGGCTGCACGAAAAAGTGCAATCGCTATATGGTGGATAGATCGGGATATTGCATTTGTGCGCAGCTATATCCGACTGGGGAAATAGCACTGATGGTGAGATATGCGAGAATCAAAAGGCTGAAAATATTCAACATTTGTAAGTGAACTGAGCCCGTTGAGGGCTCAGCCCGGGCAAGCGCCAGCCCTGTATTTGGCACGCGAGACTGCTAAACCATTTTGTTCAGGAAATCAATGCGGCTCTGAGCCAGCAGCTCCAGCTCTTGAATTTCATCGTCACTGAGATGCCTGAACTTTTTAGCCATAGATGTGAACTCTCTCAAAGGGATGGGATCACTCTGCACGACATTGCGTTTCCATACGCCCCTGTCACACTCGAAGAGAGGAAAGAAGTTGGACTTGACCGCGCGGCGCGCGAGCTCAATGCTGTCTTTTCCGTTAAATCCCCAGCCGGTGGGGCAGGGAGAGAAAACATGAATATAAGCGAAGCCCTCCTTGGATGCCGCCAGACCTTTCTCGATCTTTTCCGCAAAATCCTTCATGTTTGAGGGGCTTGCCGTTGCGGTATAGACAGGGTTGTGCATAGCCATTATAAAGGGCAAAAACTTGCTGTGCTGGGGCTTTCCGGGCACAGCCTTTCCTACCGGCGTGGTGGAGGTTTTGGAGCCCTTACTGCTTGTGGAGCTGCGCTGGAAGCCGGTGTTCAAATACCCTTCGTTGTCGTAGCAGATGTACAGCATCTTTTCTCCGCGCTCCGCCGCGCCCGATAATGACTGAAAGCCGCAGTCTGCGGAGGCGCCGTCTCCGGCGATGGCGACCATGTTGACGTCTCTGTCCTGAGACTGATAGGCGTTCGACAAGCCGCTCAGGAAGGAGGCGGCGTTGTCAAGCAGCGTGATATGTACAGGAACTTTCACTCCATTATCAAAGTTCCAACCCACAATTCCTGCTCCTGCGAGGCAGCCTGGAGGAATGCAGAACACTGAATCGGGTCCTGCGATCTGGACAATGCGCCTGACTATGAGTTCTGCTCCGCAGCCCTGACAGGCTGAAATGCCCAGAGAAACCAGGTCAGGCATGGTTGCAATTTTATCTATATAAGTCATAAATAACCGGTCCTTTCAATAATCCTTCAGGCGTCAAATTGACTTTTCAAGCCAGACAGTCTCCTGCCCGACGGCTGCGAGGGCTTCGTTATAGACGGGCCCGCAGTTGGCACCGAAGTGCACACTGCGGTCAATCGCAGCCCAGGCTTTTTTGCCGGCGAGTGCTTCCGCCACGTATTTTTCAGGGAAGGGACGCATGAATCGGATTTTGAGGATATATGCTGTAAAGGGTGGATGTCCAATCCACTACTATTACAGCTAGACAGCCAACTCATCCGTAGCAGAATGAAACGGTTTAGCGGAAAGGAGTGCGTTTTTATCGGACAGGCAGCTTGATACTGCCTGCAAAGTACAAAGGAAAAGAAAAAAGGATTGGGAACGGCGTTCCCTCGTCAAAGAAAAGCGCCGTTCCCACCCGCAACACCCAAAGGCGGTGCAAGACCAGTCTATCAGAAATTATTCCGCCTTTCAAGTGTTGCTAACAACAACGAGAAAGGATTTTGATAACATGAGAGATATCATGCGTAGCCTGTATAACGGCAAAACCATCCCTTGGGAGCGCCGCGACCCGCACAGAAAAGAACAACTTGAAATTGCTCGCAGGATTGACGAAGAAGAACGATATTTTGTCGAAAAGATGTCACTTGACGATTGCGAGCGGTTTCAAAAACTATCATTGCTGTATTCCGACCTCGATGCTACAGATAATGAGAACGCTTTTTCCTATGGCTTTACACTTGGCTTGCTGCTTGCATTTGACGTAATGAACTAAGCGGAAACACTTTCAAACGAATAGCCAAACCATAGCAAGAGGGCTGCTGGCATTGGCAGCTCTTTTCATCAATTTTGAATATGCTATAGAGTATAATTGTCGTCGATGTTATAATTATAGCAAATAGTTGGAGTACAGATTCACTCTTAAATATTTTAGCAAGTAAAATCAAGCTATGAATTTTCTATTGCTTTATAATGACTGTAGGGCGGTTGAAACGAGGTGAATTGACAAATGCTCGAGTGGCGTAAGCAAATCCAAATAATCGTTGATGAAATTGACGAGTGTATTAAACATCGCAATTGTGAAGCCATAACATTGCGGTTTCTATCTCGCAAGCTGGGTTATTCCGAATTTCATACGACTAGAAAATTTAAGGTAATATCGGGTATGCAGTTTAGGGATTATCTGCGGCTTAGAAAGTTAGCCTTTGCGCTAAAAGAAGTGCGGGATAATGAGCGAAGCATTTTGGATATCGCTTTTGATTATGGCTTTTCATCACATGAAGCCTTTACGCGGGCTTTCAAGACAACATACGGTATTACTCCAAGTGAATATCGCAGAAAACCTATGCCTGTTGTCCTGCGTACAAAAATAAACCCCTTCGACCGCTATTTTTTAGGAATTGGAGAGATTGGTATGGTAAAATCCACAGATGACATTAAAGTTTATTTTGTAACCATTCCTGCCCACAAGTTTTTGCATATCAAAAACTATGAAAGCAATGGCTATTGGGACTTTTGGAAAAAGCAGGAGGCTATACCGGGACAAGATTGTGATACAATCTGCGGTTTGCTGGACAGCATCAAGGACAAACTCGACGACAAGGGCAATAGCGAACCCAACAGCGGCAGTGGTCAGATTATGGCGTATCTACACGACCCAAACGGCAAGCCTTTCTGTTACGGTATTCCCCGCGCTGAATGCTATGGCGTTCGCCTAGCTTCCGATTATAACGGTGAAGTTCCACCTCAAATGATTTTGATTGATATTCCCGAAGCCGAGTATATTGTTTTTGAACATGGCCCATTCGACTATGAGCAAGAAAATCGCAGCGTGGAAGAAAAAGTTGATACGGCGATTGCAAACTTCGATTTTGCTGATACAGCCTATTGCATGGATACTTCCCCTGGCAGAATAGCTTACTTTTATCACGATCCGACACAGTTTTGGAAGTATATCAGACCGGTGCGAAAGCAATAATTAGTTTTGAATTGGGAAAGTTGCAACCAATGCCATAAAATAAATACGAAATTCATTTTTTAGGGCTGCCAGCAATGGCGGCTCTTTTGCGTTCGTAGATGCTAAAAGTCGTTTACAGCCATTCTATTTTTCAAACCGTACTCTGCATCATAAACGGAGTTTCTATTCGCTCACACAGGCTCGTCCGTCAAATCGCACAAAACAAAGCCTTGAAAACGTAATTATTACGCATGTCCGCCTTTTCTCAAAAAGCTTAAAATGGCTGTTTTGTTGTGCAAAATGACGGTGGCTTTCAGTGTCAAACTGCAAGTGAAAATTTAAGCGGTTTCCTATCCGTCAATCCGTTTCTGATTTACCCAAAAGACAGGAGGAAAAATAATTTTCATAACTTTATAAATTTAGGAACATTTTATGCCTGCCTGTGTCGTATTCAATTGCAAGGTAGTAGTGTGATGAGTTATAATATCATTATACTACAAAATTCCTTGCAAATAAATCACAAACAGGCTGGTCGCAATGCTTTGCATTGCTGCTCGCCCAAGCAACCAGGGAGGAATTTATGGAACAGCATATCTATGAACAGCGCAGGCAGGCGCTAAAGGAATTTATCTATCTGCCGCTATTTTACCTCATACCAGATGAAATTGCTGCAAAGCGAAAACTAGACGACTTTCCCCGCGACCCCATATGTGGCTGCCACAACTGAAAAGTGGCGGGAAGTCTATTTCAGCTCAAGGGCGTGGAAATGACAAGAGAGACTCTGGTCAAAATCGAGCGCGGCATCCGGCATATCAAGGCCGCACAGCTGCGAGCAATAAGGGATGTTCTAAATTCAAGCTACGATGAGCTGCTGAAATAGCAGACTTCGAAAAATGTTTTTAGATAATGGTAATAAAGCGAAAAACTTCCCCCGCAGGACCAAACGGCCTGCGGGGGAAGTTTTTTAATATATTTGTTTTTAACACAGTGATTAGCGGTTGCTTCTGCGCCAGATGTTCATCTTTTCAGCTTCGCGAATCAACTCGTCCCTGAATTGCGGATGCGCGATGCCGATTATTGCCTCGGTGCGCTCCCAGGTAGACAGACCCTTGACATCGACGATGCCGTATTCTGTTACCAGCTTATGAAGGTTCGAGCGTGTGCAGGTGGCTATTGAGCCTTCGACCAGGGTGGGGCGGATTCTTGAGCTCATTTCCCCGGTTTTCTTGTTTGTCACGGTGGAGGAGCAGCAAATGAAGCTCTTGCCGCCCTTGGACAGATAGGCACCCATGACGAAATCCTGCTGACCGCCGGCACCGGAGATGTGGCGAAGGCCGCTCGACTCGGAGGAGACCTGTCCAAACAGGTCAATGTCGACCGCTCCGTTGATGGAAATGAAGTTGTCAATCGAGGACACGCGCGCGATGTCGTTGACGTAGCTCACGGGCGCGCAGGCGCACTCCGGGTTGTTGTCCAGATAATCATAGAGCTCCTGGTTGCCTGCGCCGAAGGTGTAGACCTGACGGCCCTTGTCGAAGCTTTTGCGCGAGCCGTTAATTTTTCCGGCCTTGGCCATTGCGACAAAAGCGTCCACATACATCTCCGTGTGCACGCCCAGATCCTTGAGGTCGGAAGCGGCGACCATCTGACCGATGGCGTTGGGCATGGAGCCGATTCCCAGCTGCAGGCAGGCGCCGTCATGTATTTCTGCAACCACCAGTTTGGCGACTGCTAAATCGATATCGGATAGGTTGAGGGAGGCCGCCATCTGCTCCATGGGGGGATTCTCGCCCTCGACAATCATATCGACCTGATCGATATGAACGCAATTTTCAAAACCGCCCAGGCAGTACGGGATGTTCTCGTTGACCTCGACAATTATTACCTTTGCGACATCGCATACGGCTTTGAGGTGAGAAGCGTTGGGGCCGAAGTTGAAGTATCCATGCTTGTCCATCGGCGCGACCTGAAGCATGGCAACGTCCGGTGCCGCGATGCTGTTGTAGTAATATCCGGGAAGCTCGGAATAGCGAACGGGGGCGTAGTAAGCCAGTCCCTCGCTTATCATTTTGCGCTCAATCCCGCTCATGTGCCAAGAGTTCCAGGTGAAATGCTTGGCGGCGTTGGGAACGTCAGCGATTGCGGGACGGTGAGTTAAAACGCCGCCGCGAATCTTGACATCGGTCAATTCCTCGGCGCGGCCCGCCAGCGCTATGTCCAGGGCGTTAGCTGTGCAGGTACACCAGCCATAGTCAAGCCAATCGCCTGACTTGATGACTTTAACGGCTTCGTTTGCTGAGGTCAGCTTGCCTGAGTACTTCTTTTGAAAATCCATAAACATCTCTCCTTATTAAACTGCTATTTACTCATTTTGAAGGTTTTCCGGCAGCTGATCAGGCGACCGAAAATATTTTTCAACTGTTTTAATCCGCCAATTAAGTCGCCCAATGGATGCCATGGGCGACATGGCGGACGTACATCAACTCTATTGTATTAGAAAAAACTCATGTCGTCCAATTATATTTAAAATCCCTGCAAAATTCGCTATTTTGCTCTAAATCAGGAAACATTTCTAGCGGGCTTAGCGCAGGGGAGATTCCAAAACAATAGTTGTCAAAATAACTACCCTGTCGTTAAATTGTTTATCCTGTTGTTAAATTAATATCCACAACATGCGCACAATTGTCCTTGACTCGCGCGCAGAAAGTGATTATACTGAACGATAATAAGAGAACGTTTTTCGTCAATAATTTGAAGAAAGAGGTGCGAATATGAAAAATATTTGTGTAATAACCGGCGGAGGAAGCGGTATGGGCTTCGAGGCCGCAAAGCTCGTAGGCGGCGATTGCGATGTTATCCTCGTTGGCAGAACAGTCAGCAAGCTTGAAAATGCCATTGCAGAGCTCCAGGCTCTTGGCATAAATGCCGAGGCTTTCCCCTGCGACGCGAGTGACCGTGACTCTGTGCGGAAGCTTGCCTTATATTCAGCCTCAAAGGGCAATGTCAAGGCGGTCATACACGCGGCCGGTGTTTCGCCTAAGATGACTGACCCTGCAAGTATTTTTACCATTAATGCAATTGGCACCATCTGCATAAACGAGGAGATGTCTGCTGTTATGGGTGCGGGAAGCTGCATACTTAATGTCGCCTCCATGTCGGCATATATGATACCGAGTAACCAGATCCCGATTGATCTGTATATGGATAGTTTCGCCGCGCCGGAGCAGTTCCTTGAGTCGATGCTTGGAGTAATTTACATGGCACCCGAGTCGGCTCAAAGCGGAGCGGCTTACTCAATTTCAAAGAACTTTGTCAAGTGGTACTCCGCGCAAAACGCCTGCAGATTCGGCTCACGCGGCATAAGAGTAGTCTCCATATCCCCGGGGACCTTCGCAACTCCAATGGGCAAAATAGAAGGCGAGGCCGCATCCTCGATTGCTGAGAACGGTGCGCTTGGAAGGGTCGGAGCGTCTGTGGAAATAGCGCGCGTCATGGCCTTCCTCGTGAGTGATGCCGCCAGTTATATTACCGGCACTGATATTCTTTGCGACGGGGGAACGGTTGCGAGTATCAATGCGGCGCAGGCTGAAGGAAATGCCCGGCGTGCAAGCGGCCTTTAAATAGAACTGAGAGCCGCAGACATATATAAATTTACAGTAGTAAAGCGCACAAGTCCAATCGGAGACTTGCGCGCTTTTGCTATGCGAAGAGTGGCGCATACCCGAGAATTTCAAAAATATTGCATTTAGCACTTGACAAACGTCAGGTACGTGACTATAATGGTAATGCACCTGACCAATGCGGACGCGCAAAAGTTCAGGCACTGACGAATACGAGCAATGCAGATGGAGTGTTTCATTCTGCGCAGGTTCCATAGGACTGGGACGGACTGGAGGAAAATTTTTGAAAAGCGATATTTTAGAACAACTGAGGCGAATTGAGTTCCTCTCTCGCCGATATTATGGGCATCAGGGCAGGAGAGGTGAGTGCGGAGATCCGCACCGCGGACAAGGGCGCATTCTCTCGATGCTGAAGCTGCAGCCGGAGATCAGCCAGCGCGAGCTGGGCTATCTGCTGGATATGCGCAAGCAGTCACTGGCAGAACTTCTGGGAAAGCTGGAAACCAAGCAGTACATCACGAGGCAGCAGTCTGAGGAGGACCGCCGTGTCATGCAGATCAGGCTCACGAAGCTGGGAGCAGAGGCGGCTGAGAGTATGTCCGAGGAAAAGACCGGGCGTGAGGATTTCCTCACCGTGCTCACGGATGAGGAGCAGAAGGCGCTTTCCGGCTATCTCGAGCGGCTCATTGACGAGCTTGAGAGCAAGGCTGGCGCAGGCGTGGATGATCAGGCCGGGCATTCCGGCCCTCACAGACGCGATTGCCCGGGACATGGCTCTGGTCGTGGATCCGGACATGGCAAACGCGGCAGACGCAGAGATGGCGGCGAGCACGGTCGCGGCTGCCGTCGTCATGAGGACTAAGCGGAAAAACCGTGTTCATTTTTAAGGCCGTTGAGCATGACTAAAAAAAGAAAAAGTGGCTTTCTGCAGGATGCGTATTTTTGACCACTTCAGGGAATACTTGTAGTGGGTGATAATATGTCAAAAAAGAAAAAGCGTCAGAACGATATCACGCTTGATACAGAGCAGCGGAAAGCCACGAAGTTCGATGCTTCCGGCGTTGCAAAGATCCCTATAAAGAAAAGCGTGAACGAGGCACCAATTGTAGTCGAAGGCTACGAAGAAAGCCCTATTTTCTAAGCAAAACCTGAGAGTCTGCAACAAAATTATGTTGCAGACTCTTAATTTTGACCTTTGCTGACAATCTGCCTTTACATGCTGCGGCTATAGACGTATAATCAATGTACTCGCCATATTGAGAATACGAGCGAAAAAGGGATTTTATGAAGAAAGCATATCATTTGAAACAGGCCGATGACGCCGCGCCACAGATTATAGAGCGCGATGAGCGTGAGCTGCTGCGGATAAATAAATTTTTGACCTCCTCCGGCTACTGCTCGCGCAGGGCAGCCGACAGGCTCGTCGAGGAACAGCGCGTCAAAATTGACGGCGTTTTGGCGACTCTGGGTTCCAAGGTAGGGCAGGGGCAAACCGTGCTGGTGGACGGGCAGGAGATAAAAAGCAAGAAGAGTCATGTATACATTGCCCTGAATAAGCCGGTTGGAATAACCTGCAGCACGCAGCTGGAAACGCAGGGAAATATAACGGATTTCGTGAACTTTCGCGAGCGAATTTTTCCGATCGGCAGGCTGGACAAGGATTCCTCGGGGCTCATCCTCCTGACGAGCGACGGCGATGTGGTAAACAAGATTCTGCGAGCAGAGAATAGGCACGAGAAGGAATATATCGTGCAGGTAAACAGGTTTATCACGCCGGCCTTCCTCCGAAAGCTGTCCGACGGTGTGGAGATAACCAACATGCGCACAAAGACGCGCGAGCTAACGAATAAGTGCGAGGTCGAGCAGGTTGACTCACATAAGTTCCGGATTACCCTGACTCAGGGGCTAAACCGCCAGATCAGGCGGATGTGCACCGAGCTGGGCTATAAGGTGACCTCGCTTCAACGCGTTCGCATCATGAATATCGAGCTCGGCAGCTTAAAGCTTGGTCAGTGGCGCTATGTCACGCAGGAGGAGCTGCGCGAGCTCAGCCAAAATTTCTGATAAACATATAAAAGTGCCGGGCTACTCTCAGCGCCCGGCACTTTTTGTCCCTATTTATCACCAAATGCGGCCCTGAGTCTCTCGACTCTCCGCGCAGTTGCGGCAGCTACAATTGAGCTGCTCTTTGCAAGCTCAAAGCCGTGTATGGTGCCCTGCGTCTCGTATAACTCGCAGGAAACTCCGTCTCCTCTGAGCCGCTGGGCGTAGGCTACACCCTCGTCATGCAGGCAGTCAAATTCCGCAACCTCGACATAGCTCGGCGGCATACCCGCGAGCGTGGCGGCCTCCGCGGGGGACGCGTACTCGGGATTTTCCGGTTCGCCGCCTTTGAGATACATTTTCCACATGTCCGCATTCAGCCTGCCGTTCCAGAGCGGTGTGTCAGAAAACTTGCGCATAGAATCGCTGGTCTGCCGCCTGTCTGTCACGGGGTAGATGAGCATCTGAAAGCAGGGCATGGTGAGACCGCGGTCACGCGCCATAAGACAAACTCCCGCGGCGAGCGCGCCACCTGCGCTGTCACCCCCGACGGCTATGCGGCGCTCGTCAACGCCGAGCATGGCGGCATTATCACGCAGCCAGCCATATGCGGCGAAGCAGTCCTCAAGCCCGACGGGAAAGGCGTTATCCGGCAGCAGCCTGTAATCCACAAAAGCGACCCTGCAGGGCGTCTCCAGCGCAAACTCACAGGCCTGCCGCCTGTGCTGGGGTGCGGCCTGTATTGCGAAGGCTCCGCCGTGGAAGTACACAAGGCAGGGCAGAGGCGCGGCGCTGTCCGCCTCCGGCTCGAAGATGGAGAGGCGAATCTCCGCAGACTGGTAGCCGGGGATTTTAAATATCCTCTCCCTGACTCCCTCCGGCAGCTTCAGGCGGCTGAGCACCTGCGGCAGCAGATAGTTGATGCTCGGCAGTATCGCAGGGGAGAGCGGCATTTTGACGCTCCTAAACCTTGAAAAATCGGGATGTATGTTATATGGCTTCACAAGCGTTCAACCTCCGGGTATAGAGATATAATATGCCCACATTATATCATCGAAGAAGTCATCTGTCACGGCAGACGTATAGCGGCTCGGCACATAAAGTGCCGTTGCGGGGAGCATAATAACATTTCTTTTAACAATTTAGTCATTTATTGTTCACAGTATAAGGTGAAACAAACATGCAGAAGCGTCGTCTATACTGCAAGTGGATAAGCCTATTCACTTAAAATCTGTAAGGAGGCACTATTATGAAAAAGAATGCCCTACTGGCACTCGTACTGGTTCTCACTTTGCTATCCGCATGCTCAGCCTCTAAAGATGATGGTGGGAAAAACTCACCTACACCTGACCCTGCTGAGACAAACACAATTGATCCCTCAACGGATCCGTCGCCGGATGATACACCGCTGCCGACCTCGGCTCACGTCACCGGTGAAGAGTCTATGGTGACAGGGACCGCGGACGATATTGCGAAAATTATCATCACTTATGACGATAAGACCACGGAGCTCAGCGCTGACGAAGCCAGGGACCTTTTTGACGCTCTGCTGAACGTCGAGGCTATCACCGTTGCAGACCCGTATCACTACGAGGTATTCACTACCGACGCAATATACAGCATCGATGTGCAGTACGCCGACGGTGAAATTGACACCATACGCACAGGGAGCGAGCAGGAGAGCGCGATGAACTTCTATCGCACGCTGCCCGACATGGGTGATAACGGCGATCACGGATTCGTTTTCTTTATGGACGAGGACGACGCGATTCTCGATATGCTAAAGGGATATATTGAGCAGAAATAATTAAATTAGCAAGTCAAGGATCCGCCCCTGCGAAGCAAGAGCTTAGCAGGGGCGGATTGTCGTTCCGCGTCGCGGAGGCTCCTGCGTTGTAGGAAAAAAGTAGGAAATAACGCAGGTGTCCTTGGGACTTTTATCACTCCGAATTTAATAACTGCCAGCCGAAAAATGATACGCTTTTATTGTCATATACAGGCAGGCGTTTTTAAGTGTTGGAGGAATAAAGATGAACGAATATACCGGACATAAAGCCCGCAAAAGGCGAGGCCGCCACAGGCGTTTTTGCACCAGTATAATACTTGTTTTCTGCCTTATTGCCGGCACATCCGTCGCCGCAAGGCTGAAAAATGCGCCGAGGTCGGGCTATGCTGCGCCCGCGCAATACGGGGATAAAACACAGACGCCGCACAAGGATGGACAAGAGACCCCGCTGCCCGCGATCACGGTGGATATTACAGCGGCAAATGCCTGCGTGATGAGCGTCGGGGGCAGCGTCGTATTTGAGAAAAACAGCGGCAATAAAATCGCGGCGGCGAGCACGGCGAAAATGCTGACGGCGCTGACGGCACTTGACTACTACCGGCCGGTGGATGCGCTGACGGTTGGGGACGAGATTGATCTGATGGCCTCCGATTCGTCCAGAGCGTGGCTGAACGCCGGTGATAAATTGTCTGCGCAGCAGCTGCTCGTGGCTCTGCTTCTGCCGTCCGGCAACGACGCGGCGTTTACACTTGCCGTGAACACGGGCAGGCTAATTGCCGGAGATGACAGCCTGTCAAACGAGGAGAGCATCGAGTTCTTCATGAAGGCTGCAAACAAAAAGGCCAAGGCTCTGGGTGCGGAGGATTCCAACTTCCTGACACCTGACGGCTACGACGCGGAGGGTCAATATACAACGGCCTATGATCTGGCGCTGATCGCGGCGGCCTGCCTGAAAAACGATTGCATATCTGAGATCGTAGGCAGCTTCATGATGCAGGACACATGGCTGAGCGGACGCGAGGTCACATATTACAACACAAACGAGCTGCTCAACCCCGGCGGCAGCTATTATTATCCCAATGCCATCGGACTCAAAACCGGCAGCAGCAGTCTGGCGGGCAGCTGCCTGGTATCTGCCGCACTGATCGATGGCAAGACCTATATTTGTGTCGTAATGGGCACGGTTGACGAGCACAGGTATACAGACAGCTTGAAAATCTACAACAAGCTCGAGGCATGAGAGACCCAAAACAGAAAATCGGCTGTTGCCACGCAGGGCAACAGCCGATTAAAATGTTGTCTATCCCGAGCCATCGTCCACAGTAACCGGTTCCGTAGGTTCCGGATCGGGGGATTCCGTAGGTTCCGGATCGGGGGACTCCGTAGGTTCCGGATCGGGGGATTCCGTGGGTTCCGGATCGGGTGACTCCGTAGGTTCCGGATCGGGTGACTCCGTTGGTTCCGGATCGGGGGACTCCGTAGGTTCCGGATCAGGGGCTGCGTCTGCCTCATTGCTTGCAAGCGAGAGTGTGGAGTTGACCCAAGCTGCGAGAGCGTCAGTGACTCCCCAGTATGAACCCGCGTTCATATACACTTGACAGCCTGGATTGAAGTTGGTTGTCATCATCATGAAGGTGCTATCTGTCTTTACATCTCCCGTCCAGTTTTCCCAGACCACATTAGCGTTTATTAGCTTCTTAGTTCCCACATTTTGTACAACATTCAGATCATTTACAGTTGCACCAATCCCTTTTAAATTCAAGTACATCAGATTTTTATGAGTAGTTTTTGTGAACAATCCTGCAACATTCATCATGTTAGGGTTGTTGGTTAATGTGATATTAGTTAAATTTGTAAAGAGAGCAAGTGACTTAACATCATCATATGTGAGCTTGCTATTTGCAAAGGAAATTTTCTTAAGCGCAGAATTATTGATGCCTGCCATTTTTTCGAGGCACTCGTCTATATAGCTTTGACCGCCTATTGTTTCAAAGCCGATATTTTCCAAATAAAGATCCCTTAACGTGTTTGCATAGGTTGGAAGGACTTCTCCAAAGATAACATCTTGCTCGTCTGCAAGTCTCGCATTGCCGTTCAAAGAAAACTCATAAATGGTCAGGCCAAGAGGCATTTTGCCCTTGATATCATCAATGTCATGACCACCCAAATAAAGAGATCTTGCATATCTAACACACTGTAAACCTGTAAGATCAGTTATGGTAATTTTGTTTACGTCGTTTTTGTTTAAACTAATATAGCCACGAGTAGCGGCTGCGCTGGAGGTGTTGCTCGCGATCTCAAAGTTTTTTTCTGTCACGGGAACGCCGGGATCCTGTTTTACCCAATCATTCCATCCACCTCCACCGAGTTTTATAAGACTTCTCAATGCCCACTCGCGAAGTCCCTGGTCCGGCAAATAAACGAGACCACCATCGCAGGTATCGCCTGTGCCATTGCCGTAGGGGTAGGCAGTGCTACCCGCCCACGACTCGGCAATAAGATTCCCGTAGTCATCGTATGATTTAACTTTATAGTAGCAGGAGGTGTGGAAGTCAACACCAACATCCTCATATTTTGTAGCTTTCTCCTCTTTATCTCTACCGCCTATAATTTTATTAAGCTCTTCCCACTCTGCTTTTACGTTAACCATGGGATCCGTAGTAGTGCGATATACTTCATATTCATATGGGTAGCCCTTAAACCACCTGCTGGTACTATCTTCACTGCTGCATTCCAGAGTAACAATATTATTTTCTGTCTGATAGTTATCAGAACTCAGGCCTCCGTCTGCTTGCTTTATAGATGGACCTGTAAAAATGTGTGCCGCAACAACGAATTCGGCTTCTTTGACTTCCTCATACCAATTGCTGTCAATACTGCTATCGGGAAGCACGGATTTTGCACCCACTGAGAGAAAAAGGTTGCCCATCCGTGTTAAATCCCTACGGAAGCCAGCGCCTCCGCGCTTAAAATACAGCATATACGTTTCTTTGGAACTCACTCCGGGCTTAACGTTTTTGATGACCGGCAATGTTACTGTATATGTTCCATCAGCGTTAGCTTTTGTTATATTTTCAATCAGCTGACCTTCAGCGCTTCCATAGATAATATCCTTGGCAGTTACAGAGCTGCCGTCTCCCTTAAAGGCACTATATATGTAATAAAAGCCATTTTGGAGATAATTTAAAGTACCGCCAAGGGGATTAAATCTAAAAGTAATTGATGGGTATATGTCCGCGGTGACATTGCCGGTGTTATTGACCGTGATGCTAATTGGCAGGACATATCCGTCTGACAAAGTTGCGACTGCAGAACTAGTAGGTACTCCAAGTGCCTTTGTCCACCCTGCGTCTATATTGTCACCCCCGGCAATAACATTATCCTCTCCCAGACCATACGTCAGCTTCTTAACGCTGACGTTGGTTACCGAGACACCCATTTGGGCGACTGTGATATCCGCACCGCCCCGCAGCTTATCAGAGAAAAAAGCGTAAAGCGAACCGATGCCCGCGCAGGAGAGGACGAGCGTGACGACAATGCCCAATGTCATGATGAGCCTTTTGGCTCGCTGCTTATCAAGCGCGAGTACAGCGCTGTCGCGCGTTTTCTTTATATGCTCCAACTGCCCATCTCCTCTCACAATAGTTTATGTTTCTAACGATCCTGAACTTCTGTCTCCTGCCCGACAATCTCGCCGGAGTCAGCGGGCTGAGAAATCGGGGCTGTTTTTTTGCGCGGAATTATAAGCCACAACGCAACAAACAGAAGTATAATTCCGACCAGGGGTATCACAAAAAATTTTATGACACCGTTGGGTTCAAGCAATTTATTAATATATCCGGCAAGAGCGTTGGTGTGCCAGACCGCCCTGCCAATGTAATTTTCGGAAGTTAAATAGCCATCGTCTGGAAAGTCGTTGTTGTCACCCTTGGTGACAAAGCCGTTTGCGGTTTCCTCGATGACTCTGTGCATCGCGCCCGAGCCGCTCAGCTGAACGGGTCTGAAGGCAACGACGTCGCCGATCTCGATATCGCCGTAGGGCTCCTGTTTTACGAGTACGACGCAGTTTGTCTTGTACTCGGTCTCCATAGAGCCGGTTGTAATGACAAAGGGTTTATAGCCGAAGAGAAACTGATCGCCCGAACTTGTAAAAACAAAAACAGCTACTCCGATTAGTATCAAAACGGATAGTATTAGAAAAACGTTCGATAGAATATTGCCGGTCTTTGTCTTATTCTTTTCTTTCATCAGATATCTCCAGTTTATATTTTCGTGCCCAGAGCAGAAGCACCACAGCCCCCATCAAGCAGATGAAAAGGGCAGATGCCCAAAGCCCAAGATCAAAATCGTCGCCGGTCTTTGGCGGGTCGCCATCGCCGCCGCCCGGGCCTGTGGACGGTTGGGGAGATGGGTCTGTGGATGGCTCCGGGGAAGGCTCCACAGATGGATCGGGTGAGGGGTCGGGTGAAGGTTCGGGTTCTATGTACCTATCCATCTGCACCCTCAGTGCTATGACAAACTTAAATTCACGGCCTTGATATGCGTTCCCGGCTGTGTCAAGTAGCTCAAAGCCCACGCTCAGGTTTTCGGTCGAGTTCGATGAAATGCGGGAGACCACAGATGTCTCCTCTTCGAAATCAGCTGTATTGCCTGAAACCGAACCGGCATTTCCCCCAAAAGTAAAGATAAATTCCTCGGTCGGTGTTGTTGTGTTGACCTCGATAGAGTCAATAAATACATAAGCCTCGTTTTTATAAAAATTGCTGACCTCAATGGTGTATTCACCGGAGTCGCCGGGGCCAATGTTCAGCTCGCGGAATATAAGCTCACCGTTGGAGCTGAGCTTTCCCCTGGAATCAATCGTCACGGACAGATTGTCTGCATAAGCTGCCGGAGTCGCAAAAAAACACAGGGAAAGGAGGGCAAGTATGTATGCAAATAAATGTATATGTATCTTTCTCCTCTGCATTAACCGCGCCTCCCTTCCTCTGTTATTTTGCTTCATTTAGAACTGCTGTTTTGCCTTAGTTGCTGGGTGTGGAATAAGTCTCGAAATTTGTATTAATCCCATTACCCTTGAGCAATTCGTTCCAATCGGGAATCGCAGTATTGTTGTTGCGATACTGCAGCGCCACCATAATCACATCAAACGTGATATTGACACCCTGCCAAGCGTTTTTGGCGTCTTTGTCTAGGTAAACATAGAGAACTTGTGGTTGCCTAGATATGCCACTAGAAGTATCAACATCAATAGAGGTTATTGTAGTGTCATCGCCCGATTTAAAGTCAACCTCATTCTCCTTTGTGCCATCAAGAATGAAGGTACGTTCATGCGAGAGGCCTTCTGATGTGAACATAGAAGTATCAACGTCGCCATCAAAATAGGTATCGAATTTCAGGTTCTCAATATCTGTTTCTGTCACTGACTCTGCCTTAAAAGCAATGTTTGTGTGAACCCATGCACTCTTGCTGCCATGGTTAGATATATCGAGGGATATACGCAGCACATCACCCGGGTTGAGGACATCTGTACCTTCATCGAATTCTGCCCATTTTGGGTTTTCACCATCCATACCAACAAAGCGGTGGATTTCATACACCTTTTCACCACCAAGCTCGTTCACGAGATCCAGCGTGCCGACGTTGACAATACCATTCCCTGTCAGTTTGTCGCTAAAGAAAGCGAACAGGCTACCGCAGAGCAAGGCCACGGCCATGACAAGCGCGAGAACGCCGAGCAGCGTCTTTTTACGCGATTTCTTTTGTACTACATTAGTGCTTTCCATTTTCTTTCCTCCATGTTTTTTTGATCTAATATTTATATAAGCGAGATGGGAGCACAATAAGCTTTCTATTCTGCGCGCACCCGTTCTGCCTTACATACTTAAAGTAGATAAAGAAGGCGCTGGTCATGCGGGGAACCAGAGCAGCCTTAATATACAGTTTTTGGTGGTTTTGACAGTTCGATTGGGGATTTCTACCAATTTCGACGATAAACCACATCATTCTACACCAATATACATAATTTTAGGCAAGATGTCAATATGCTCTGCATCACTTTCCTGGGGCCAATTTTGTGCAAATGATTGTGTTTTATAGGGGCTGGTGCAATACCAGCAGAAATAGCTAAGTCCCGCAAGCATTGCTTGCGGGACTTAGCTATTTTATATGGGGTTGACAGACATATAGGCCCGTTTTTACATAAGTTGTGATCTCGATGTTTTTTTCGCTTCTACATAGCCGCTCCGCTTTCATCTGTCATATTGCCTCATCGAAAACTGCTGTTTCGGCTTATTACTTGGGCGCGACATACTCCTCGAGCTCAGTATTTCCAAATATCCAAACATAAACCTCAGAATTGTTGTTGCGGTACTGTGTAGTAAACACTATCACATCAAAAAAGATCGTGGCACCCTGCACAGCGTTTTTAGTTTCCGGATCCATTTGCAAGTAGATGCTTGTGGTGTAAACCTCACCATATTCAATCTTTTCTACTCTGTCGTCATCCTCTTCCTCTTTTGAGCCATTAAGAATGACAGTGTCGGTAAACGCATAGGTTTTGCCCTCGTACTTACCAGATAGCTCTCCGGTTTCCTGGTTAAAGTTCTTATAGAAAGATAAGGAGCCTGTCACGTCATTGATAGTGCCAACCCCTTTAGAAGCAAAATAGTAAAAGAACGTTGTCGCCCATCCACTCTTGCTGCCGATGTTCTTAGCAGCGGTTGATATACGGAGTATATCACCAGGGTTGAGGACATCTTTATCTTTATCGAATACTTCACCCCATTGGGCGTCAGCAGCCTTAGAACTGTCAAAGCGGTGAATCTCAAACACAATGGGCTCACCGTCTTTATCAACACCAGTAAGCTCGCTAACGAGATCTAGCGTGCCGACAGAAACATCGGCACTTCCCGTAAGCTTATCACTGAAGAAAGCGAACAGGCTGCCGCAGAGCAAGGCCACGGCCATGACAAGCGCGAGAACGCCGAGCAGCGTCTTTTTCCGCGATTTCTTTTGCACTGAATTGGTGCTTTCCATTTTCCTTTCCCCCTTGTTTTTTTGATCTAATATTTATATAAGCGTTCTGCCTTACATACTAAAATAGATAAATTAAGCTCTGGTTGCCGGGGGCCGCCAGAGCTGCTTCAAAATACAGTTATTGATGGCTTTTACAGCGTAGATGGGGGATTATACCAAATTCGACAAAAAACCACTTCGTTCTACATCAATATACATAATTTCGGAGGATATGTCAATAAGCTCTGCATCACTTTTTTTGGCCAAATTTATGCAGGTGATTGTGTTTTGTCGGGGCTGGTGCTATACTTGCAGAAAAAGTTATTTACCTTGGATATTTGTGTATTGATTCGCCGGTTTTATTAAAATTTTCTTATTGCAGGGGGATAGTCAGTGAAAATAAAAAGAATTATTTGCATAGCCGCCGCAATATGTTTACTGGCTGCTGCGGCATTTTTTGGCTACAAAATTTACAGCCACTATGCCCGGGTGGACGAACAGACCGACGCGTTTGAGAGCCTTGCGGCAGAGCTTGAAAAGGCGAGAGAAAGTGAGCCGGATGCAGAGCCGACCGAGGGGGCTGTTCTCCCGGAATACAGCAGATTGTTTGAGCAAAATACGGATATGATCGGCTGGATTGAGATTGAGGGCACAACGGTCAACTATCCTGTGATGCAGACGCCGGATAATCCGGATTTCTATATCAATAACAGCTTCGACAAGCAATACAGCTCCATGGGCGTTCCATATGTTCAGGAGAATTGTGACCTTGAGGCTGGTGGCAACATAATCATCTACGGACATCACATCAAGGGCAAAAAGCTGTTCGGCGCACTGGAGGACTACAAGTCGGAGAGCTTCTACGATGAGCACAAGATTATCCGCTTCGATACCCTCACAGCGCGCGGGGAGTATGAAATTATGGCTGTGTTCAAAACCGTGGCGTACAGTGAGGGCGGCTTCAAATATCATGAATATGTCGGCCTGGACGGCGAAGCGGCCTTCGACGACTATGTGGAAACTTGCAGGGGGCTTTCGCTTTATGATACCGGTGTGACGGCGGAATATGGCGATAAGCTCATAACCCTGTCAACCTGTGAATATTCATCTGCTGACGGCAGACTCGTCGTGGTCGCAAGAAGGCTTGCAGACCGAGGCGCAGAATAAAATGAAGCCCCGCAAGCATTGCTTGCGGGGCTTCATTTTATTATAACGATATATTATTTAACCTTGTTCTCCTCGCCCAGCTGAGTCTTTTCTTTATAGCGGAAGAACTCGGGTATGTACAGCAGTGCGCTCATGAGCGCACAGGCGGTCGCCAGAGACAGCAGTGTGACCGTGACCCAGTTGGGCATATTGGGGAAAAACACGATCAGAATAACCGCGGCATAGTAAACGACTGTGGCGATCTTCCCAAACCACTGCGCGCCCTCAAGCTTTGCACCCTTCATCATCAGATATGCGCCGAGCGTCAGCATGAGGAAGTCCTTGAATATGATGAAGGCGAAGAAGAACCAGTATTTTTTCAGATACAGCATCAGCGTTATTGACACGACTGTCTGGGTCAGCTTATCGGCGACGGGGTCGAGCACCTTGCCGACATTGGTTACCCAGCCAAAGTGGCGCGCCAGCTTGCCGTCAAGCATGTCGGTCGCAGCGGAGACGACAAGGATGATGCCCGCGCTTACTGTGTTTCCGACTGAGATCTGCTGCACAAAAAAAGGTATGAGCACGATTCTGAATACTGATAGCATGTTTGGGATGTGTTTCATGTTAATTCCGCCTTATAGTAAGAATTGGAACGGCCGGAAAAGGAAATAGACGAGCTTTATAAGCGCCATTTTTCCCGCCGTAGTTTTCACTTGTCCGGCATTGTCGGAGAAAATATAGCTGTTATCCTCTCCGACCTGCAGGGAGCTGTCAATTATATCGCCCATCGCTTCGCCGAGCTGCCCGGCTAGTTGTGGACTGTCGATCACGAGCATGGTTTCCGTATCCAGATAAAAGCTCCGGTCATCCATGTTAAATGAGCCGATGACTGATATTCTGCCGTCGATGAGAATAGACTTTCCGTGGATGGAGTCAGTGCTCTGGTATTCAAAAATGTGCGCACCGCTGTTTATAAACTTCTGCCTGTGACCGTAGTAGTTTGAGAAGGCGAGAACATTTGGCGAGGACGCGCTGGAGTTTGTTATCATGATAAGCTCCGACTGATCTGCAATCTCCTCAAGCTGGGCGAGAAGCCGCTTGTTGCCGACCGAGTACGGGGTCTGCAGCATGACATACTGCTCGGAGGTCTTTATGAGCGTTGCGAGCTGGGTCGCGACCCAGGGCTGCCTTGTGCCGGCGTCGATGGGGTTATGTACGAGCGTTATGCGCGAGGTTTCCACGGTTTTATCCAGATAGTCCTGCATAGACTTCGCAAAAAACCGGGGCTGTGACAGCTCAAAGCTCTCCGCGTCGCTGCGAAGCTCCTGAAAATATTGCTCGGCCTTTTCCCGGCTCATCCCGTTTGACGAGAGCGACTGCGACAGCTCATAATCCCAGAGCATGTTCATGTATTCATCGGTCTGGTCGCTTGCGCTGGGATTCTCCTGCGTTGCCTCGCCGGACTGCCAGACGAGGACATCCCTGTCGTATGCGACATCGCCGTCATAATCGGAGGGGTCAAAATGACGCTCGTGTATATTCCTGCCGCCGAGCAGCAGAAGCTCGCCATCCGCGATGATGAACTTATCGTGCATAATTGAATGCCAGAGCGCCGGTTTGAGCAGGTTTATGGGGTTATATTTTCTGCACTCAATGTTCTCGTGGCTATCAAGCGCGCGCAGATAGTCCTTTACGCCGGAGGAGGTAGAGTAGACTGTTCCGTCCACCATAAGCCGAACCTTGACGCCTCTGTCTGCGGCGGATAAAAGTTCGCTCAGAAAGGCGTGCGCAGTCTGGCTGTTGTCTATTCTATAGGTAGCGATGTCCAGAGTATGCTCTGCGCTGCGCAGAAGCTCAAGGCGCAGGTTCAGCGCATCAGTCGGCGTTTCGACCACGAGCGCCCTGTCGGGGCCTGCACTGCCGTCGCCATAATACTGCGTGCCGCCGAGCTCGAGCAATGTGCTCTCGCCCATTTCCCTGTTCGTGCCGCAGGCGGCGGTTGAGATGATTATCGATAAAACTAACCAGGCGAGCAGTATCGCGCAGATAATTTTCAGACTGTATTTTATTGCCCTTAGTATCATGCTTGGAAACCTCCTGAAAACCGCATGTCCGCATAAATGCTGATTCCTTCACTATAATCAGCATATGCCAAGATTATTCATGTTGTTCACAGTATTCCATACCGAGGGACTTTTTTCATCAGACAAAAAAGGCTTTTGCCCAAAAGTCAGACAATAACTACAATTTGCCTATTTTTTGGACAAATTGTGATAATGACCATTTCGCAATCAAAGGAGAAGAAATATCATATGTACATAACTGCTCATTTGGAGGTGAGGTCATGAAGCCGAACTCAACGAGGCTTGCCATGATTGGTTTATTAGTCAAAAAGGGGATAGAAGATATCAAGAACAGCCCACAACGGGGTATCAGGAATCTGCTTGAGATGGCTGAGCTGTTTACAAATAATCAGGCGCAAAAAAGCTTTTTGCAGACTGTATTGACTCAGCTGCGCAGTGAAAAAAGCGCATACTACCCGCTTATCGAGCAGCTGGTGAGAAACACTGACACCGAGACGCTCAGCAATATCGGCATAAACCTGGGTTACAGGTCGCTCTCATACGGGGCGGATATTATCCGCGGCCTCCGGCAGTCCGGCGGTTTTCACGTGCCCTGGTGCCTTGAAATTGAAACCGGAACCGGCGAAATTTTGCCGCCAGTCGCGATAGACGGCCTTGTCGGGCAGGGAATGCCGCTGGGCATCTATTGCTATCTTATAAAAACCGGCCGTGAGTATCCACAGCTGCACGAGCTTATAAAACTACTCAGCAGCAGGTCTGAATGCACGTTCGTGCTGCTGCTTTCCGCGACTGCCGTGTCGGATCCGCTCTGCGCGGACATCCTCGCGTCGAAGAACACCGCTGCAATAATCGATCTGGAGCGGGGCTCTGAAACTCAGCTTGCCAGTGCCGCAAAAATGCTTTCAGGCAGCGGCTGCCTCTGCGGGGGATATGTGGCCTTTGCTGAGTCTGAAGGGCGCACGCCCGTGTCGGAGTTGCTTGAGAAAACAAGGCGGCTGGGTCTTCCGATATTCATAAATGTTGCCGAAAAAATACACCATCCACGTGTAGCAGAAGATGTAAATGTAAATTGCGAATTTGTAAATCTGAGAAAAAATCTGAAGATACCGGTGTTTCCTATAGACCTGTACGCCGATATCGCGCGAGTCGACCGGCATATTTCCGGCAAAGCCCGCCGCGTTTGCGTGAAGAGTGACGGCGCGTTCACCTTTACAGGAAGTGATGGCAGCCAGGCTGTCAGCCGGTTTAACATCAGAGAGCACTCGCTTCGTCAGACGCTCGTTGGGCTTGAGGCCTGTGCCGGGCCTTCGTCCCGGGGCTGAAAGCCAGTTAAGCCGCTTGCTGCGCCGACTATTGCGTTTATCATGAGGGAAGCGAGCTTGTGCGGCTCGATTGTCGCACCGCCGATGATCCAGCGATAAATGGTTATTGCAAATGCGTCTGCATAAAATGTTGCGTAAAAATCGTGATCCTCATCGTTTGCCAGCATGCCGTCAAGCCGTGCTGTGAAAAGGTTCTTGAGAAGGTCAATAAAATACTCCGAAAAGGAGTTTTGACCGGCAACATGCAGCGCGTTTTTGTAGAAGGACAGGTCCTTAAAGAAAAATGTGCAGATATATTCAATCATATCCAGCGGCGTATCTATAATCACGTCGTCACGACTCAAATCCTGCGTGATCTCAGTGTAGAAAATCCAGTTGACGAGGTCAAACTTGTCCCTGAAGTGGTAATAGAAGCTGTTGCGATTGATGCCGCAAGTCTCTGCAATCTCGCCGACACTGATTTTTGACAGGGGCTTATGCGCCATCAGCGACTTCATAACATCCGCTATTGCCTTTTTTGTTATGTCAGCGCTTGCTATTTTAACCACCTCTTATTATGCTTCTGTAGGAGTATACCACATCGCTGTGAATAATTCGAGAAAAAAGTCACAATTAAGCATTTCTTAATGTTAAGTTAACACGATGTGGAAATAAAAGGCAGAACAATAGTCTGAGCCGGGAAAAATGCCACGGCTCAGACTCTTTTCATTGAGCTTGTGATATGCTAGAATAACAAGACAAAGTTAAAGGCGGTGTCTTATGGGATTTTTAGAGAAGCTGTTTTCAAAAAAGAGCAGGCCGCAGGCGGTCCGGCCCGAAGCGGTGCCGGAGGATACGACGCCTCGCATACTAATTGACGCTGAGTTTATAAACAGCATGACAGACCCCTTTGACGTGATAGAGCCTATGAACCGAATCGTAAATCTCTCCGGCGGCGTGCAGGAGTATGAAGATGCGCTGGAGGCATTTTCACTGCCGCAGCGGCATGTTTTTGCCATTGCGAGCTACATTGCGGAGGTCAATAATGGCGGACACGAGCAGTTTTTCTTCAATTCCTCCGGCATAGTCTGGCAGGATGCCCTGATGGGCTTTGCCGCAATGGGCGCACACAAGAATGCCGACATAATAAAGCAGGCCGGTCTGCGACTGGGCGGCACGCCGGGCAGGGATCAGGAGGAGCGCCAGGACGCTCTCGAGGCGCTTGAGCCCGATTTCGACGATCTGGATGACCTGTTCTATGCCTACGAAGCAGAAACATTGGGTGTACTCCTCAGGTATATTCGTGCCAATTCGGGGGAGTTCTATCACTCCGAAAGCTGATAAAAGCACCCATGTCAGGAGGTAAAAATGAGATTCGGAATATACATAAAGTACAAAATTAATGCGTTTTTTAATCATCATAGAATGGTGACGGGGAGAAAGTTCCGCCGACTCAAACACGGCATGAAAGCAACAATTGTGCTTCCCAAATCTATTTCCGGACCTCAAGACTGGCCGATCTGTCCGGTCTGCAACATGAGAAAACAGCTTATTGATGGGGAGTCGGGACTTTGCGATGAATGCTATGAAAAGCGGCGGGTAAAAGACGTACTAAATCGCGGCGAGCAGGTAAAAAAGCTCCATCAAATGGATACCTGGAGCGAGGCCGACATTTCAGAGCTGTTTTGGCAGCACCTGATCCGTTATCAGAAGGAACCAAATTTGCGAAGCCTCGAAATTATGGAGTTTGCATTCTACTGGGCGAAGCACGAAAACCATGCTTTTTGCACTTCAATCTCTCACGCCATGAAATGGTGCGGCATCAGCAGCATATTCGCCGAGCGGGAGAGGCTTCAAAGCGAAGTGACAGCGGATTCTTGACTAAGACAAAATAAAGGACGTGGGGTATACCCCACGTCCTTTATTTTTATCTGAGCGGCAGACCGTGCGAATCCGTGAAGCTGCCGGTCGCAATCTTTATGATGTCAAATAGCCAGCCGATACCGAAGCAGCCTCCGGTACATAACCAGAGAAATCCGGTGCCCACCTTACCAACATAGAATCTGTGCACACCCAATACGCCAAAAACGATTGAGAGGATGAGCGCCAGACCCCTGTCCTTGTGGCTGACTGCGCGCTCATAGCGGCTCTTTCCGTAGTTGTTCGTGTTTGTGTTCGTGCTCGCATTGTAATTATTGAAGATAATCGTCTGCTGATACGGCGTCTGATTATCAGCCGGACGCTGATGCGAAACACCATCGTCATACGGCTGACGATAGATAGATTGGTCTTCAAAATGCTGCTGATACGGCGCAGAGTCGTCGACTGTTTTACGATAGGAGGACGAGTCATCATACGTGTATTTATAGGTCGTCGGCTCTGGCTCCGGCTGCTGTTGATAGGCCGCCTGAGCTGACTGCTGCGTTGCTTGTGCTTGGGGCTCAAAGGGCTTTGGCTTTACCTTGCCGCATTCAGGGCATATTTCTGCATCGCCAATATACATACCGCAATTTGTGCAATACACGCAAATTCACCTCTTTAAGTAAGCATTGAAAAAATAATTTCACAAGTTGATATAATATGCAATATCTTAGAGAGGAAGCGGAGATATAGCATAATTTTCCCCGGCGGGGATGCGCGCCTGTTGTTCGCTGCTCCGCCCTGCGTTAAGCGCCGCTATAAAAATTTTTAGAATAATCACAAAACCCTCTTGACAAATTTGTCGGGAGGGTTTATATTAGCCTCACAGTTAGTTGCTCAACCAATCAACCGCGCAACAGACTAGGCTAAGGAGGGATGATTAGTGATTATAGATTTTGATTCCGACAGGCCGATATTCTTGCAAATATGCGAGGGGATAGAGGATGGAATCCTATCCGGCGGCTTTCCTGAGGGTGGACAGATACCGTCCATAACGGAGTTTTCGGTGAACTATAAAATTAACCCGGCAACCGCCAACAAGGGCATAAATCTGCTGGTGGACAGGCAAATTATTTTCAAGAAAAGGGGAGTAGGCATGTTTGTGGCGGAGGGCGCTATTGAGAAGCTGCGGGGCGAAAGACGCGAGCAGTTTTTTGAAAACTATATTGAAAATCTCGTAAGCGAGGCCAAGAGACTTGGGCTCACCGCCCTGGATGTAAGGGACATGATTGAGAGGGGATTTAAAAAATGAGCATTGAGTTTAAGAATGTCAGTAAGCGCTTCGGAAATGTAACTGCAC
>CAZHUG010000021.1:0-32886 GCA_964535405.1 uncultured Oscillospiraceae bacterium | reverse complement strand
GTCAAGAGCTGCGACATCGAGGCCTGGAGCCCCAGACAGCAGAAATATTTTGAGGTTGGCTCCTGCAGCAACCTCGGCGATGCGCAGGCAAGACGGCTCAAAATCCGCATGCGCGGCGAGGACGGCAAGACCTATCTCGCGCATACTCTCAATAATACCTGCGTGGCCCCGCCCCGCATGCTCATCTGCTTTCTTGAGAACAAGCTCTGCGCCGACGGCAGTGTCGATATACCCCTGGCACTTCGCCCCTATATGGGTGGCAAGGCCAAGCTTATTCCGAACAAGAAGTAGGTCAGTAAGTGAAATCTCCACCCAAAAATGGGTGGAGATTTTTTGCCACCGGCAAAGGCAGAAAGAAGGCACAGCGTTAACGCTGCGCCTTCTTTTGTCGTTTTTATCGAGAGGGTATGCTGCCGCTCACACCTTGGGAAGCTTGTCAAAGCTAAGCTGAAGCTCCTCGTCCGTCGGAATGTAGTCACTCATCTGTCCGTCATGGAACTTCTCGTATGCCAACATATCAAAGTAGCCGGTTCCGGTCAGACCAAAGAGGATTGTCTTTTCCTCGCCGGTGCGCTTGCACTCAAGAGCTTCGTCCATCGCGGCCTTGATTGCATGGCTGGACTCGGGTGCGGGGAGGATGCCCTCCGACCTTGCAAAAATCTCTGCCGCCTCAAACACCTTGGTCTGCTCGACACTCCTTGCCTCTATAAAGCCGTCTTCGTAAAGCTGGGACAGAACCGGACTCATGCCGTGGAAACGCAGGCCGCCGGCGTGGTTTGCCGAGGGGATGAAGTCACAGCCGAGCGTGTACATCTTCGCAAGGGGGGTAACCATGCCGGTATCACAGAAGTCATAGGCATAGCGGCCGCGTGTGAGGCTGGGGCAGGAGGCGGGCTCAACAGCGATGAATCTGTAGTCCTGTTCGCCGCGCAGTTTCTGGCCCATGAAGGGCGAGATAAGTCCGCCGAGGTTCGAGCCGCCGCCGGCGCAGCCAATGATTATGTCGGGCACAATGTTGTATTTATCAAGTGCAGTTTTTGTCTCGAGTCCGATTATTGACTGATGCAGCAGAACCTGATTGAGGACGCTGCCGAGAACGTAGCGATAGCCGGGAGTTGAGGTCGAGACTTCAACCGCTTCGGAGATAGCACAGCCGAGTGAGCCGCCGGTGCCGGGATGCTCGGCAAGAATCTTCCTGCCAACTGCAGTATCCATCGACGGACTGGCAGCAACCGACGCGCCGTAGGTGCGCATGACCTCGCGGCGGAAGGGTTTCTGCTCATAGGAACACTTGACCATGAACACCTTGCAGTCGAGACCAAGATATGCGCACGCCATAGAGAGGGCGGTGCCCCACTGACCGGCGCCGGTCTCGGTTGTGATGCCCTTCAGGCCCTGGTTCTTCGCGTAATAGGCCTGAGCTATTGCGGAGTTCAACTTGTGAGAGCCGGAGGTGTTGTTGCCCTCAAACTTATAGTATATCTTTGCCGGAGTCTGAAGCTTTTCCTCAAGACAGTAGGCACGCACCAGGGGGGCCGGGCGATACATCTTGTAAAAATCGCGGATTTCCTCCGGTATGGGAATCTCTTGGTTGTCGTTATCGAGCTCCTGACGGACAAGTTCGTCGCAAAACACGGGCTGCAGCTCCTCAAAGGTCATCGGCTCATGTGTTTCGGGGTTCAGCAGCGGCGCGGGCTTGTTTTTCATGTCCGCACGGACATTATACCAATTTCTGGGAATTTCTTCTTCCGAGAGATAAATTTTGTAAGGGATTTTTTCGTTTGCCATGATGAGCTCTCCTTTCAAATTTGGTCTTTCGGGAAAAAGAAAAAGACCCTCATCCCACGAAAAACCGTCCAATGGTTTTTCTGGGACAAAAGTCATCAATAACTTCTGCGGTGCCACCCAAATTGGCGAAGGAATCGCCCACTCTGCTCGCGCTAACACGCGATCACGCTGTAACGGGCGCTACCCGTGAGCTATTTCGCTCCCCTCATGAGTCCATTCATCGTTATCTCCGTTGCAGCGCTCACAGCAAACGCGCCACTCTCTGAAAACTTCTGTTAACGACTACTCATCTCAATCAACGGTTTATCTGCTTTCAGTATACGCACGATTTCAATATTTGTCAAATCTGCAGTGTTCACAATATTTTCCGTCAGATCCCTTCTGTTATGGGCAAACTATATAAAATCTGCCTGCCATCACAGTGTTCCGCTGACTTCGGGCATAAGTTCGTTGGAAATTATTTTCAGCATATCTGTGAGCTTGTCAATATCAGCCTGATCGAAACGCTCACGGGTTCGCTCGGTCACTGTGCGTATATAACTATTCATAAGCTCGAGATAGCCAAAATATTTTTCCGACAAAATCAGGTGATACTCACGCCTGTCCGAATCGGAATTTTCCTTTTTTATATAACCCTTTTTCATGAGGTTGTTGACCTTATAGGTCGCGTTTGACTGAGAGATAGCCAGAAAATCCGCAAACTGACCAACCGTCGGCTGATTTAGCTGATTTATGACCTCAAGAGAAAAAGCTTCCATCGCCGAAAGTGAGCCCTCCCGCTCGCGCACAAGTGAAAAAATGCTGCGATAGAACTCAAATTTAAATTTATTATAGACCTCAACAAAGCTTTCTTCCAGCATATCGCTATCCCCATCTCCTATATATCCATTGTTTCCATACTACATCAATTTCAAGGACAAGTAAAGTCCAAACATCCCGGAATCGGCACAGCCTGCGGCGGGATTGAGCAAACCCGCCGCAAACAGGGTTTTCCAATGCCTTTACTTATACAAAACCAGTGCTACCATATCCAGAGGCTCGTCGCCGCGGTTAATGAGGCTGTGTCCCTCGCCCGAGTCGGTGAAGGTCACGTCACCGGCGCGAACAGTCATAATCTCACCGTTGTCGCTGTACTCGCCCTCGCCGGACAGAATGTAATAGGTCTCCGCGTCGCCCTCGTGTATGTGCCAGCCGACCTCGCAGTTTTTCTCAAGGCGGATGTGGTTAAAGAGCCTGCCCTTGCCATCCATTTTGTCCATCGGAAGGATTACACTCGCCAGAACATGCCCCTCTCCGCCACGCATTTTGTCGGTGCGTTGATAGTTTCTCTCTTCATTTCTTGTTATCATTTGCTGTCTCCTCCTTATTTCTCCTGCCCAGGCTCTGCCTGAGTATCAGTCGCGTCAATTACATCGGCAGCACTGCCGCCGTCCTTGTCCTTCTTTTCGGGCTTCCTGCCCGTAATTATCGAGAAGATTACTATGCAGAGGTTCTGAAATCCGTCAGCAATCAGCGCCGCAGACGGCCGCAATGCCAAGCTCCGGTCTTATGATGATGTAGGCGCCGAGAGTAATAGCAAAAGCGAAACTGCGGCATACAACCTGTTTACCTTCTGGTTTTTCTCTCCCGCTTTTTTCAGTGTTGCCATTGTTATTGGGCTCCTCCGCAGAGCTTTGCAATCGCCAGGGCAAATATTTTTGTCGCCGTCAGCGAGTCTTTGATGTTTATTCTCTCGTTTGCGCCATGCAGGTTGGAGACAAAGTCCGGCATACCCGCACCGAAGGCAACGCCGCCCTCGATATCGTGAACATAGGTTCCGCCGCCGGTATAAAGGCATTCGCCCTTTTTGCCGCTGAAGGTCTCGTAGCAGGCAAGCAGGGTCTGGACAAATTCGCCCCCCTCGGGTGTGTGGTGCGGCTTTTCCATCTTCCCCTCAATCTCAAAGCCCATGCGCTTCATGCGGTCCTCGACAACAAGTCGGCAGTTGCCGTCGCGTCCGCAAACGGGAACGCGGCTGTCAAACTGACCGGTGAGTCCGGTCTCGCTGAAGTTGAGCAGGGTAAACGACAGGGTGAGGTCGCCGGAAATTTTGTCCTTCTGCGCAATTCCGGCGGCAGAGGCCTTCCAGTCCCCGTGCGGAAACATTGCTGACAGCTTGCGAATTGCAGATGAGCTCTCGCAATCGGCAAGCGGCAATGAGGCCAGAATCCACAGCAGGGCAGTCAGGCCGTTGTTGCCCTCCCAGGGAGAGGCGGCGTGTGCCTGGGTGCCGTGAACGGAAATTTCGACCCCGCCCTGAACCTCTGTAACCTTAAGCTCAACCTTGCTCTTATCTGCAATAACAGAGCCGAGGCGCAGAACCGTTGTCTTATCCATGCCCAAAAGCGTGGCCTTGGCATCCGAGGGTATGACATTTATGCGAAAGCCGCCCTCAAGAGAGCTGACGCGGGGACTTGCATCGGTTTTCGCCCATGATTTTTTAAACAGCGGCTTGTAGCTGCCCTTTTCCACATTGTAAAGCGGGAAACCGCTGTCCGGCGTGAAGGTATTGGGTGCCGGGGCATGGTCATTGTAGTAATAGGGCAGGTCGGCTGAGCCGGATTCCTCATCCGTGCCCATTATCAGGCGGCAGCCGTGCTTTAGCTCGACTCCAAGCTCGCGGATGCAGCGCAGCGCGAGCAGAACCATGACCACGGGGCCCTTATCGTCGTCAGTTCCGCGGCCATAGAGGCAGCCGTCCCGAACCTGGGCCGCATACGGGTCGCTGTCCCAGCCCTCACCCTCACCGACAACGTCCAGATGAGCCAAAATGTCGAGGTTCGACGGCAGATCGTTTATATCCGCCGTGCCGACCGCGCCGCCGAATATGTCCGTCTTAAAGCCGTACTCCCCGCAGAGCTTCAGCGCCTCGTCGAGCGCCGCGCGGGGACCGGGTCCGAAGGGCGCCCCGGGCTCAGCCTCGCCGCGCACGCTTTTAACAGCGACAAGGCGCGAGATGTCCCGAAGCAGCTCATCCTCATGGGCATCTACCCACTGGGCAATTTTTTCCTTAAGCTCCATTACCTATTATCTCCTTTGAGTGGCGCTCTGCCTCGGCATAAATTCGTGCCGGGTCCTCGCCAATATAAAACTCCCCGTCCTCATAGAGTATTCTGCCCGCTATCATGCTCATGCGGACATTTTCCTTTGACCCGCTGTAGACAAGATTCTTTGTCACGCTATGTATCGGCCGCATATTCGGGCGCGACAGGTTGATGACAATGAGGTCGGCCTGCTTGCCCTCTGCCAGACAGTCGCAGTCAGAAAGACCCATGGCCCGCGCCCCGCCGACAGTCGCCGCGCGCAAAATCCCGTCTGCCGGGCAGGCCGCAGCGTCATTTTGCTTTAGCTTTTGCAAAACGCAGGCCAAATACATCTCTCTGAACATGTCGAGCGCATTATTTGAGGCCGCGCCGTCTGTGCCAACGGCGAGATTAATTCCCATTTTTTCAAACTCACCCAGTGGCGCTATGCCGCTGGCGAGCTTCGCGTTCGAGCCGGGGCAGGTCACGACAGACAGGCCGAGACGAGCGAATATCTCCATATCCTGTTCATTAAAATGCACGCAGTGGAAGCCGCCGCCGCCGTGCTTAAACAGACCCAGCGACTCAAAATACGCCGTCGGGCTCATGCCGCGGCGCTCGAAGCAAGACTGAACCTCCGGGGCTGTCTCGGAAATGTGCGCATAAAACGGCGCCCTGTCGCGGTTTACGAGCTCCGACATGCCGCGCATCAGCTCATCATCGGCCGTATACTCCGCGTGGATACCGTAGCGGTAGCCGATGAGCGGATGAAGGCTGTTGAAGTTTTTATAATCGTTCTCGGCCTCGCTCAGCTTATTGCCGCTGGACAGGGCACCGCATATGACCGTGCGGAAACCGCAGTCTATGTTCGCCTGCGCATAGGCCTCACGGTGGAAATACATGTCAAAGCTCGCGGTCACGCCGCTAGTCAGGTACTCAAGTATCGCAAGGCGCGTGAAGGCGTAAACCGCCTCCGGCGTCAGGCGTGCCTCCAGGGGAAAAACTTTATCGAAAAGCCAGCTGTGCAGAGGCAGGTCATCAGCATACGAACGCAAAAAAGTCATTGCCGAATGTGCATGCGCGTTTTTAAAACCCGGCATCACAAGGTCGCCCCGAAGGTCGATTTCCCGCTCAAAAACAGGCCGATCCTCGCGTGGCGCGCCCACATAGGCGATTTTGTCCCCGTTTGTCCACAATTCGCCGTAAAATTGTTCACAAGCATCGGTCATGGGCAGAACAAGTGCGTTATAAAATCTTATCATGATCCAGCTCTTATCTCCCTGACTTTGATAAATTTTCTGAACTTAATGTCGTTATAAATACCCGAATATACCTCGCGGATGATTAACTGAATGGCAAGGTGGATATCCTCAGCGCCATTAATAGGAAGCCACATCAGCCCGGACTCCACATCGCAGATGCTGTAGGTGCAGGCCACGTCGCGCCAACCGTTACGGCTGTAGAACGCATGCAGACGCCTGGCCTTCTCAAGCTCCGGATACTGCGTGATCTCGAGCAGGATTCCCTGTTTATCGGCATAGAATTCCTTGATAAGCGTCAAAAACTTGCCGCCGATTCCGCCGCCGCGGACCGTGGGATAAACGCTCAGCCAGCCCAGCATAACATAGGCCGTCGGCCTGTGTATAAGCATGACGGCATAGCCCGCCTCAAGCCCGTCCTCGTCTTTTAAAAGCAGTATCTCCGCACCGCCTTTCAAGAACGCGCCGTGAAACTCCAGCTCAGTCGGGCGTTCCCAGTCCTCGAAATCGAACTCGATCATCGGGTAGATGCGCTTTAAATCCCTATGTCCTCCTCGTTTAATTGAGTATTCCATGTTTTTAGCCCCCTGTAAAGGTCTGCGCCTTGTATAGTCCGGCGTAGATTCCATTTTTCTCTATAAGCTCCTCATGCGAGCCCAGCTCTTTAATCTGCTCATCCTCGATAACTGCGATGCGATCCGCGTTATGTATGGTTGAGAGTCTGTGAGCAATTATTATACTCGTCCTGCCCTTTGCCAGCTCGTCCAATGATGCCTGGATGCGCTGCTCTGTGACAGAGTCGAGAGCGCTTGTCGCCTCGTCGAGCACCAGCACAGGCGGATTTTTGAGGAATACCCTGGCGATGGACAGGCGCTGCTTTTGCCCGCCGGAGAGCATAACTCCGCGCTCGCCGACATAGCTGTCGTAGCCGTCGGGCATCTGCATAATCTCCGCATGAATCTCCGCGCGCACCGCCGCGGCGACAATCTCGGCCTCAGTTGCCTCCGGTCTGCCGTAGCGGATATTGTCACTGATAGTTCCGGCGAAGATGAACACATCCTGCTGAATTATGCCGATATTTCGACGCAGAGACTCCTGCGTAACCTCGCGCACATCGTGCCCGTCGATAGACACGGAGCCTGCGCTGACATCATAAAAGCGCGGCAGAAGCTGGCAGAGTGTGGTTTTTCCGCCGCCTGAGGGTCCGACGACTGCAAGGCACTCGCCCGCCGCTACATTGAGTGAAACGTCCCTTAAAACCGGGGTATTTGATCCCGGATACGTAAAGCTGACATTAGCATATGCAATTTCGCCGCGAACCTTCCCGAGGTCAACCGCTTCCGGAGCGTCTTGAATATCCGGCTGGGTATTCATAAGCTCAAGGAAGCGCGAAAAACCCGCCGTGCCCTGCATATAAACCTCTGAAAATGCCGACAGCTTGCGAACGGGTGTGATGAAGGTTGTCACGTACAGCGAGAAGGTCAGCAGATCGACGTAATTCATCTGGCCGCGCATGATAAAATATCCGCCCGCGGTCATGACGACAACCTGCATGATACTCGTCGTGAACTCCATGCCGCTCATAAATCCGCCCATAGCCTTGTAGTAATGGCTGCGGGCTTTTTTATATTTCTCGTTTGCTTCGACAAATTTGGCTTCCTCAGTCTCCTCGTTTGCAAAGGCCTTCGCCGTGCGGATTCCGGAGATACCGGACTCGATTGCGGCGTTTATGTCCGCCGTCTTGCGCTTGACATCGAGGTTTGCTTTTTTCATATGTACACGCCTTGAGAGCGTGAAGGCGATGAGAATCGGCAGAATGATCGTCAAAATGAGCGCAAGCCGCCACTGGATGGTGTACATCACGCCAAGCGCCCCAAAAAGCGTGAGTACGCTTATCACGATGTCCTCCGGGCCGTGGTGCGCAAGCTCAGTAATCTCGAAAAGATCCGAGGTTATGCGGCTCATAAGCGCGCCGGTTCGGTTTTGATCGAAAAACGAAAACGACAGCTTCTGCATGTGCGTGAACACTGCGTGGCGCATGTCTGCCTCGATAAACAGCCCCATGCGGTGACCCAAAACGGTTATCAGGTAATACATAATCGTTTTAACGATATAAGCCGCAAACACTATGCCCATGACGATAAAAAAGGTTCTGAACATGCCCTGCGGCAGATAGGTCGTCATTGATATGCGCGAAATGTATGGGAACGCCAGATCAATGAGCGCCGCAACCGTGGCACAGGTCATATCCAGAGCAAACAGCTTTTTATGTGGCTTAAAATATGAGAAGAAAATTGATAAATTAGATTTTTTCTTTGTCTTGTTCACTCTTACACTCCATCTTATCCCGCCGCCTTGTCACGCTCCATCACCGCAAGAGCGTCACAGCGATTATTATATTCGTTGTCCGAATGCCCCTTGACCCAGTTAAAGGTCACATCGTGCTTGTTAAGAAGGCTGTCCAGTTCCTGCCAAAGCTCGATGTTTTTGAGCTCTCCGTCTTTACGCCTCCAGCCCCTTTTTTTCCAGCCGGCGAGCCAGCCGTCATTTATGGCCTTTACAATATACTGCGAGTCCGTGTACAGGTCGACCTTGCAGGGCATTTTCAGTGCTGTCAGCCCTGCAATAACTCCGCCGAGCTCCATGCGGTTGTTCGTGGTCTCCCGCTCACCGCCCGAAAGCTCGCGCTCGTGCTCGCCATGTCGCAAAATTGCCGCCCAGCCGCCCGGCCCGGGATTTCCCGAGCAGGCGCCGTCGGTATAAATAGTTACAGTTTTCATCTAGTCCTCAATGGGCAGCTCTGTGGAATCTTCCTTGTCGGTTCTGGCAATGGAGATGACCTTCGCGCCGGCATTTGGCTTCATGAGACGTACGCCCTGTGTCGAGCGGCTCATGACAGAAATTCCATCCACAGCCGTACGGATAATTGTTCCGTCATCAGCGACAATGAGGATATCGTCGTCATTGGACACGACCTTCACATCGACCACACAGCCGGTCTTATCCGTGCAGTTGTAGTTTTTAAGACCCATGCCGCCTCGCTTCTGGGGCTCCTCACCACCGCGCAGATATTCATCGGTCGGTGTACGCTTGCCGTAGCCATTTTCCGTGACTGACAGCAGGGCAGAGCCCGCTCCTGCACGTCCGGCACCGACAACATAATCGCCCTTGCGCAGTTTAATTCCGCGAACACCCGTGGCATCACGGCCCATTGGACGAATATCGTTCTCATTAAAGCAGATCGCCATGCCCTCATGCGTTGCCAGAAGCATGTTCTGAGAGCCGTCTGTCAGGCGGACTGCGATAAGCGCGTTATCCTCCTCGATATTGAGCGCACGGATGCCGATATTTTTGAGATTTTTGAGTGCGTCGAGGCGCATGCGCTTGACTGTTCCGTTTTTCGTAACCATTATTATGAACATTTCATCAGTCAGGTCGCGCACATGCAGCATCGCATTGACGCGCTCACCCGATTCGACAGGTATGACGTTTACCATGTTCGTGCCGCGTGCCGTACGTCCGGCTTCAGGTATCAGATAGCCCTTCTTGCGGTAAACCCTGCCAAAGCTCGTGAAGAAGAGAATGCTGTCGTGGGTCGAGGCAGTAAATACAGTCTCGACATAGTCCTCTTCACGCAGTGACTGGGCGCGGACACCCCTGCCGCCTCTGCCCTGGGCGCGATATTCAGATGCAGGCAGACGCTTGATGTATCCGCCGTGAGTCAGGGTGTATACACACTCCTGCTCCTCGATCAGATCCTCGATATCAATATCGTCCTCGACATCTTGAATCTCGGTATAGCGCTCGTCGCCGTATTTGTCGCGCAGCTCTGTAAGCTCCTGCTTCAAGACCGCCTTGATTCTTTCGGGGTCTCCCAGAAGTTCGTCATAATACGCGATACGCCGCTGAAGCTCTGCAAACTCAGCCTCAAGCTTCTCACGGTCGAGGCCCTGAAGGCGTTTGAGCTGCATGTCGAGTATCGCCTGAGCCTGAATATCGTCCAGGCTGAAGCGTGTCATGATATTTTGCTTTGCGTCATCATAGCTTTCGCGGATTATTTTAATGACTTCGTCGATATTATCCTGAGCTATAAGCAGACCCTTTAAGAGATGCGCACGCTCCATCGCCTTGCGGCGGTCATACTGCGTGCGGCGAACAATAACTTCCTCCTGGAACTGCAGATACTCGTCGAGCACGTTGCGCAGTGAGAGAATCTTCGGCTGGGACTGGTTTTTAATAAGTGCCAGCATGTTAATGGAGAAGCTGCTCTGAAGCTGAGTCTGCTTGAACAGTCGGTTTAGGACAACCTGAATGTTCGCGTCGCGCTTGAGCTCGATTACGATACGCATACCGTTACGGTCAGACTCGTCACGCAGACCTGAGATACCGTCCAGCCGCTTGTCACGGACCTGATTTGCAATATTC
This sequence comes from uncultured Oscillospiraceae bacterium, assembly GCA_964535405.1. Taxonomy (GTDB): domain Bacteria; phylum Bacillota; class Clostridia; order Oscillospirales; family Oscillospiraceae; genus Scatomorpha. The sequence continues at coordinate 22,352 of CAZHUG010000021.1, read as the reverse complement.
TCGATAAGTGTGCGCTTGTTAACCTGATACGGAAGCTCGTTTACGATGATACGGAAACGATCATGCCCGTATTCCTCAATCTCGGTCCTGGCGCGAATTATAACACGGCCCTTGCCTGTGGCATATGCTGCGCGGATTCCCGCTCTGCCCATGATTATGCCACGGGTGGGAAAGTCAGGGCCTGTGACATGCTCCATCAGTTCAAACAATCCGGCGTCCGGGTTGTCCAGAACGCAGAGGCAGGCATTGATGACCTCTGTGAGGTTGTGCGGCGGGATATTTGTCGCCATGCCGACAGCAATACCCGAGGAGCCGTTAACCAGCAGGTTCGGGAAACGTGAGGGCAGAACGCGGGGCTCCTTGCGGCTCTCGTCGTAGTTGGGATCCCAGTCAACGGTGTCCTTGTCGAGATCGCGGAGCATCTCGTCGGACATTTTCGACATTCTCGCCTCGGTATACCTATATGCTGCGGGGGGGTCTCCGTCCACCGAACCAAAGTTGCCGTGTCCGTCAACGAGGGGATAGCGCATGGAGAAGTCCTGTGCCAAACGCACCAGAGCATCATAAACCGACTGATCGCCATGCGGGTGATACCGACCCAGAACGTCACCGACGCAGGTCGCGGATTTTTTAAAGGGCTTGTCGCTGGTCAGGTTGTCTTCATACAGCGTATAAAGAATGCGCCTGTGAACGGGCTTTAGTCCGTCTCTCACGTCGGGCAGCGCACGCCCGACGATGACACTCATTGCATAGTCGATATATGACTTCTGCATTTCATCAACCAGCTCTGATGAAACTATCTTTTGCTGGGGGTACATTATATCTTCCGGCTTGTAATCCTTTGCCATTATTTAACCACCTTATTCAGACTCATTTGCGTCACGGTTTATATATCGAGATTTGTGACGAATTTTGCGTTTCTCTCGATAAATTCCTTGCGGGGCTCAACTTTTTCGCCCATCAGTATAGTGAATATTTCGTCGGCCTTAACCGCATCCTCCAGCTCAATACGCTTGAGAGTCCGGGTCTCGGGGTTCATTGTCGTATCCCAAAGCTCGTGAGGGTCCATTTCACCAAGGCCCTTGAAGCGGCTGATTTCAACCTTGGCATTTTCATTGTCGCCGCGCATCTCGGCCGAGATTACGTCACGCTCCGGATCAGAGAATGCGACACGGCTGGATTTGCCCCGCGTCAGCTTATACAGCGGGGGCACAGCCGCGTACACATAACCGTGGGCTATGAGCGGCTTCATATAACGGAAGAAAAAGGTCAGCAGCAGGGTTCTTATGTGGCTGCCGTCAACGTCGGCGTCAGCCATGATGACAATCTTGTGATAGCGCAGCTTGGTAATATCAAAGTCCTCTCCAAGTCCGGCGCCGAGAGCGGTTATGACGGGGTTTAGTTTGTCGTTGCCATAAACCTTCTCCTCACGGACACGCTCAACGTTGAGCATTTTACCCCAAAGCGGCAAAATAGCCTGGAATCTCGAGTCTCGTCCGCCGGTGGCAGAGCCGCCTGCAGAGTCTCCCTCGACGATATAAATCTCGGTCAGGGCAGGGTCCCTCTCGTTGCAGTCACGCAGCTTTCCGGGCAGAGTGCTGCCCTCAAGGGCATTTTTGCGGCGAATGTTTTCGCGTGCCTTGCGAGCTGCTTCTCTGGCGCGTGAGGCATTGATCGCCTTGTCCAGAACTATGCGGCCGACGGCAGGGTTTTCCTCCAGAAAATGCTGCAGTTCCTCGGTCATGATGGAGTCTACCATTGTACGCATCTCGGAGTTGCCGAGCTTCGCCTTCGTCTGTCCCTCAAACTGGGGGTTAACAAGCTTAACGGAGATAATCGCAGTCAGACCCTCGCGGCAGTCATCACCGGAGACAGACTCACCCTCCTTGAGGAGATTCGTTTTCTTGCCATAGGCGTTCAGTGCGCGGGTAAGAGCAGCCTTGAAGCCGGTCTCATGCATACCGCCTTCCGCTGTGTGGATGTTATTGGCGAAGGAGACAAGTATTTCGCTGTAGCCGTCGTTATACTGCAGGGCTATCTCAGCCTCAGAGTCCTCGCGCTCGCCACTCATGTAGATAACTTCATTATGCAGAGAATTTTTGTTGCGGTTTATAAACTTTACAAACTCCCGGATACCGCCCTCGTAGCACATCTCATCATGAACGAGCTCTTCCTCGTCACGCAGATCCGCCGTCGTGATCTTGAGTCCGGCGTTTAAAAATGCCTGCTCCCGCATGCGTACATGAAGAGTCTCATAATCAAAAATAGTCTCATCGAAGATCTCCGGGTCAGGGTGAAAGCGCACGACTGTTCCGGTCTGGTCGGTATCGCCAATCACGGCAATTTTCTGAGTAATCTCCCCGCGGGAGAATTTCATCTGATGGATCTTCCCATTTTTGTGCACGCAGACCTCGAGCCAGTCGGACAGCGCGTTAACAACGGATGCGCCGACGCCGTGAAGTCCACCGGAGACCTTATAGCTTCCGCCGCCGAACTTACCGCCCGCGTGAAGGACTGTATATACAACCTCAAGCGCCGGTTTTCCGGTCTGTTCCTGAATGTCAATGGGAATTCCGCGACCGTTATCAGCAACGCAGATGATGTCCCCGGGTTCAATCGTGACTTCAATATGGCTGCAATAGCCGGCGAGTGCCTCATCTATTGCGTTATCGACAATTTCATAAACAAGGTGATGAAGACCGGAGGCCGAGGTGGAGCCTATATACATGCCCGGACGCAGACGAACTGCCTCCATACCCTCCAAAACTTGAATTTGACTAGCGTCGTAATCTTGTGTGATCTTATCGTTAAATTCAGACATAAAAAACTTCCTTTGCAAATTTTACACTCTGCGTGCAAGTGCGGCAGGTGAGGGTTGGGCAAGATAAATTGTGTGCTTTCCATTTTCCTCACACAGCACAAAACTACGGGGTATGTCATCCGCAGTGTTCACAATTCCCCCGTTTTTTTCCACAGCATTCAGAAAATCCCTTGTTATCCATGATGAGCTGGTATTGTCTATGTCACAGATGGCGACAATATCACGCTTTCTGACCACAGCGCCGCCGCCCAGACTCAAATACATCAGGTCACCGCCCTTCCACCAGAGATGGTCAAGACCTTTCCGCCTGTACGTTTAGTAATTCCATCATCCTCGCAGCAGCTTATTAGGGTCTGTCCGCCGCCGATTCTATTTAAAACGAACTCCTGACGCTTTGCGTCCAGCTCGGAGAGCACATCATCCAGCAGTAAAACGGGATATTGCTCCGTTTCCTGCAGATAAATCTCCCGCTCCGCAAGCTTGATTGAAAGCGCAGCAGTTCGTGTCTGTCCCTGGGATGCGAACGCCCTGGCCGGACGCCCGTTTATAAAAATATTAATATCATCCTTGTGAGCACCGGTGAGACACTGACCGGAGTCAAGCTCCGCACGCCTGTGCGACTCCTGATGATCACAGATGGCATAATAAATTTCCTTTTCCGAGGCAAACGGATTTTCAACACTCGACACCGTGGCATATTCTAAAATAAGCTCATCCGCACTGCCGGAAAAATCCCGATGGATTGGAAGCGCTGCCTGTGACAGTCGGGCTGTAAAGGCCGCTCTATATCGAATAAGTTTTGCCGAAACCCTGCACATGCGCTCAGAAAAATCGTCGAGCATTTCGAGCAGTGAGGGTTTTTCTCGCCAGTCACGGAGTATAGCGCTCTTCTGGTCATACAGCCTTCCGTATTCCGATAACAGCTGTGCATATGCGGGCCGGAGCTGGGATATTACTGAATCCATGAGCTTTCTGCGCGCAAATGCGCCCTGCTTTACTAAATCGAGGTCGTCAGGCGAAAAGAGCACGCAGGTGAGAGTCCCTGCAAGTTCCGTGGCAGTTTTTTTGACGGAGTTTACCGTTATCTGCTTTCTCTGACCGGGGGTAAGAATCATTTTAATGGTCAACTGCCTGCCGTTAGCCTCTACATCCGCGAGAATTTCGGCAGAGCTGGAGTTAAAGCCGACAAGCTCCCTGTCAAATCTGGTTCTGAAGCTCCTTCCGCAGGACAGAAGATAAACTGCCTCAAGGAGATTTGTCTTACCCTGAGCATTTTCGCCTCTTATCACGTTAGTGCCCGGCGAAAAATCCACAACCTCCCAGTCGTAGTTTCTAAAGCCCGACAGGGCAATGCGAAGAACCCTCATTCGGCTGAGACCTCAATCATCTCGCCTTCCAGAGAAATCTTATCACCCGGGCGAATTTTTTTGCCGCGCATCGTGCAGACCTCACCGTTTACCAAAACGATGCCGTCCTCAATGCACAATTTTGCTTCCCCGCCGGTCTCGCAGAGTCCCGAAAACTTCAAAAGAGAGTCCAGCTTAATAAATTCTGTCTTTATTGCTATTGTTTCCATTATTGACCTGCTCTCAGTCTCACCGGGAGAATCATATACACAAAATTTTCACTTCCGTCCGCCGGAACAATGATACAGGGTGAAGAACCGGTGTTAATGCAGATTTCAAGCTCGTCCTCACGTGCGGCACGCAGTGCATCTCTCAAATAGCGGTCGTTGAATCCGACCTCCGTATCCTCTCCACTGCCTTCGCAGGTGCAAACGTCCTCTGCCTTGCCAAGCGGAGTGATACAAATGAAATTAATTGCGTTATCTCCGAAAATGAGACGGACCGGGTTTTTAATTTTTTCATCGACCACAAGCGCCACACGGTCGACCGCGTTCAAAAACTCGCCGCGGTTAATTTTCAGTCTTGAACGGAAATTTTCAGGTACCGCTTTGCGATAGTTTAAAAAGTCCCCCTCAAGTCTGCGTGAGATGACAATCGTATCCTCAATCGAGAAGGAAACATGCTTTTTTCCCACGCTTATACTGACTGCCTCGTCTTTATCTGCGCAGATACGCTCGACGTCCGACAGAGCGCTTCCCGGGATTATAAACGAAAGATCCTTCTCCTCGCAACCCTCGAGCTTTTCGCGTCGCATCGCCAGGCGGTAGCCATCTACGGAAACAACAGTGAGCTGGCCGTCCTTAATTTCAAAAAGACTTCCCATATAGACGGGTCTGCTCTCATTTGTGGAAACTGCGAACAGGGTTTCATTGATGAGTCCGCGCAGAAGCTTTTGCGGGATAAGAACGGCATCACTGCTGTCAGCCTCGGGAAGCTCGGGATAATCCTCCGCGGGAATGGACATGAACGAATATTCACTGCGTCCGCATTTGACACTGACCTTACTGTCCTCGCTGACCTCGACCGTGACAATGCCGTCAGGCAGGCGGCGAATCATCTCTGTGAAGAGCTTTGCGCCAAGAACTGCCGAACCTACTCTGGATACATCAGCTTCGATATTTGTATATATGCCTTTTTTAAGATCGTAGCCTGTAACTCTGACGCCGGAACCGGCCTGAATAAGTAGTCCCTCAAGAGCCGGAATCGGGCTTTTGGAGGATGCCGCACGGCCAGCTGTCATAACTGCCGCCTGGAGTATGTGTTTTTCACATGAAAATTTCATTTGATATTCTCCTTGAATAATGGATTTTTTCTGTCTAGGAAGAAAGGTAAGGATATTTTAGTAGTAGTAGTAGTAGGGCATTTTTTATGTTGAAAAGTGGTCCGAGCCATTGATAGACAAGCCTTTTTTGTGTTGAAAAAATAGTTGAAAACTTTTGAACTTTCAACAGCTAAAATATGGAAAAACGCCTTTGAACGTCTTTCAACAGGCACTTAACAGCTATTAAACAATTTTTGTTCAAAACTTATGAGCGCGAATTGATATTCGAAGTGATATCTCTTATTGTAGCCTTAATTTCGAGATCACTCTTCAAAAGGCTCTCAACCTTCTTGATGGACGACAGCACTGTGGAGTGGTTTCGGGATTCAAAATGCTCGCCAATATCGGAAAGAGACAGCCCCGTAAGGTTTCGCATGAGGTACATCGAAATTTGACGGGCCAATGCGAGATTTTTGGAGCGTCGCTGTCCGCGTATTTCATTTGTTTCGATGTTGAAGTAACGTGCAGTTTCTTCAATTATTGCATCGGGTGTCGGGACATAGTTGCCGATACGCACGACGTCTTTAATTGCTCTGTCAACGGTATCTCGCGTTATTTTGTCCTCTAAAATTTCCTTATAGGCAGTCAGACGCTTTACAACGCCCTCAATCTGCCTGATGTTGGAGACAATTTTTTCAGCAATGTACTCCACAACATCGTCCTGAAGGATTATTCCGAGCTGGGCGGCCTTGTTGCGAATTATTGCGGTTCTTGTTTCGGTATCAGGGGGCTGAACGTCTGCCATCAGGCCACCCTCAAAGCGTGTCCGCAATCTCTCGTCGAGGGTGAGCATGTCTATCGGAGGGCGGTCGGCCGTGATGACGATCTGGTTGCCGGCCTCATAGATATTGTTGAAGGTGTGGAAAAATTCGACCTGTGTCGAGACCATGCCGGAGATAAACTGAATATCATCAACGAGAAAAAGGTCTACGTTGCGGTATTTCGTGCGAAAATCCTCGGCCGTTCCGGTCTGGATGGAACTGACCATGGAGTTTGTAAACTCGTCACCCTTGACATAGGCAATGGTTTTTGTAGGCTCTCTGCGGTGAATAGCCTCGCCAATTGCAAGCAGAAGGTGAGTTTTGCCGAGACCTGAGTTGCCATAAATAAAAAGAGGGTTATAGGTTTGACCGGGATTATTTGCAACTGCCATTGCGGCTGCGTGGGCAAACTTGTTTGAGCGACCGACTATAAAGCGCTCAAAGGTGTAGCCGTCCATCTCCGGCGGTGTCACGTTTTTAAGTTTATTCTGCTGATATTTCTCAAGCTCGTCCCCCGCAAGTATGACAAGTACAAATTCACACGAAAAAAGATCCTGCAAGGCATCGGTTATTATTTTACCGAAACGGTTTTGTATAATGCCACGTTTAAAGTCGGTAGTCGTGTGAAGAACGAGGCTGAAATCGTTCAGTTCAACCGGTGTGCAATCCGCAAACCAGGTGTTGTATGCTGTGGGAGTTATATCCGCGGCTATCTTTTCCAGCACGTTTTTCCAAATTTCATTTACGGAATCCATACTTCATCTCCATTCGCTGCTAGTGAGTCCATTTTAACTAAATTATTATATCAAAAAACAGGAGCATCTTCAATACTAAATATTTAATAAGTATGTTATTTCGATTGCATTTTTCTTTGTCGTCTGTTATAACTGTGTTTGCTATGCAAAAACACTTAACTAACGCTTTTTTTGACATACCGGAAGCAGCCACCCTCCCCACAGCCGGGGACAGTGGTCGTTTACCTGCGCTCATTTCCGGGCTCTCAGCTGTGCACAGAGCGCATTTTGCGTCAGCGCTGAGAGTAAAATATGGCCAGCCGCTGGTTATTCTATGCCCGGATGAAGCAGTGGCAGAGGCAATGGTTCCCGATCTGCGGGCACTGACCGGTGAGGAGGTAAATGTTCTCACGTCGAGGGAATTTACTTTCATCTCTGCCGATGCGATTTCGCGCCAGTCTGAGCAGACCCGCATAGGCGCCCTGCGCAGGCTGGCAAACGGCGCACCCATTACGATAATCACAGCCAGCGGACTTTTTCAGGCCACCATGCCGCCGGAAATTTTAAAAAGGGCGGCTTTTGAACTTGTAGACGGCGAAAATGTAGCGCCCGAGGATGTTGAGGACGCACTTTTGCGCTGCGGCTATAACAGGGCGAGCCAGGTTGAGGGCGCGGGCCAGTTTTCACGCCGTGGTGGCATACTTGACTTTTTTTCCCCTGCATATCGTGAACCGGTTCGCGTCGAGTTCTGGGGCGATGACATTGATTCCATGGGATTTTTTGATATCGGCAGCCAGCGCCGCACCGACAGGCTGGAAAAATGCGAAATTCTCCCGGCTGCCGAGGTACTCCCTTCACTATACAGGGGCGGGGGCGCGGCACTTGCCGAAAAGCTGGACAGCCTTGCAAATAAGGCCAAAAAACACACTAGCAGCAGCTTTGAACAGCTTGCAAAGACCCTGGCTGAGGATGCAGAGCGTCTGAAAGGCGGCGCAGAGCTGTCCTCTGCCGATCGATATTTAAAGCTTATTTACGGCGGCAGCTACACGGCTCTTGACTATTTGCCGGAAAATGCCGTTCTGGTTCTGGACCAGCCGGGTCGCTTTGCCGAGCGGGCCCGCGATTATATAAAGTTCGTCTCGGACGATGTGAATATGCTGCTGCGCACCGGCAAAATTTCCGGAACAGCTGAGGATTATTGCATTGGTGCCGATGCGGCCTTTAAGCGCCTTGGAAAACTCAGTCTTTATCTTGCCGATACCTTTACGGTCGGGCGGTATCCGGTGGAGGTTAAATCCATTGTCGGCATATCGGCAAAGCAGCTCCCGTCCTACGGCGGCTCTGCCGAGCAGGCGGTCGACGACGCGGAGTATTACAGCAAAAACGGCTACCGCACACTGGTGTTCGCGGGAGATGAGCGCAGAGCGAATATACTTCGCGATATGTTCGCGGCAAGAGGCGTAAAAACCCGCCTCGGCTCCGGAAGTCATGCGTTACCGACCCCAGGCGAGTGCGTTGTGACCTCTGGAAGCCTCTCTGCGGGGCTTGAGTATCCCTCATTGCGCCTTGCCGTGCTAACTGATACCCAGATAGCCGGAAGCGGATATCGTCGCGCAAAACGGCGGAAAAAGGCCGTTGGCGAGAAGATAGGCTCGTATGCAGATCTTGCTGTTAACGACCTTGTCGTTCACGAGCAACACGGAATCGGGCGCTTTGCAGGTGTTGTGAGGATGCCGATTGATGGTGTTCAGAAGGACTATATCAAGATTTGCTATGCCGGAACGGATAGCCTTTATGTACCCGCGACGCAGCTCGATCTGGTTTCAAAATACATCGGCTCCGGCGAGGATAAGCCGGTTCGGCTGTCCAAAATGGGCGGTGCGGAGTGGCAGAGGACAAAGTCCCGCGCCAAGGCCGCGGCAAAGGAGCTGGCAAAGGGACTGATACAGCTCTATGCGGAGAGGGCAAATCAAAAAGGCCACGCCTTCGCGCCGGATTCACTCTGGCAGACTGAGTTTGAGGAGCGTTTCGGCTGGGAGGAGACTGATGATCAGCTCCGCTCGATTGAAGAAATAAAGCGGGATATGGAAAAGCCTATCCCCATGGATAGGCTGCTCTGCGGCGACGTGGGCTACGGCAAGACCGAGGTCGCCCTGCGCGCCGTCATGAAGTGCATCCTCGATGGTCACCAGTCGGCAATACTCGTTCCGACAACGGTGCTTGCACAGCAACACTATCAGACCTCACTGAACAGATTTTTCGGATATCCCATAAACGTTGAGGTTATGAGCCGCTTCCGCTCCGCAGCACAGATGAAAAAAACGCTGCAAAATCTCGAAAACGGCAAGTGCGATCTGGTTATCGGAACTCACAGGCTTCTGCAAAAGGACATAAAATTTAAAAAACTCGGCCTTATCATCATAGATGAGGAGCAACGCTTCGGCGTTACTCACAAAGAGCGGCTCAAGGAAATGAGCCGTCAGGTCGACTCGCTCACGCTCTCTGCCACGCCCATTCCGAGAACGCTCAATATGGCGCTTGCGGGTATCCGCGACATGTCCACAATCGAGGAGCCCCCACAGGACAGAATGCCCGTGCAGACCTTCGTGATGGAGCACGACTGGGACATACTCGTCGAGGCCATGCAGAAGGAAATCAATCGCGGCGGACAGGTCTATTATTTGCATAACCGCGTTCAAAATATCGAGCGCACGGCCCTGCGCATATCCGAGATGCTCGACGGCGCCACAGTCGCTGTCGGTCACGGAAAAATGGACGAGGAGCAGCTCTCTCGCGTCATGGAGGACATGGTCGAGGGTCGGACCCAGGTTTTGGTCTGCACGACTATAATCGAGACGGGAATAGACATTCCCAATGTCAATACGCTGATCATTGAGGACGCGGATAAGCTTGGACTTTCTCAGCTCCACCAGCTTCGCGGCCGTGTAGGGCGCTCAACCCGGCGGGCCTCTGCCTATCTGACATTTAAGCGCGACAAGGTCCTCACCGAAGTTGCGGAAAAGCGGCTTGAAGCTATCCGTGAGTTTGCAGAGTTTAACTCCGGCTTCCGCATCGCGATGCGCGACCTTGAAATTCGCGGCGCGGGCAACATGCTCGGCGCAGAGCAATCCGGTCACATGATAGATGTGGGCTACGACATGTATTTGAAACTGCTTGAGGAGGCCGTACTCGAGGAAAAGGGCGAGCCTGTACCCAAGCGCGCCGAATGCTCGGCAGACTTCGCAGTATCTGCGAATATCCCCGAGAGCTACGTCGCCAGCTCCGAGCAGCGCATGGATCTCTATCGCCGCATAGCACTCATAAGAAGCGAGGCGGATGCCGACGACTTGCTCGACGAGCTGATTGACCGCTTTGGCGAGCCGCCCTCTGCCGTGACAGCGCTCGTGCGCGTAGCGCTCTTGCGGGGCGAGGCCGGCCGGGCGGGCATACGCGATATATCCCAGAAGGCGGGCTCTATCCGCTTCGAGCTGGAGAATTTCGATATGGCGATGGTTTCGGAGCTCTACGCAAGGCCGCAATTTAGAAACAGAATTCGTGTTGAGGCGGGAGCCAAACCGAGAATAAGTCTGAAGTTGCCACAAAAAGCCAAAGTTTTGGATGAAGCAGGCGCATTTATCTCTGCCTGGGCTGAAATGAATAAAATAATTAACAATTAGGCGTTGATTTTTTATTATCTGAGGTTAATAATGAAACTATCTTTTTTAAAGGAGAACAAAATGAAGAAATTTTCTGTACTGCTCCTGTGTGCGGCTATGCTCTTGAGCCTTCTTGCGGGCTGCGGAACGGCCGGAAATACCGATCCGACCCCTACACCGACTCCCGAGGGGACAGCTGAGCCTGCAACTGCGCACGATTGGGACGCGGCACATGCTGCCTATCCGGCGGATGAAATTGTCATGACCGTCGATGGCAGTGACGTCACTTGGGGAGAGTATTTTTACTGGCTGTACTACAGCGTAAACTATCTGGAGCAGTATCTCGGAGTAACCGCCGACTTCAATGCCGAGAGCATGCTTGACCCCAGCCAGACCTACAACGAGTATTTCACCGGGAGCGCTTTGGATCTGGTCATCCAGTACCACGCCCTGGAGGTAAATGCGGGCAAAAAAGGTGTGAAGCTCAGTGAAGAGGACGAGCAGTATTTGCTGGATATGCTGGCCTCCGATGTAGTCTCCACAATTGGCGAGGAGGGTACCGAGGAGGAGTTTTACGAGTATCTTGAGGGCATTTATGTCAGCAAGGAGCTGTATAACTACATGAACAGCATCTCTGTACTCTACAACAGAGCCTACGATGAGCTCTACGGCGAGCTGGGAGAGAAGCTTACAGACAAAGAGGTCATGGATTTTGCCGACGAAAACGGATTCATGTCCGCAAAGCACATTCTCATCTCCACGCTCGATGCGGAGGGTGAGGCACTGTCTGATGATCTGAAGGCTGTGAAGCGTGCCGAGGCTGAGGCTCTTCTGGCACAGCTCAAGGCCGCGGCTGACCTTGAGACCAAGTTTGATGAGTTGATGGGCGAACACAGTGAGGATCCCGGATTCGCATATTATCCCGACGGCTACTGCTTCGGACCCGGCGAGATGGTTGCGGAGTTTGAGAACGCCACAGCCGCGCTTGAGGACTACGCTCTGAGCGAAGTTGTCGAGTCTACCCACGGCTATCACATAATCATGAGAGTTCCCACCCTGCCGACCAGCATGGTGGAATACTATTCTGCGGACGAGCAGTATGACCTGCGCTATGTCGCCTCGGTTTCCCTGTTCGATGCACAGCTTACAAGCTGGATGGAAGCGGCAGAAACCACCTGGACTGAGAAGTTTGAAAACCTCGATCTAAACGGACTTTTCGGCATTACAAGCGCAAGCGAGTGATTGATTGGTTTTTTCGTTTAAACTAATATTTACTTAAATAATTATTCATAAAAGCAGCGCTCCATTTTCTTGGAGCGCTGCTTTTATGTGCTTTATTCAGCTCATTTGCGTCAGATATTCCTCAAGGCAGATGCCCTGCTCGAAGATTTCCTTTGCCGCGGACTTGCCCACGTAACGATAATGCCAGGGCTCATATATGATACCGGTCAGGTCGGTTTTGTCGGAGGGATAGCGCAGAATAAATCCATACCTCCAGCTGTTTTCCATCAGCCAAAGCTGGGTCGGTGTTTGCGCCTGAGACTCGTCGAGATTCTGCTTGTTAATATCCACAATATCCACAGCAAGACCCAGCTGATGCTCGCTCGTTCCCGGAAATGCGACGACCTTTGCCGCTTCTGCCGGTGCGTCCTGGGCAGAATAGCCCTCGGCCATCACGCGCTGCACCTTATTGTCAAATAGCTGCTGCTGAGTATCCTCGCTGCGATAGGAGGAGCAGATCAGAGGCTCTAAGCCTGCCGCACGGCAGTCATCCATCATCTCCTGCAGCTCCGGATAGCAGCGCCTGTCCACCGATTGACCGTTGTCGAGCTGCCTTAAGCTGATTTTATAGTTATCCGGCAGCTCGTTCCAGGGATTCACCAGTATAAGCTGCCATCCGCGGGGGCTTGCGGTTCCGCCGCCGGAAATGTATTTTAACGCTACCACACAGCAGACAAGAATCAAAATTAAAAGGACTGTTCGCAACGGTCTCCGGCGCTTGCGCCCTGCTCTGCTTTTAGTGGAGGTCTGCATTTGCCGCTCTAAAACTGCTGTTTTGCTCATTTTATGTACCTTCTATCTCAAGTATAATTATTCTACTGCAATATATTAACTTGAGCATGTATCAAAAATGCATCAAATTATCAGAGCCTGTCGTCTGCTTTACAGGCGACAGGCTCTTACTCTTTTAGTGTAGCCCGGATATCGTGTCCGGCTAAAATTGAACAAAACCTGTTGGAGAGTTCGCTGGATAACCCAGAAGCCAGGCGTGTTTTCCGCAGACCGGACAGACTGCTTCTTCGGCGTCTAATCGATCCCGGAAGGCTTCGGCGCTCATAATGTACATGTTGCTTTTCTCCAGGTGATCACATTCGCTGCAAAACACAAGATAGTTTGCAAAGCTGTCATACACCCCATTTGCTTTGTCCCAAAGCTCATCGTCGGTAAGAGGGCGGGGTCTAATTTTAGTGTTCGCTCTCATACTATACCTCCTCTTTAAATTATGTGCTCTATCTTTCGGCTATCATAATGCTTGTTTAAAAGCGGCAGCACGACGCTGCGCATGAGCTTCATATCGAGGTTTTTTATGTATATAAAGAATAATAAACTAAATGTACCAAAAAATGCAAGCAAAACTTTTTTCATAACGACCTCCTTTCCTATTACCAGCCGTCTGTATCGTCAAAATCGACGAGGGACGGGTCGAGCGGCTCGGCATGCAGAACAGCGGTCATATAGTTATTGACTGCCTTGCGTGCGTCTGCGGTTGGAACAGTTCGGCAATCCATCAGCGCGTGCGGCATCCACATGATGTGGAACTCCGGATGCAGACGGAATTCCTCCTCCAGCAGGCCCTGGCAGCCGGCCATGCCCTTGCAGCCGATATCGTCATACATGACGATCATATCGCAGTTAAACTTAGAGGCAGTCTCAAACATCTGGAGGATGTGCCGGTTTCCACCCACAGTGTGCGTGCGCATGGGCGAGCGGGAATAGAGATCGGCGACGTCCTCGACGAGGTTCTTCCTGTCACTGGTGTCGACAATATTGTGTCCGGTAAGAGAATCCATGTTTATGACCGTAAAGATGCCCCAGCAGTTATAAAGCCAGTTCGTTGCGGCATCGTAATAGGTCGAGCCGCAGCTCCATGCCAGGGCGCGGTACTTGACCGGGAAAGGGCGTATGTCCTTATCGACGCATTTATAAAAATATTTCATAACCTTGCGGCTGGCCTTCTCAAAATGATGGTTTGCGCCCTGCTGATACATATAAATTCGCCAGAAGGACTGAGCACAGGTGCCCAGAGCCCCATTTTCGGACTTGGCATAGATATCCCACTTTTCAACTTCGTCCATGTTGAGCTGGTTGAAGTGGCGCATGCCGTCGGCAAAGGCGTCCCAGTCGAATTTCTGATCGAACTGCTCCTCAAGAAAGCCGATTGCCGAGTATAGCTCGTAAACCCCCAGCTCCTTCGTTGTAGGATCATCGTACATGAGCGGCGTGACGAAGGGGTGAACCGCCTTTTTGCCGTCTCCGGAGAGTCTGCGGTACATGGCGGCATTATCCATCATATTCGCATCGCAAGGGTTATTTGTGCACAGCCAACAGTTCCCGATATCGGGATATTCGTCCTCTACAGCAACCCCGACCTCAACGAGCGGCAGAGTGCAAAGATCGTTCGGAATTCCGCAGGAAACCGCCTGATCTACGTAATATGAGCCGTATTGCTTGAGCATGATTGGAACCATGAACGCCGGGTGTTGCTGCATATTGACAGCTTCATAGCCCGGGAAGCCGAACATGATATGTTTTGGCAGAGTGTAGTCAAAGGCGATCGTGCGCTCCGACCATTTGGTCTCGCCAAAGCGGCGGTCGGCGCGGATGAGCTTCCAGATGGTCTCGACAGAGTCTGCGACCATGGCGTTTATTGCGTGGTGGTCGGCGCGCAGGGGAACACCGCGGTCGCCGGCGGTCCAGCGGTCGACCATCGCCGGCGTACACAGATATGCGGAAAGCCAGCGGTAGCTCCAGAATGCCTTGAGCATACGCACGGGGTTTCTTGCTATAAGACCGCCCATCTGCAGCCAGGTCATGAGCCACCAGCCGAAGTCATAGGCGGTGTCCGCAACACCGCGCCACTCGCGCTGGTCGTATATATTAGTGCCTTCTATGTACAAATCAGCCAGATAATTGCACTTGGGAGTACCTTTGACAAAACTTTTGAGGTCGCCCCATTTCTCGGAAAAGCTGTGTTTTGTTTTCATTGCACGCCACCTCCCTGAATGCGTTTTATCTCAAGCGATTCAATAAAGGCCTGAAAGCGTGTTCTGAGCTGACCGGAGGAAGAGCTTGCGTAGTCGCGCTCTATCTGGCAGACCGGCATTGTGCCGGGCACCGCGAAGCCCTCTGTGAGCCAGTTGGCACTCTGGGCGCGCTCATATCCCCAATATTCGCAGAACTTCATACTCTCGATGATGACACCCTCGGCGCCGTATTCAACAGCCTTATCATAAATGTACTGCTTTCTCGAATGCAGACTTGCAGGGCCCATCGAACGCGGACATTCGTTTAGCATGAGATAGTGCCTGGAGATCGCGCCCATGGGTGTCTCACCATCCCTGATCTCGATTTGCTCCCTGCCCGGCATCGAGCCGAAGCAATATCTGTCGGCAACGACAAAGCCGCCGCACATCTCCAGCGTCTTTGTGAACTCGGGATCGTCAATTTCGGCCCCGGCGACCATGACACGCGCCCTGTACCAGGGCTCCGGATCGGGCTCGCGACTGCGCAATTCCTCCAGCGTCTCGCGCAGAGCGCCCATTATGAGATATTTCGGACAGGTCAAAGTCACAAGCTGAATGACGTGGAATTCATAGCCAGTTATGCGCGGACATCGCTCCTTGCGCATATCGCCCATTTCGCTTATAATTATGCAGAGCTCATTGTGTTTGTTTATAGCGTCCAGCAGAGCCTCGTCCGAGAAATTGGCGCCATATTTCTCCTCAAGCGGCTCCATGATCTTCTTGCGCATCTGGCGCTCGTAATAGCCCACATGCCAATCCGTGCGGTTTATCGGCATGTCGATGCAGGAGACGAAAAACTTCTCCTCCGGGATAAGCTTGCAGTAGTCAAAGTATTGCTCTGTACGGTGCATGGTTGTGCAGCACTCCTGACCGACCAGCGCAGAAATAAAGTTGTATCCGCCCTCAAAGGCCCTTTCAAGGATACTCTTAGCGTAGGAACAGGAGCGGTTCGTCATGTAGTAGGTCGCCATGTCCGGACTCGTACAGCCCGGCGCACGCAGACGAATACCGAAAAAGCCCTCTACATCCAGCAGCACCTCAGGAATGTATGAGCAGTTGTAGGCCAAGGCACGCCTGCCCCCCTTGCATGCGGCCTTCACCAGTTCGTTGTTTGCGGAGCGCAGCAGCTCCTCAAACCGGATTAAGTGCTTAAGGTCTCTCAAACATATACCCCCCTTGTTATGTTTTGCTGAAGAAGCTCAGGTCAGCTCAAGAAGTCACCCCCCAATAAAAAGTGACCATCGCGCAAATATTCGGAAAACTTGTTAAAGTAATGGCAAAAATAATTATATTCCTTTCGTTGAAAACACTTAGTCTAAACAGGTCTTTTTTTGATCCATGAAATAATTTGAAATTTTAACGAACTTGCAGTTGAAAAACGTTCAGTGAGGCTGTATACTAAATATAATGCACATAATAGTTCATTGAGTATATAAGTAGATAGAAAACAATTAAGGAGTTGGTGTTGTGGTGGAGCAGAAGGTTGACCGCAGGGTCAGAAAGACAAAAAAGCAGCTGCGTGCGGCTCTTACTGAGCTCATGATGGAAAAAAGTGTTGGAGAAATTACGGTACGCGAGATTGCAGAGGCCGCCGACGTCAATCGCGGAACGTTTTACGCACATTATAGAGACGTGAACGATCTGCTAAAGCAGCTTGAAGACAATATTTTTGTAAGGCTGGAGGAAATAAGCATTTCGCACAGTGACGGCGAACCTGAGGAATCTCTGTTCAGGTATCTGGTCGATATGTTGACGCTTTGCGCCGACAATGCCGACATTTATGGCGCACTTGTGTGTAGAAATGGAGATATGGAGTTCCAAAATAAGTTTTTTGAAACATTAAAGGACCAATATGTTCACAATTATCTGATGAAATCCTGCACGGCGGACGAAAAGGCCATCAACATGTATTGCTCATACTTTGTTTCGGGTATGCTGTCTATTGTCAAGGATTGGATAAATTCCGGTTTGAGCGAGACACCTGAGGAGATGGCGCAATATGGGCGCAACTTCATTTTCCGCGGGATTCAGGCGATAAAATAACTCTCTTTAAATCTGGTTTTAAAAAAGTTTGGAGGAAACGATGAAATTTAATGTAGGGGATTTCAAGCAGAACGAGAATGGCGACTTCAGCTGGACGCCGACATCCGGGCCCAAAAAGCCGCAGAAGCCCAAGAAACCCAGAAAGGTCATGACCCCGCTCAAACGCAATTTGCTATCCCTGTTGATAACGCTGCTGGCCGGTTTCATATACTTTTATTTTGAACTTCCCGCTCTGAATATTCATTCAGCCGATCTGTATATTTTTATCATCCTGATGTGCGCGGCTTATTGCATCTGCATTGTGTTATTCGGGGGATTTCAGGCTAATAATGTCAAAAGCTATGTGGGACATGTGCGGAAAAAGGCGGCAATCCCATTTTACATCGTCTGCCTGTGCCTTGTTGTTGCCGTCGCCGGCAGCGTAATCGGCTGGAAGCTGTTCAGGGCGAGAGATTATGCGAATCTGCTCCCGATTGAGAACGGCGACTTTGCAAGTGAGGTTGCAGAGATCTCTTTCGACCAGATTCCAATGCTGGATAAGGATTCAGCAAACGTGCTGGCAAACCGCAAGCTCGGTGAGCTGTCGGAGCTGGTCAGCCAGTTCGAGGTTTATCATGACAGTTTCCAGATAAATTATAGGGACAAGCCTGTCCGTGTCACCTATCTGGACTATGGCGATTTTTTCAAGTGGTGGAACAACCAGTCCAAAGGCATCCCCGCTTATATGATTGTTGACATGGTCACGCAGGAGGTCTCCGTTCAGAAGCTCGAGTCCGGCATACGCTACTCGCCTTCGGAGTATTTTTTCCGGAATATAAACCGCTATTTGCGCTTTAAATACCCGACGAAGATATTTGACGATATTAATTTTGAGGTCAACGAGGAAGGCGAGCCTTATTGGATAGCCACAACGGTCGTCAAGCGCATCGGCCTGTTCGGCGGTGCAGACGCGGACGGTGCGGTGCTCGTTAATGCGGTCACCGGCGAGAGCGAGTGGTGCGCAATTGAAGAGGTTCCGACCTGGGTTGACCGCGTGTTCACCGCAGACCTCATCATCCAGCAATATGACTATCACGGCGTTTACAAGAACGGCTTTTGGAACTCGCTGTTTGGTCAGAGCGGTTGTACCGAGACCACCAGCGGCTATAACTATATCGCACAGGACGACGATGTGTGGCTCTACACAGGCGTGACCTCCGTCTCCGGAGACCAGGGCAACATCGGCTTCATCCTCGTGAACCAGCGCACCAAGGAGACGCGCTACTACCCCTGCGCGGGTGCAGAGGAGGGCTCGGCACAGGACTCCGCCCAGGGCGCTGTTCAGCAGTATTCCTACAGGGCGACCTTCCCGCTGCTGCTCAATATTGAGGGCATGCCGACCTATTTTCTTGCACTTAAGGACGCGTCCCAGCTTGTCAAGATGTATGCCATGGTCAACGTTCAGCAGTATCAGATAGTCGCGACCGGCACATCGGTCACGGCCTGTGCGGATAACTATGAACGCCTGCTCATAGAGGGTGACATCATTGACGGGGAGCTTCCCCTGGTGCCGGCAGAGACAAAGGATGTGACCGGCAAGGTGGAGGAACTGCGGCAGGCGGTTATAGATGGCAATACAATTTACTATGTTAAGCTTGCCGGAAAAAACCAGTGGTATACTGTCAGTGCGGCGGACTGCCCCGAGGCGGTCATCCTGAACACCGGCGATAAAGTCAAGCTCAGCTATGAGCCTGCGGATGCAACCTTTGTCACGGTGCGTGCACTTGAGATTTTGGAAGCGGCAGGGATTAAGACATAATATTTAGTTTTAGCCAAAATAGAACCGGCAGGGAGTAAATTCCCTGCCGGTTTTCTAATTGCCGCGGCTTCCTATATCTATATATAATGTAGGAGCTGCATTTTAAATTTTGTGTCTGAGCTTTCCTATCGCCAGAACCGCGGGCAGAATAAGGTAGCAAAGAGCGAGATTCACGAGCGGAATTACCTGCTCTGAGAGAAAATCGAGCCGGGGTGCGGTATTGCCGATGAACAGGCCAATTGCACCTGCCGCGATGGCGCACAGCCAAATGAACCAGCGCCCGTGATGAAGATCGAGCGCCTTTGGCGGCGTTGCGGGTCTGGGATAGCCGAGCGCCAGCCGGAGTCCGTAGGAGGACAGGGTCAGACTCATTGCGGTTAAAATAAAGTCCGGCAGAACCCAGAGCGCTGCAATAAGCGCCTCCATTTGCTCGAACATACCTAAAACCTGGGTGTTTCGAGCCAGAACGAAAAATGGGTGCGGCATGAGGCTGACGAGCTCGTGGCCAAACTTGGCGACAGGCGCGGAGATGACCGGCGCGAGCAGCAGACAGACTGCCAGGCTCCAGACGCCGAAGCTGCGACCGCGCCCTTCCTCGATCGGCGCGGCGCCCTCAACCCCGGAGCATAAAAACAGCGCAAAGCTCACAACCTCGATCACCGGCAGAGAGCCCTTGAGCACGGGAACCGTGTCGTGCACTGTGACGGGCAGAAGGTTTGTAATTCCCGACTTAAAGAAAGCGAAAAAAGTGATCATCAGGAGCGTCACTAAGATTACCGGACGAAAAACCTCCGACGCGCGGGCAAGCGCCCTTGTTTTTCCCAAGGCTGCAACGAGGCCCATGAGCAGTGTTGCTATGACGAACGGCTCCGGCCTGCTTTCGGGGTAAACCGTGCTCACAAATCTGTCCGCGCCGCTGCGCAGGGTGAAGCCTGCATAAAAGACCAGCCAGAGCGAGAGGATAACGAGAACTACCGCCCCGCTGGTTTTGCCCAGCGCACGCATGAGCATGGCGCCCGGACCCTCGCCCGAACGCCTGTTTTTGAGAAACTGGGTCATAATCCATGACATTAGGAGTATGGCCGGCAGTGCCACAACAGGACAGAGCCATAGCGCAGAGCCGGCGAGCTGCGCACAGTATGCCGGCAACAGCCGCAACGTCGGCGAGAGCATTCCTATGAGCGCGAGCGTCTGGAGCTGTCGTCGTGTCAGCGGCAATTTTCTGTCATCCATTGGACTGCCCTCCCTTTGTGTAGAGGGGGTCATCAAGGAAGAAGCTCTGAGTCAGCGAGGCCGAACACTTGACGTTAAATGTGAGCTCGGGCAGCGTCTCCTCCCAGCTCTTGGGCATGTTGCGCCACTTTCGCGGACTGTCGAGCTCGATGCGCGTGCCGAGGCCGAGAAAGTCGGCTTCGAGCTGCTTTGAGGTTTGAAGCACCTCCTCAATCCAGCCGCTTACCTTTGCGGCGAGCTCATCCTCGAGCTTTGCGCGAACCTCGGGGTCTGAGAGGTGCACAAGCCCGGAGTTCTCGAGGATAACAGCTGCAACCCTCACATCAACGTCGACGCCCGCGATAGAGCCGTCCTCGCCCCAGACCGCCCGGAGCGTCGCGCCGCCCCCGGAAAATTGAATCACAATTCCGTCAGAGAGCAGATTCTGTGAATAGATAGGCTGACCCAGGAGCAAGACTGCGCCCTGAGAGGTATCGGCAGACAGATAGCCCTCAAGCCTGCCTTCCTTGAGTATGGCGTAGCCGTCATATAATACATTAAAGAAGTCACCGTCGGAGGCGAGATCCTGCTCCGGCTTTATCGCGCACACGAGTGTTGCACCGTCGCGCAAAAGACGATGGGCTGTCTCGCCGCAGGAAAAAATGCGGCAGCTGTTGCGCCGCTGAATGTCACGCACAACGGAGGTCATGAGCTGCGTTATATCGCTCTTGTCTCCGCCGCCTTCTGTGACCACTTTGGACGCCGTGTCGCCGCGAACGACGAACAGCGGCGTTTCAAAGCGTATACGCGCCGAGCGTCCGATAAAATCGATATATGGCAGAGCATCCTTAGCGGCGTCTTCCCCGAACAGGATATAGCCTGCGTCTGAATAGAAGATATCCTCCCAAACCGAAAAGTCCTGAAGCCTCTCCAGCGCGCCGGAAATCGACGCACCGTCAATGGACATGCGGACGGGCTCCTGGTCGGTTTCGCCCTCGCCTGAGGAGACGGAAACTGTCTCTCCGCCGCCGGGCGCAGGATCAAAGCCTATGGTCTGGATGACCTGAAGTTCGGATATATCTCTGTAGCCGTATGACGCGGAGCTGCAGCCGGATAATGCCATCAGGATTGCTGCGCATACTATTATAATAATAGCACGGATCTTTTTCAGCTACGCCACCTCCTATTTCTGTCGTCGGATATTTGAGCCGGCAACATCGGGGTTTCGGAATTTGTCCTTGCTCAGTGGTCGTCGGATGAGACGAATAAGTCCCTTCCCGTCGCCGTCGGTAAAGGGTGAAGTGTAGGGCGTTCCGAAGCTTTCGAGAGTACAAATCCGCCATATCTGTATGGCGAGCACGGCAACGACGCCGAAGAGCCCCGCGGGTATTGCCGCAAAAACCAAAAGAAAGCGGTAAACTCTTAGCGCCGCGCTCAAATCCTGACTGGGTGTGGTGTAGCCCGCAATGCCCGCCAGTGCGACAACAATGACCGCGATCGGGGAAACCACCCTCGCCTCAACGGCGGATTGTCCCACTATAAGCGCGCCGATAATCGAGACTGTCTGCCCGATGGGGTCGGGAAGACGCAGTCCGGCCTCTTGAAGCAGCTCAAAGGCAATCAGCATGGTCAAGACCTCTGTGCCGACCGAAAAGGGAACGCGTTGCTTTGCGGCGACCATGGAAAGCAGGAGCTTCGTGGGCAGCATCTCCTGATGGTATACGGAGACCGCGACAAGCAGAGCGGGTAGGGTCAGCGTGAGCAGCAGTGAGAACCAGCGCAGCAGCGAGAGCATGGATGCGACGAGGTAATGCTCGGACTCGTCCTCGGGCGCGCGCATAAAGTCGGCGAGCGTTCCGGGAACAAGAAAGCCGACCGGCAGCCCGTCCGCGATGAGTCCGACCCGACCGTCGAGCAAATACATTGCGAAGGCATCCGCCCTTTCCGTATGAACAAGCTGCGGCAGCGGTGTCCGGCTGTCGTCTACAATATATTCCTCGATATCGCCGACGGCGAGAAGGCCGTCGATGTCAATCTCATCGAGCCTGCACATCAGCTCGTCCACAGTCTCGTCACGGGCCACGCCCTCAACGTAGAGTATGGCGGCCGAGGTCAGGGACTGGCGGCCGATGGTGGCCTGTTTAATCTTCAGGCTGGGGGTGCGAAGCTTCCGCCTGACGAGGGACGTGTTGGTCCGCAGCGTCTCCACAAAGGCGTCCTTCGCGCCCTTGACGGATTTTTCCACAGTGGGCATGGAGATCGCGCGGCTGTTTTGAGTTCTGACCTCAAAGGTGAT
>CAZHUG010000020.1:3623-34170 GCA_964535405.1 uncultured Oscillospiraceae bacterium | reverse complement strand
AGAGCGAATTTACGGCGGATTCACTGCTTGGCATTGTTTCGGAGCTTCTGCATAAACAGGAGCGCCTGGACGAGATGAGTACTAGCATGAGAGCACTGGGCGTAACGGACGCGACAGAGCGTATAGCCGAGATTGTCCTTGAGCTGGCAATGGGCTGATAATAGCAAAAAGGGACTCCCCCGCATAGAATGGCGTGAATTTGCAATCTGGGGGAGAATTAATGAGCGTTTGGCATATAAACGGCGGAAAAAGGCTCGAGGGCAGTGTAACTGTCCAGGGAGCAAAAAATGCTGTACTGCCTATAATGGCAGCATCGATACTTGCGCCCTGCGAAACTGAGCTTCTAAACGTGCCTCAGCTTCGCGACGTAAATGCAACACTACGGATATTGCGCTGTCTCGGTTGCTCGGTGTCACGGGATGGAGATGCTGTGAGCATTGACTCATCAGGTCTATGTCGCGCTGAGATACCACACGAGCTTATGCGCGAGCTGCGTTCGAGTGTAATTTTTTTGGGAGCACTGCTTGCGCGCTGTGGCGAGGCAAGAATATCGCTTCCGGGGGGCTGCGAGCTGGGACCGAGACCTATCGACCTGCATCTGATGGCTCTGCGTGAGCTGGGTGCGGAGATAAGGGAAAAGGGCGGGGAGATTATCTGCCGGGCTGATGAGCTTGTGGGCACGAACATTGTCTTTCCAATGCCCAGTGTGGGCGCAACCGAGAACGCTATGCTCGCCGCGTGCGCAGCAAAGGGCGAGACGGTTATAACAAATGCCGCAAGAGAGCCGGAAATTGAGGAACTGCAGGCCTTTCTTCGTTTGATGGGCGCTGATGTTTGGGGCGCGGGAACGCCGACTGTGGTCGTAAAGGGCTTCCGACCGGTCGGGCGGGTAGGACATAGGATAATGACCGATAGAATTGTCGCTTCAACACTCTTATCTGCGACGGCACTATGCGGTGGTGATATTGAGCTGCGCGGAGTTGAACCTAGGTATTTTTCAACCGTTTTAAACTCGCTTTCTGAGTGCGGATGTGATATAATCACTACGTCTCACTCCGCGAGGCTGATTTCCACGGGACGCTTGCATGCACCGAAGCCGGTTATAACGGGACCGTACCCTGCGTTTCCAACAGATGCACAGCCGCTTATGCTGGCTGCCTGCATAAAAGCCGCCGGCACATCAGTTTTTGTGGAAAATGTTTTTCAAAACCGTTTTCGTTTCACAGAGGAGCTAAACAGGCTCGGAGCGAAAATACATACCGAGGGGCGGGTGGCTGTTGTCACTGGAGTCCCTGAACTTCACGGAGCTCCGGCAGTCGCAACCGATTTAAGAGGCGGTGCGGCGCTTATAATCGCCGGACTCGCAGCCAACGGCACGACGGAGATATTCGATCCCGGGCACGTTGAGCGCGGATATGAGTGCCTTGATATGCGTATCTGTGAGCTTGGAGGCGACATATCTCTCAGCGAGAGCTAAAAAGCTGTGTATACTAAGGAGAATAGATATGGCACAGACCCGGCGGTCAAAGCCGCGAAAAACTAGAAGAAGAGGGGCCCTGTACGGGCCGCTGACATTCATAGCCATATGCGCCGCCCTCGTCTTCGGGATGAGCATATTTTTCCGCGTTTCGCGGATTGAGGTCGAGGGCGCCGCATACTACACGACAGATGAGGTTCAGCATGCCTCCGGTATTGACGAGGGTGACAACCTTTTTTTTATAAATCGATTTACGGTTATCAGCCGCCTGTTTTCACGACTGCCGTATGTTGAGACTGCATCTGTTACGCGCTATCTGCCTAACCGCGTCATAATCACAGTTACGGAAAGTCAGGCGATTGCCTACGTGTCTGACGGCACGCAAAATTGGGTGATTGACAGAAACGGCAAAGTGCTCAAGCAGGCCGCGGCGGCGGAGTTGTCCTCGATTATTGAGATAAAGGGCATCACAGCCGAAGCACCAGAGATTGGAAATATAATCCTACCGCCGGATGGCGATACGTCTAAGATCGAATACCTTGCCGCAATTCTTGACCAGATTCAGGAGCGCGGCCTTCAGTCAGATGTGACTAAAGTTGACCTCACCGAGCCTGCGGATGCAACATTTACTTATTTGGGACGCTTTAATGTCCGCCTGGGCGGAAACGTGGATACGGAGTATAAGTTTGGAAAGCTGCTCTCTGCCGTTTCACAGCTTACTTTAGGCGATCAGGGCACACTTGATCTCTCAAGTGATGATAACAAAACAGTCTTCAGCCCTGGATAAACGGCTATTTACAATTTGGAAACAAAAAATAGTTGACCGAAGATGGGAAAAGAGATAATATGAGTAGAAGAAAAAATAATAAAAAAGTCCCCGGTAAAACTCCGGCAGGATCTTCAAAAGATAACAGGGAGGCAGCCAATATGTCTTATAAATCCGAATCAGGCCCAGAAAATGTTGTTACGCTAAAAGTTGTTGGCGTAGGCGGAGCAGGAAACAACGTTGTAAACCGCATGGTAAAATCCGGCTCACAGGGCGTTGAGTTTATTTCCATTAATACGGACAAGCAGGCGCTTGCGGTCTCAAATGCCGACTCAAAGATCCAGATAGGCGAGAAGCTGACTCATGGTCAGGGTGCCGGATCTGACCCCGATGTTGGCAAGAAGAGTGCCGAGGAGAGCCGTAATGATATAGCCAAGAGCCTTGAAGATGCTGATATGGTGTTCATAACCGCCGGTATGGGCGGCGGCACCGGCACGGGCGCAGCCCCCATCGTGGCTGAGGTTGCACGTGAGAACGGCACCCTTACTGTCGGCGTTGTCACCAAGCCCTTTAAGTTTGAGGGTAAGCGCCGCATGGATCAAGCGATGACAGGAATTAATTCCTTGCTCGGCAAGGTTGACTCTTTGCTCATAATTCCGAACGACCGTCTTAAGTATGCAACCGACCAGAAGGTCACTCTTGCGAACGCGTTTGAGATTGCTGATGATGTTCTGCGCCAGGCAGTTACCAGCATATCCGATCTTATAAAGAACACCGGCTTCATTAACCTCGACTTTGCCGACGTCACCACCATTATGAAGGATGCCGGCTTTGCTCATATGGGCGTGGGACATGCCGTTGGGAAGGGTAAGGCTGAGGAAGCTGCCAAGATGGCAGTGGCAAGCCCCTTAATGGAAACCTCCATAAACGGCGCACACGGTGTGCTGATAAATGTCACGGGCTCTGAGGATATGGGCCTTGAGGACGTTGAAGCGGCGGCAAACCTTGTACAGGAGGCGGCACATCCCGATGCAAATATTATCTTCGGTGCCACCTTCGACAATAGCCTTGATGATGAGATTCGTGTGACTGTTATAGCTACCGGCTTTGAGGACGGCAGGGCGAAGGACGATACCGCCTCGGCGGCAGTGCAGACTAAGCCTGCCACCACCGAGGGACTGTATTCAGCTGCCGCACAGCAGGCAGCAACACCTGCCCCGACTACACCGGCAACTCCACAACCTGCCACAGCTGCGGAAGAGGATCCGTTTGATAGTATATTTAGAATATTTAACTCCAAATAACTCCTTATATCCGGGTGGGCTTTAATAAGTCCGCCCGGATTTATCATATACTCATATAGGACGGCAGCTGTTGACAGAGCGTTATCTTCGTGTCAAAACACGTTAAAGATATCACAATAATATTAGGAGGAATGGCTTTGAGTATGCAACTTACTGCGGAGCAGCAGTCGCTGCTAAACGGGGACAAGGGCGAGGTCATGGCTAAGATCACTAAATCCTTAGTGATGTATGGCGAGACCTTCGGGGCGGATAAGATGGTGCCGGTCACGAGTGAGTATGGTCACACCGTGATTAGCTTCGGTATCGGGGTTATGAAGCCGGTGTATGACCTCTACGATCAGCTTATTGAGGCCGGAGCGCTGTCAGCGCAGAAGTTCTCGGCAGACCCTCTGCCTCTGGACAAAAACGTTCCGTCAAATTTCTTGCAGGACATTGTGTTCAAGACCATAATGTATTCGCAGCAGAAGCGCTACGAAAAGCAACTGGATAAGCTGGGGCTGATGTCCCCGGACGCCTTCACGTGCGCCTGCTATCTCGACGAGGTAGGCAATAAACCAAACAAGGGGGAAGTCCTCTCCTGGGCTGAGTCATCTGCAGTTGTTTATGCAAACAGTGTACTCGGTGCCAGATGCAACCGCAACTCGGGAATGCTTGAACTCATGGGATCTATCGCAGGCTTTGTGCCACACTTCGGGCTGCTCACCGATGACGGCCGCCGGGCTGATTGGATCATTGAGCTTAAAACCGAGAAAAAGCCGGAGGCTCAGCTTTTGGGTTCAGCAATCGGCATGAAGGTTATGGAGCAGGTGCCGTACATAAAGGGGCTGGATAAGTGGCTCGGCGCTGAATTAAACGCCGAGACGACCGCTTATCTGAAGGACTTCGGTGCCGCCACAGCGTCAAATGGTGCAGTTGGCCTGTATCACATTGAGAACTTGACGCCGGAGGCTGTGGAGCAGGGTGAGAGTCTCATACGCGAGGGTGCGCCTGTATATGTCATAGACGATGCAGAGCTCCAAAGGGTTCAGGCCGGCTACCCCTGTGTCTGGAAAGATCTAGATGCCGAGCCGAAGCTCTGCTTCATCGGCTGCCCGCATCTCACTATGGAACAACTCAAGAGCTGGACGGACAGGGTGGAGGACGCTCTGAAGGCAAATTGCAAGGCTGAGGTCACTGTGCCGACGGTTTTCACGGCAGCGCCTGCAGTGGTGAAGGCGTTTAAGGGTACATGGGACTGGAAGCGGCTTGAGAAGACCGGCGTGGTTCTCTCTTACATCTGCCCGCTGATGTATATGAATAATCCCTTGTCCGGAAAAATGCCTGTCATAACCTGCTCAAACAAGCTGCGCACATATACGACTGCAAGGTTCTACACGGAGGATGAGATACTGCGTAAAATAACAGGAGGTGCGATATAATGGCAAAAGTTTTTCAAGGTCGGCCTGTAGTCGGCGGCAGCTGTACCGCCGAGGCGCTCGTCTCCCATGGCGGATTCAACACTCTTGCCAGCTTTCAAATGGCGATGATGTTTGGCGATAAAAAGGTCAAATGCGGCGATCAGAATAATCCCGACCTCTATAAGAAGCCGATGAAGGGCAAAGCTCTGTGCCTGCCGCAGACAATTGGTTCAACAACCGGCGGAATGGTTCTGTATACGGCCTGCGCAACGAACAATCAGCCAGCCTGCATGCTGTTTTCTATGAGTATTGACAGCCTTGCCGCCTCCGGAGCTATTCTTGCGGCAAACTGGACATCCGCGGATATGCCTGTTGTTGATAGACTCGGCGATGAGTTTCTAAGCTACGTCAAGGACGGGATGACGATAAGCGTCTCAGATGATGGCAGAGTGACGGTAGAGTAAGCCCTGCCCATTCCCCCCGTATTCTTAAAATTCATGTATTGATAATATTGCAATTATTTCTTTCAAACGCATTTTCTCGGCTCGTATGGCTAATAATAATGACATGCATCCAAGGAGGCGCGTATGATGGAGAAAAATAGTTGTTGCTGTGAATCTAAACCAAAAAAGCATGTTTTTTTAAAATTTGTTTTACTTGCCGCCGCAGCGGCCTCGATAATCTATCTGAAATCCAAGATGAAACCCTGTGCACACGATGATGAAGACTGCGACTGCTGCTGTGCGTCCAACCCGGATAGTGCGGACAGTCCTGGGGCGTATGGCGCGGTTGGGTCTGATACACCGGTCATAAAAGCCGATGATTCTGTTGACGAGGTCGAAGATTTGGATATCTAAAAGCAAAAAAGATGAGCCCAACAATGTTGTGGGCTCATCTTTTTGTTTCCAATTCAGTTTTCGGCATCCTCCGGTTTTGTGGATGATATTGAACGTATATCATCTATTGCTCTTAGCATGTGATAGCGCATGGCGACATTAGCCGCACTGCCGTCCCGTCGCTGGAGATGATTCACAATAAGCTTGTGTGAATCAATGGCGTTTAAGTCGTAACGTGGCCTTAATTTGCTGTAGAGACTCTTAACTAAATCATAATATACTGTCGCATGGAGCGAGGGAATGAGTCGTTCCATGATTACATTATGTGTGGCTCTGGCTAATGCGCAATGAAAACTCTGATCAACATTCAAATAATCTGCGTTGAGCGCATTTTCTATCTGGCGTTCCTCCTCAAGCATTAGCTCCCGGATATGCCTGAGCTCCTCATCTGAGGCATTTGCAGCAACCATCTCCATTGCCTCGCCCTCAAGCGCCATGCGCACGCGATACCAGTCGGAGAGCACTGAGGCGGCGTCCGGCACAGAATCAATGCCGAGGGGATCGCGAATAACGCCGGGGTGTTCAGACACAAACGTGCCGACTCCACGTCGTATCGTAAGCATGTCACGGGCGACAAGTTGCTTTATCGCCTCGCGGATTGTGGATCTGCTTGCGCCAAGCAGATCGGAAAGCTCGCGTTCGTTAGGGAGCTGCTGTCCCGGGAAATATATGTCGCCTTTGAGTATTATGTTTTCCAGCTTTTCAGCAATTTGAGTTGAAAGTGGTTGAATATTCATCCGGATTCTCCTGTCGTACTGCGTATTTATAATTAACATTCTATACAAAGCAGGGCGATAAAGCAAGAGAAAAGTACAATAATATTTTAACGACATCATACCACCCGTTTCTGACAAGTGTAAAATTAATAAAAACAGCAGCAGAAATATGAACGATTCGCCAAAACATTATGAACAAATGAAGTTCTAATTGACAATATGCCAAAATTGAATATAATTATTTTAAGAGAAGTCATACCACTATATCAACAATGTATACAAAGGAGAGTTCATTATGGCAAAAAAGAAAATGACGGTTTTGGACTTTAAGAAGTACAAGGAAGAAGGCCGTAAATTTGCATATGTCACGGCATATGACTACACTATGGCGAGCATCGTTGACCAGAGCGAGGTTGAGGTCATTCTCGTGGGCGATTCCCTCGGCATGACTATGCTTGGCTATCAAAGCACAGTCGGTGTAACCATGGAGGACATGATACACCACACCCGCCCGGTCGTTAAGGGTGCTCCGAATACTTTTATCGTAGGCGATCTGCCCTTTGGCTCTTATCAGGAGGGACCGGAGCAGGCCATACGCAGTGCCTGCCGTCTGCTCATGGAGACAAACTGCGACAGCATCAAGCTTGAAGGCGGGGTCAACATGGCAGCCACAATCAAGCGCATGGTTGATGTTGGAATTCCTGTCATGGGTCATATCGGACTCACGCCTCAGTCGGCAACTTCATTTGGAGGCTTCAAGGTTCAGGGCGGAACTCCCGAGGGCGCAAAACAGCTTATCGAGGACGCCAAGGCACTGGAAGCCGCGGGGGTATTTTCAATCGTGCTTGAATGCGTGCCAAGCGTTGTTGCGAAGGCCCTAACCGAGTCTGTAAGTGTTCCCATCCTCGGAATCGGAGCAGGCCCGCATGTAGATTGCCAGGTTCTTGTGCTTCAGGACATGCTGGACATGTATGGCGACTTCAAGCCCAAGTTTGTCAAACACTTTGCGCATATTCGCTCGGCCATGGTTGATGGTCTGAATCTTTTCCACGAGGAGACCCTGTCGGGCGCGTTCCCAACGGAGGAGTATTCTTTCAATAAAAAAGTGGAAATTCCGAAGCTGGACTAATAAAAATATAAAGGAGCTTTACTATGAAGAAATACGTTGAAATAGGCTATCCTGTTTATCCCGGAATGCCCGTTTACCCCGGACTTCCTGAGACGGAACTGTTTTTGCGTGAGGATCTGCTCGCCGGCGCTGACTGGAACGGCTCAGTTCTAACGACCTATCTGCACGCCGGCACACACGTCGATGCTCCCTGGCACTATATGGGCGGGGATACTCCGAAGATGGATAACCTTGAGGCGGTGCCGACCGAGAGCTTTGTTTACGAGCATCCGGTTTTGGTGAATGTTCCTGCCGAAGGCGATAACTATCTGATCACAATCGAGGATATAAAGGCTCATGGCGACGAGATATATGAAGCCGACGCACTGTTTTTCAACACAAACTACTGGCCTCATCGCGGCAGCGATTTCATGACCTATGCAAACAATTTCCCTGCGGTTTCCCCCGAGGCTGCAGAATGGATTCGCGTTGAGCTTCCGAAAATCAAGGCTGTCGGCATCGACACGATGTCAATTGAAAACATAGCAAACGGTCAGAAAAACGGTTTCCGTACACATAAGGCGTTTCTGAACCCGGATCTGCCTAACCACACCATTTTGGTCTATGAGGATATTAATCCCGAGCCGATCATCGGCAAGAAGCTTCTTAAGGCCTACTGCTCGCCTATAAGAATCAGAGGAGACGCAACAATCTGCAATATCATCGTCGAGATCGAAGAATAGAGGAGAACTGAGATGAAAATAGCAATAGTAGGCGCGGGCGCGATGGGCTGCATTTATGCAACCTACCTCTGCGAGCATAACGAGGTTTTGCTTGTTGACGTGGTAAAGGCTCATGTCGATGCCATAAACGAGCGCGGTCTTGAGTTTGTTCATCTGGACGGAACCACAAAGATATATAAAAATCTCTCTGCGACCATCGATACCACAGGGTGTGAGCCGACTGATCTGCTGATTTTGCTCACGAAAGGATATCAGAGTGCCGCAGCTCTGACTGCAAACAAATCTCTAATCGGCCCTGCTACAGTGGTTTTATCCCTGCAAAACGGCTATGGCAACGCCGATGAAATTGTAAAATTTGTTCCTGAGGAGCAGATAGTTCTTGGAACCAGCTCCGGCGGCGCTATAGTAGCCGGGCCAGGGCATGTGCTTCACAAGGGTCAGGGGCCGACACATTTGGGCTGCCTGACAGTTGACCAGAGCAGAGCAGAGCTTGTGGCTAAGGTCATGATAGAGGGCGGCGTGCCGGAGGTCGAGCTGACGCCTGACGTCAGGGAGCTGGTGTGGAGCAAATTGTTTGTAAATATTGGAATTAACCCGATCTGTGCGCTGCTTGACGAGACAAACCAATGTATCGCAAATAACCCTTACGCCAAAGCAGTATCCCATGCGCTGGTGAAGGAGGCTGTAGCAGTTGCAAATGCCGCGGGCATGAGCTTTGAGTTTGAGGAAATGTTTGAAAATGTCCTTGACGTGGCACTGGTGACGGGTGACAACCGCGCATCCATGCTGGCAGATGTATCAAATAAGCGCTTGACAGAGGTGGACAGAATAAACGGTGCAGCAGTTTCCGAGGCAGCTAAGCTTGGCATGGAAGCACCCCTGAACGCCCTTGTTACTAATTTAATTCACGCAAAAGAACAGCTTTACTGAAGAAAGATAGCAAAATGACTAGAAAGCTGCCATAAAACTGGCAGCTTTCTAAGTTCCTATATATTTACTTTGGCTGAGAAACAGTATATTCTATCCTTATAAATAAAAGCGCGTGGGGTGGACTATGGACACGAAATTTATCTTGACCCCTGCAGAGATAGCACAGGCAAGTGCGGGCAGCGCCGCCGCGAAGGCGGCATTGCCGGTCTGGAAACTTGTTTTGCTCGGTGTACTTGCAGGAGCGTACATCGCGTTTGCGGGCTTTGCATCAAACATGGCTGCATTTAATCTTCTGGCAGATCCCGGTACTTACGGCCTTGGGCGTGTTCTTGCCGGGGCAGTTTTTGCAGGCGGTCTAATACTTGTCGTGCTTTGCGGTGCGGAACTCTTCACCGGCAACAGCTTGATGCTCACAGGTGTTTTTGATGGACGTGTACGACTCAGAGCAGTGCTCAAAAATTGGCTGTTTGTCTATATCGGCAATTTTATAGGCTCGGTTTTTGTAGCTTGGCTGACTGTGAACGGCGGACTGCTCGAGAGCGGTGCCGGACTTCTGGGTGCGTTGACAGTCAAAATTGCCGCTTCTAAGACTGCGCTGACCTTCAGCCGCGCATTTATTCTGGGCATACTCTGCAACTGGCTTGTATGCCTGGCTGTTTGGGCTGCAACAGGCGCGAAGGACGCGGGGGGCAAAGTACTGGCGATATTTTTCCCGATTTGCATGTTTGTCACCTCCGGTTTCGAGCACTCGGTTGCGAACATGTTTTACATTCCCGCGGGCATTTTTGCGAAAGCTGATTTTGCTGATGCCGCAATTTCAATCGGTCTTTCTCAGGCGGCGCTCGACGGTTTGAGCTGGTCAAGCCTGTTGACCGCAAACTTATTGCCGGTGACGCTCGGTAACGTGATAGGCGGCGGAGTGCTCGTTGCCGGAGCATATTGGCTGGCATATTTAAAGAAAACAAATAACGAGGATAATTAATGGCTTTGATTTTAAAAGGTGCAGAGGTAACAAAATCAATTAATGAGCGAATAGCTAGCGAGGTATTGACTCTGCGCAATCAAGGTGTTATTCCGACTTTGGCAATCCTCAGAATAGGGGAGAGGCCGGATGACCTTGCGTATGAGCGCAGCGCAATAAAGCGCATGTCAGACTGCGCGATAGATGTCCGGCGGGTTTCCTTGCCGATAAGCATCAGTCAGCAGGAACTTCTCCATGAGATT
The DNA here is from genome assembly GCA_964535405.1 of uncultured Oscillospiraceae bacterium. Taxonomy (GTDB): domain Bacteria; phylum Bacillota; class Clostridia; order Oscillospirales; family Oscillospiraceae; genus Scatomorpha. The sequence goes on along the minus strand of CAZHUG010000020.1, from coordinate 23,609 downwards.
GAGGCTCTGAACGCTGATGACTCGGTTCATGGCGTGCTCATGTTCAGACCTATGCCGAAGCATATTGATGAGCGTGTGGCAACCGAGGCGCTCGCTCCTCAAAAGGACATTGACGGAATGACAAGCTGCTCCATGTCCGGGCTTTATTCCGGCTCTGGTGAGGGCTATGTGCCCTGCACAGCTCAGGCTGTCATGGAGCTGCTGGATTATTACAAGATTGATCCCTCCGGCAAACGCGTTGCAGTTGTGGGGCGGAGCCTGGTCATCGGGCGTCCTCTGTCACTGCTGCTCATTAACAGAAATGCGACGGTTACGGTTTGCCACACGAAAACAGTGGATATACCCAGGATTTGTCGTGATGCCGATATCATTGTTGCCGCTGTCGGAAAGGCGCGCACCATAGGTACCGGACATGTCTCAGCCGGGCAGGTTGTAATTGATGTCGGGGTTAATATGGATGGCGGAATACTGTGCGGCGATGTCGATTTTGCGGCAGTTGAACCAATCGTATCAGCCATAACCCCCGTTCCCGGCGGAGTGGGCGGAGTGACAAGCTCGGTGCTCGCGTCACATGTTGTTCAAGCCGCAAGGCGATTTAAATGATAGATTATGGGAGGAAGAATGAATGCTTGACCCGACCGTTTACAAAGACTGGCAAATCGCGCAAGAGGCAGAGAGGACCCTGCCGGATGTCGAACACTTCCGTAAAAGCATGGGGCTGTTGCCCGACGAGATAATTCCCTATGGCAAAACCCCGAAGCTTGACTTTATCAAGATCATGAATAGGTTGGGCAACAAGCCCGACGGCAAGTACATTGAGGTCACTGCCATTACCCCGACTCCGCTCGGTGAAGGCAAGAGCACAACGAGCCTCGGCCTTATTGAAGGTCTCGGCAAGCTTGGCAAGAATGTCGGCGGCTGCCTTCGTCAGCCATCCGGCGGACCGACAATGAACGTCAAGGGCTCAGCCGCAGGCGGCGGCAACGCACTGCTTATACCCATGACTGAGTTTTCGCTCGGCCTCACAGGTGACATTAACGACATCATGAACGCGCACAATTTGGGCATGGTGGCACTAAATGCCCGCATGCAGCACGAGCGCAATTATGACGATGAGAGACTGGACTCCATTGGTCTTAAGCGCCTAGACATTGATCCTGAGAGTGTCGAGTGGAACTTTGTCATGGACTTCTGCTGTCAGGCTCTGCGCAAGATGGAGATCGGTCTGGGCGAGGGCAAGATGGACGGCTATAGAATGACCACCCGCACCAATATTGCGGTTTCTTCGGAGCTGATGGCTATCTTATCGGTTGCGACCGACCTTAAAGATCTGCGCGAGCGCATCGGCAATATTGTCATGGCATATGATAAAGAGGGTAAGCCTGTAACCGCAGAGGATCTCGAGGTTGCGGGTGCGATGACAGCCTGGATGCGCAACACAATTAATCCGACTCTCTGCTATACGGTCGAGCATCAGCCCTGCCTCATACACGCGGGCCCGTTTGCGAATATCGCAATTGGACAGTCGTCAATAATTGGCGATAAGCTGGCTTTGAAGCTGTTCGATTACCATGTCACCGAATCCGGCTTTGCTGCCGATATCGGCTTCGAGAAATTTTGGAACGTCAAGTGCAGGCTCTCAGGCCTAAAACCAAACGTCTCTGTTGTCGTTGCCACTATACGTGCGCTCAAAATGCACGGCGGCGGTCCGGCTGTTGTTCCCGGCAGGGCACTGCCGCAGGAGTACACCGAGGAGAATCTCGAGCTGCTTGAAAAAGGCTGCGCGAACCTCTTCCACCATGTTAATAATGTCAAAAAGTCCGGCATACAGCCCGTGGTCTGTATAAACAAGTTTTATACAGATACCGACGCAGAGGTTGCGCTCATACGCAAGCTGTGCGCGGAACAGGGCGTGCGTTGCGCACTTTCCGAGCATTGGCAGTATGGCGGAGAGGGTGCAATTGAGCTTGCCGAGGCAGTTATCGAGGCATGCGAGGAACCGGTGGAGCTTAAGTATCTTTATTCCCTGGATATGCCGCTCCGTCAGCGTGTAGAAATAATTGCAAAAGAGGTGTATGGTGCCGAGGGGGTTGACTGGTCGGAGCTCGCCGTTGAGAAGGCTGAGCGCTTCGAGTCAGATCCCAAATACGCAGATTATTGCACTATGATGGTTAAGACCCACCTGTCTCTGAGCCATGAACCGAGCCTGAAGGGGGTGCCAAACGGATGGCGTCTGCCGATCCGTGACATACTTGAGTATGGCGGTGCGAAGTTCTTGTGTCCCATGGCGGGGTCTATAAGCATGATGCCGGGAACCGGCTCAAACCCTGCGTATCGCAAGGTTGATATCAACACCCAAACCGGTGAGGTTTCGGGACTATTTTAATCTTTCCTAGCAATGGTGCCGGAGTATATATTCCGGTGAGTACAGAGTAGGAATACCGCGTCAAGTGCCGGTGGATGGGAGGTCGCCACCGGACGAAGGGTTTAAGAGCCCGCGATGGCGTTCCGCATCCGCTGTGCCACGGGGGAAATCCCCTTTTGTGGCAACAGCCACGAAAGGGGATTTTTTACATGAAAAAAACTTTTGACACGCGTTCTATTGCTATTATAGCCATGCTGACCGCAACCAGCATTATCCTTGCAAGACTTCTGGGCTTCTATCTGACCCCGTCGCTGCGGGTGAGCTTTGAGTACTTTTCGATTATACTTGCCGGTGTCTGCTTGGGACCGGTCGGGGGAGCTCTGGTAGGCGGTCTGTCGGACTTCATCGGATCGACGATTCTGTCAGGTCTCGGTTTTTATCCGCCGCTGCTGGCGGGGCCGATACTTGCCGGATTAACAGCCGGACTTCTTGCAAAGTACATCTTCAGAGGAAATCTGGATAAATGGTGGAAGTATCTTGTGGTTTGCATGACCGCGGACATACTGTGCAACCTTCTCACAGGCACTATAGTGCTCTCGCACATGTACGGCAACCCGTTCTTGCAATATCTCATGCTGCGTGCGCCGCTCAAGATTGCAATTGCATTTGTGGATGCGCAGCTTGTGTATCTTCTGCATCGTGCCATTAAACCGCTACTAAACGGCCAGGGCAGAAAAAGAGCATAAACGAAATAAAGATCAGCTTGGCTTTGCCAAGCTGATCTTTACTATTTAAGCGAATAAAACTAATTTCCGGCCTTTTTCGCCTCGCACTTTGCAATAAATTTATCTGTGCTTATCACAAAACGCTCGTGAGTGCCTTCGCCGATGAGCCCCGCTTCATCATAGGCACGAACACTAAAGAGTATGCGGCGTCTGTCGAGCTCAATAATCTCGCTCTCAGAACGAACCTTCATGCCTACCGGAGTTGCCGAAAGGTGGCTCACGTTAATATTAGTGCCAACAGTGTCCTCACCATCCTCCAGGTACTCACGGACGGAGGTGAGAGCCGCTTCCTCCATGAGTGCGATCATGATAGGTGTTGAGAGAACGTCAAGGCCACCGGAGCGCAGAGCGCGTGCAGTGAGATCCTGGGTTACTGTGCAGCTTGTGCTGCCTTTGATTCCTAGTTCGAGTGACATAATTTCCTCCTGAGTTTTTAATAGGCTCAATTAGACTGAGCATTTAATAGGGCGGCTACGGCAGTGCCGAGCATTGTTGCGTTTTCGGTTGAGTATAGTTTTACATGCCTTCCGAGAGTTCCGCTCGTAAACTCGGACATGTATCGGTCAAAAAACGGACGGAACGTTCGGCTGCGGCGTATTACGGAGCCGTCGGCGCAGATGAGTGCCGGTCGCGCGGGGTCAGAGCCTATGTCTGCCAGCACCAGAATAGCAGAGAGGTTGGCGCAGATACAGCGCGCGGCGCGGTCAAATATTGCCGTGCAAAGCTCGCCTGCAAGTGCGGCGTCATAACCGGAAAACATTCCGGCTCCCGCTCCGCCTGCAAGTTCATCAGCCATGGGAGCCGTGAGCGTGCCGAGACTCAGCACAGCCGCACAAGCTTCTTGCGAAAGAAGCCCCTCTTTTGCGGCGCCGCGCAGAGTCAGGCGGCAGAGCTCGCCCAGATATGCGCCGGAGCTTGCCTTCTCGAGCCAATAAGTACCTTCGTCAGCGGTGGCGGCATCCAGTTCATCATCAAATTTGCCGCGGGGGACACCCATAAACGAGCCGGACTCCAGATTTATCAGCATATTCCCCTGGAAATAGCCATGCGGCTTCTTAATTTCAGAAACCGGCAGGGAGCAGCTGGTATTGGTTCCGGTTCCGGCTATCAGGCCGATCAGACCGTCGTGTGACTGGGCAAATCCGGCACCTGAGAGCAGTACCGCAGGTGTGTCGTTCAAAAGAACAATTTTCTTGCCTCTAATGCCCAAGCTTTCAAGCTCGGCAATTAGATCTGCACAGATAAGCCTGTCCTCAAAGCCGCTTATACGAATCTGCTTTGTGAGATTCAGCGTGCGACCGTCTCGCTCAGGAGTCACCTCGGTAGGATATGAAAAGCAAAACCCCACACAGTCGGTATAGCTCAGCAGGGGAGCCAGCCTCTTTGCAGTGAAGCTTATAAACTCATTCCATGTGACAGCTTCCCCACTGCCCGGCATAGGGCAAACCTCGAGTTTTTCTATGCTGGGGCCGTCCTCCCAAAAGGTCACCAGCGCTGTGCGGAAGTTCGTGCCGCCGGCGTCGATAATTGCAGCGGGTTTGCCCAAAGGGAGAACTCCGTCTGAGGTGAGGTATGTGGGGATCATCCTGATTGAACTGTCGTGACCGTGAAGGCCCAAGGTCATTTCGCTCAAGAAGGAGGAGACTGTGGTCTCCAGATCAATTTTCTCAGGTTCCATGCCGTTCTGCGTGAGAAAAACTCGCGCCTTTTCAGAATACTCCATATAATCTCCCGCATGTGGCCGGCGGTGAACACCGCCGGCCACCTTATTTTTTGTTATGGCTGACAGAGTTTATTTCGCGTTGTCAAACTCCTTGCATGCCTCTACAAGGCCTGTGGCAAGACCGGCAAGCCCCTGTATTTCGGATGGGATAATGATCTTGGTCGCTCTGCCGTTGGCGGCCGCCGCAAAGGCCTCAAGAGCCTTGATTTTAATGACGGCATCCGAGGGCATAGACTCGTTAATGCGGCGAATACCCTCTGCAGTTGCGGTCTGGACGGAGAGTATGGCCTCGGCCTCACCCTCAGCCTCAAGAACCTGAGACTTCTTCTTGGCGTCTGCGCGGAGAATCGCTGACTCACGCTCGCCCTCTGCGGTAAGGATGGCGGCCTTCTTTTCGCCCTCGGCACGAAGAATAGCCTCCCGACGCTCACGCTCGGCCTTCATCTGCTTCTCCATTGCGTTCTGAATCTCTCTGGGTGGCAGGATGTTCTTGAGTTCAACGCGGTTGACCTTGATGCCCCAGGGATCGGTAGCTTCATCAAGTATGGCGCGCATCTGGGTATTTATAACATCCCGGCTGGTGAGGCACTGGTCAAGCTCTAGATCACCGATAATGTTACGCAGCGTGGTCGCAGAAAGGTTCTCGATTGCAAGAATGGGCCTCTCGATACCATAGGCATACAGCTTGGGGTCAGTTATCTGGAAGTAGACAACGGTGTCAATCTGCATTGTGACGTTGTCCTTGGTGATGACCGGTTGGGGAGGGAAGTCGGCAACCTGCTCCTTGAGTGAGACCGCCTTGGCAACGCGATCAAAAATTGGCAGCTTGAAGTGAATACCGACACTCCAGGTTGCGTGATATTTGCCGAGTCGCTCGACAACGTATGCGTTGGCCTGCTGAACGATTTTGATACAGCTGATGAGTATGAATATTACAATCAGCGCAAGAACTCCGGGAACAATAAACTCCATTTTATTCTCTCCTTTATAAAGATGCTACTAATTTTCTTTTAACTCTTCGTCGTCATTATCAAGCGGCGAAACCATGAGTTTTACGCCCTCAATGCGCTCGACCAGAACAAGGGAACCTGCGTGAACGACCTGGCCGTTCACCGTCCGCGACGTCCAGACCTTTCCGGCCACCGATACCGCACCGGATCCCGCGATGTTGTCAATATCTTCAATGACCGCGGCCTTCATCCCTATTACCATATCTGCGTTTGTCGGCTGACTATTGGAGTTAAGGAATCTTTTCACGAGAGGACGTGTCAGATACAGAGCAATAAAGGTTACAACAAAAAACCATAGCACCTGCAGCCAAATTGCCGCTCCGAACATTGAGGCAACAAGCGCTGCCAACGAGCCAATCGCAAGCCAAATACAGGTCAAGCCTGCTGTTGCAGCTTCAACAACAAGAAAGACTACTATCGCTATAAGCCATAGTATGTTCATCGAGTTGGCGAAAAAAGTCTGCAAGGTGGTAGCTGCTACAAAAATCATGTTTCTACCCTCCTAGATTCTATAAGCTCATTTTATAACAAATCAGCTAAACTTACAACACAATATTTTATAAGCCGCAACTCTAATTTGAGCTGCGGCTTATGTTCAATAATTCATTTAGTTAATTATGTCCTTCAAGGCATCGTCCATATTATAGAGACCCGGCTTCTTAATGCCTGAAATATACTTTGCTGCAACAACTGCGCCGTTTGCAAAGACCTCACGCGAAAGCGCGGAGTGTTTAATTTCCAGCAGCTCATCGTTCCCGGCAAATACTATCTCATGCTCACCGACGATTGTGCCTCCGCGTACAGAGGATATCCCAATCTCGTGATCTCCGCGCTTTTGGCGCACACTGTGGCGCTCAAAAATGTTGACCGGCTCGTATGGCAGGGCCTGAGCCGCGGCATCAGCTATCATAATTGCCGTACCGCTCGGTGCATCGACCTTGCGGCGGTGATGGCGTTCAATGATTTCAATATCAAAGTCCTCACCGAGAACCGAGGCCGCGCGGCGTACGAGGTTCAGCATCAAATTAATACCAAGAGACATGTTTCCGGACTTAAAGACCGGAACCTGCTTCGAGGCATCGTCGATTTGCCGGAGCTGGTCATCGGAATATCCGGTTGTACACAACACGACCGGTATCTGACGCTTTACCGAATAGCTCAAAAGACTTTTGAGATTGGCCGGGTTTGAAAAATCAACTATTGCGTCTGCGGGACCGCCATATTCCATCGGCTCAGAGTACACGGGAAAGCCGTTCTTCTTTATCGGGGTTCTATTAAACCCTGCCACAATTTCCATATCCTGTCTGCCTGAGCATATACCCACAACAGACTGCCCCATATGTCCGTTACAGCCCGAGACAATTATCTTTAGCATATTTTTTCCTCTTTAGCCGATTATACCTGGAAACCCACTCCGCGCATGGATGTCTTGAGTTTCTCGATATTTTCGGGAGCCATATTAACCAGCGGCAGACGAAGCTTTCCGGCATTCATGCCTGCGAGGTTCATGGCAGTCTTAACGGGTATCGGGTTCGTCTCGATAAACAGGCAGTCAAAAATGTCAGCCAGCTTGAAATAGTGCTCCGCGGCGACCTTGAAGTCACCGGCAAAGCAGAGCTCACAGAGTTTTGAAACCTCCGCCGGGATGAGATTTGAGGCAACAGAGATGATGCCATAGGCACCCAGCGCCATCATGGGCAGAGTATCAGAGTCGTTTCCGCTCCAGAAATTGAGCTCGTCACCGCACATTGCGCGGGTGAGGGCATACTCAGCGATATCGCCGGAGGCTTCCTTGACACCGTTGATGTTCGGATGCTTTGAAAGCTCCTTGTAGGTGGCGGGTTTGATGCCGATGCCGGTGCGGCTTGGCACGTTGTAGAGTATCATCGGAACACTGCATCTGTCAGCGACATAGGTGAAGTGCTCGACAAGACCCCTCTGCGATGTTTTGTTGTAGTACGGCGTTACCATGAGCAGGCCGTCCGCTCCAACTGCTTCGGCGTGCTTTGCGTAGGCGAGAGCGTGCTCGGTGTTGTATGAGCCAATTCCAACGATGGTTTTCATGCGTCCCCGGCACTTTTCAACAGTCAGCTCAACGAGCTTGTTGTGCTCCTCCTCGCTCTGGGTCGGGTTTTCACCTGTAGTGCCGCAGACGAGGATAGCGGAGGTGCCGCCTTCGTACTGCTGCTCTATAAGCTCCGCATATTTGGCGTAATCAACACCGTCTTCAAGATAAGGTGTGACAATGGCTGTGCAGGAACCGGTAAATATTGGTGTCTTTGCCATGGCTTTTTCCCCCTTTATTATTTTGCACTAATATATCCCTCGGCACAGAGCAGCTCGGCAAGCTCAACAGCTCCGCCGGCGGCTCCACGCAAAGTGTTGTGCGAGAGACATACGAATTTATAGTCATACTGTGTGTCAGGGCGCAGGCGGCCGATGGATACCTGCATTCCGCCCTCATTCATTCTGTCAAGTCTTGTCTGGGGCCTGTTATCTTCAATGCAATAGTTTAAAAACTGCTTGGGTGCGGAGGGCAGATTGAGCTCCTGAGCACGGCCCTTGTAATTTGCCCAGCGCTCGAGTATCTCCTGCTTGGTCGGTTTCTTGTCGAAGCTCACATACACTGCCGCCATATGTCCGTTTGAAGCGGCAACACGCAGGCACTGAGCGGTAATGGAGGGCTTTTCGGCATTCACGATTACTCCGTTTTCCAGATGACCCCAAATCTTCATGGGCTCCTGTTCGCTCTTTTCTTCCTCCCCACCTATATAAGGAATGACGTTATCAACCATCTCAGGCCAGGTTTCAAAGGTCTTGCCGGCACCGGATATAGCCTGATATGTGCAGGCGAGTACTTTGCTGACACCAAATTCATCACGGAGAGGTGAAAGAGCGGGTACATAGCTCTGAATTGAGCAGTTGGACTTTACGGCAATAAAGCCGCGAGTTGTTCCCAGACGTTTTTTCTGGAAAGGGATGACCTCAAGGTGCTCGGGGTTTATCTCCGGTATAACCATGGGTACGTCAGGGGTCCAGCGGTTTGCACTGTTGTTGGAGACCACGGGGCACTCTTGCTTGGCGTATGCCTCCTCAAGCGCACGTATCTCTTCATCCTTCATATCAACAGCGGAAAAAACAAAATCAACATCCGCTGCTACAGACGCCACATCTGCGGCATTCCGGATTAGAAGCTTCTTAGCGCAGTCGGGCATGGGAGTGTCCAGCGCCCAACGAGCGCCGACTGCATCCTCGTATGTTTTCCCCGCACTTCGTGCGCTTGCGGCTATAACTGCTAAGTCAAACCATGGGTGCTTGGCTATGAGGCTGACAAAACGTTGCCCTACCATACCGGTTCCACCAATGACGCCAACTTTCAACTTATTCATAAAATCAGTCTTCCTTTCGCCATACAAACAAATGTATTCGTTCCGCTGTAAAATCATGCCAAGTTCTTAAAAGCTTGCAAATAACGCGAGTTCATTTTATAATGACAGAAACCGTCGAAAAATGCAATAGTAATACTGATGGGATTATCTTATAATTCTAGCACTTTATGTACTTTAAGTCAATAAATCGTTAAAAGGTCAGCAAAGGTGAAGTAATGAAACTAAATTTGTATAAAAGACTTGTTTTTGTGGCACTCGCGTTGCTTTTAGTCGCGGCTGCGTGGCCTGTTGGAGTGAAAGCAGCTTCGGGGATTTATGTGAACGATTCTCAAAATACTCTGTCAGGCGACCTCAACAAGGCATATGTCATAGGAGCTGACGGGACAGTTACAAGGCTGACGGATACACATGCCTATGTGGTCAGCGAGCGTGGTGTGGAGATGATAGGATATACAGACACTGTCATTCCGCCTCATTTGTCTGTCGGCGGCAGTGTGTCTATTAAGTATTCCAAGATTCGCGTGGGACTCTATTACTTTGACAGCGCAAGCAGCATCAGAAATCCGACACTGGACTCGGCAAATCTTGAAAACGCTGTCGGCAACGGATATAAATTCGGATACTACGACTCGTCGCGCATTTTCCACGAGCTGGGCTATACGACGCAAAAGGCAATAACTATGGCAAGCGACAAGAACCACGATCTGAGCGGCGGGCATCTTGGCTGCTATCATATTCTGCTTCCCAATACATATCAGAGCTTTGAGGCCGCAAAGACGGCAGCCGATCAATACTCCGACGGCTTTCCGGCGTATTATGACGGCGTGTATCGCACCCTTGTCGGAAACTACGACAGTGCCCAGGCGGCAAGTGACGCTGCGACCGCGCGTTCCATAAGCGGCACGGCCTATTCGGCAAGCAATAAGTGCGTAGTAGTGACCCGTACCTCGGACTCCGCCATTCTCTTCGAGTTTGACGGCGGCAGTTCCAAGAGTCTTGCTGTCAGTCCGCAAAACAGCAGCGGAAAAGCAATTACCTGGTTTAAAGGTTACAAATACTACGGCGACTTTGAATATGTCCGCCGCACAGGGGATAAGCTTACTGTCATAAATGCTATTGACATCGAGGACTATGTAAAGGGTATACTCCCGTATGAGATGAGTTCAAATTGGCCTATCGAGGCACTCAAGGCTCAGGCGGTATGCGCTCGCACATTTGCAGTGAATAACTTTAATGCAAACTCGAGCTATGGCTTTGACGTGACGAACGATACCTTCAGCCAGGCATATCGAGGAACAAATCTTGCCAATGCCAATTCTGACTCGGCAGTTGATGCCACAGCCGGGCAGTATATTACCTATAACGGAAGGCTCATTTCTGCCCTGTACTCTTCATCATTCGGTGGCGGCTCCGAAAATAGCGAGAATGTGTTCACCAATACCTTGCCATACCTGCGCGGCAAGCTTGACCCCTTCGAGGCAGCATCAGACAGTATAAACGGAAAGAGCAGCTGGACCTTCAGATATACAAAGGGTGAGCTTACCACGTTTGTAAATAGAGTAGGTCACTCACTTTCTACTATAAAAAGTCTGGAAGTAACGTATTCTGACACCGGCAACGCCATTGGGCTCAAGTTTACAGACGTTAACGGAAGGGTCGCCACGATCACAAAGGGGGCCTGCCAAAGCTTCTGTACCGGCACGATGGGGATGTACAGCATACATTTCACCGCTGTGGACAATGGCAGCTCCATTACCTTTAACGGCGGCGGCTGGGGGCATAGCTGCGGCATGAGCCAGTTTGGCGCATACGCAATGGCGAGATCTTATGGATATACATACGACCAGATTATCGGTTTCTATTACACGGGAGTTGCACTCTCACGGGGAGCATAATGAAGACATCGGATTTTTACTACGAGCTGCCGGAGGAACTTATCGCACAGACTCCGCTGGAAAAACGCGATGAGTCCAGGCTCCTGTGCCTTGACAGGGGCAGCGGCAAAATAACACACAAAATATTCAACGAGCTGCCCGGCCTTCTTCGGCCGGGCGACTGCCTTGTCATGAACGATTCTCGCGTGCTGCCGGCACGTCTCATGGGAGCAAAGCCAAGCGGAGGCGCAGTGGAGGTGCTTCTGCTGCGTGATTTAGGCGGCGACAGCTGGGAGTGCATGACACGCCCCGGGCGCAAGACAAAGCCGGGCGAAACGATTATCTTCGGCAACGGCGAGCTCTCTGCACAGGTGGAAACAGTTGTGGAGGGGGGGAACAGGATCGTCAAGTTTAGCTATCAGGGCATTTTTCTCGAGGTTCTGGAGCGGCTCGGTCATATGCCGCTGCCCCCATATATAAAGGCGGAGCTTGAGGACGGCGAGAGGTATCAGACTGTTTACTCAAAGGAGCTTGGAAGCGCCGCCGCGCCTACCGCCGGACTGCACTTCACCCGAGAGCTTCTCGATAAGCTGGCTGACATTGGTGTGCGCGAGTGCTTTGTGACGCTGCATGTCGGCCTCGGCACATTTAGACCGGTGAAGGTGGACTCTGTCGAGGAGCACGAGATGCACTCGGAGTATTGCACGATACCGGAGGAGACGGCAAGAACAATAAACGAGACCAAGGCCGCCGGCGGCCGCGTTATATGCGTAGGCACAACTTCCTGCCGCACTCTTGAGAGTTTTGCAAACGCTGACGGCAGCGTGGTAGCATGCTCGGGCTGGACAAATATTTTTATATACCCCAGATATAGCTTTAAATGCACGGATGGACTTATAACAAACTTTCATCTTCCGGAGAGCACACTTGTGATGCTTGTTTCGGCTTTTGCCGGACGTGAAAACATTCTAAACGCTTATAATATTGCTGTCAGGGAAAAATATAGATTTTTTTCCTTCGGGGATGCGATGATTTTAACATAAAGGGGGCTCGGAAGTTGTTTAAAGTACTCAAGACAGAGGGACGGGCGCGTCGCGGCGAGTTTATCTGCCCACACGGCACTGCTCAGACGCCGGTATTCATGAACGTGGGGACTCAGGGCGCGATTAAGGGCGGCATATCCGCCCGTGACTTGAATGTGGTTAGCTGTCAGATAGAGCTGTCTAACACATATCATCTGCACATCAGGCCCGGGGATGACCTCATACGCGATATGGGTGGACTGCATAAATTCATGACATGGGACGGGCCTATGCTCACCGATAGCGGCGGCTTTCAAATTTTTTCGCTAGCTTCTCTCAGAAAGATAACGGAGGAGGGCGTCCACTTTAACTCACACGTTGACGGCAAGCGCGTTTTCATGGGGCCTGAGGAGAGTATGCGAATACAGTCGAACCTCGGCTCGGATATAGCCATGGCCTTTGACGAGTGCATCAAGATACCGTCGCCATACGAGTATGTTCGCGCCTCCTGCGACAGAACCTACCGCTGGCTGCAGCGTTGCAAGACCGCACTTGACGAGTATAATGCCGAGCCTGATGCCATAAATCCCGGTCAGGTGCTCTTTGGCATAAATCAGGGAACAGTCTTTGCGGATCTGCGCATTGAGCATATGAAGCGCATCGCCGACCTTGATCTCGAAGGCTATGCCATCGGCGGACTGGCAGTGGGGGAGACTGCGCAGGAGATGTATGACACGATAGACGTGGTTGAGGAACACATGCCTAAGGAGAAACCGCGCTATCTCATGGGCGTTGGGACTCCCGGCAATATCATAGAGGCTGTCTGGCGCGGGGTTGACTTTTTCGATTGCGTGATGCCCTCGCGAAATGGCCGGCACGGACATCTCTTCACCTGGGACGGCGTGATAAATATCCTAAACGCAAAATATGCGCGTGATGGTCAGCCGATATCGGCTGGATGCGACTGCCCTGTGTGCCGCAGATACTCAAGAGCATATCTGAGACATCTTTTTAAATCCGGTGAGTTGCTGGCACAGCGTCTTTCTGTTGTACACAACCTGTATTTTTATAACGAACTGATGAGACGCATACGCCGCGCGCTGGATGAAGGCAGGTACGCTGAGTTTAGAGCAGAATACGCACAAAAACTTGATGCTAGGATATAGCAAAATTAGTATATTCTGCTTGCATTTGTGGTTAAATGCGGGTATAATCGTCTTTGATACTTTTTGCAAAAGCTTTGGAGGGTAAAGAATGATCTTTAATGTATTGACAACGCCAGCCGCAGGTGGAGCATCTTCACTTATATTCCTGGTGGTAATTTTCGTTGTGTTCTATTTTTTCCTTATCAGACCTGAGAACAAGAGGAAAAAGCAGCTCACCGAGATGCGTAACGCTATTTCTGTCGGTGATGAGATTGTAACTATTGGTGGTATTATGGGTAAGATAGTTCAGGTTACTGAAGATACACTTACTCTCGAGACCGGTGAAGATCGTGTCCGTATACAGTTCGCCAAGTGGGCAGTGTCCAGCAACGTCCGCGAGGAGAAGGCCAAGGCAGCAGCCCAGCAGCAGGCTAAGGGCAAGAAGGCTGCAAAGACCTCCGGCGAGGAAAACAAGGTCGACGAATAAGCGAAACAATATTTCTTTCATAAACTACCCCTTCGGTGCAATAGGATGTACAAACATCAATTGCGTCGGAGGGGTTTGTTATGTTTACAGCGACTGAAAGGAAGAAAAGACGAGGCACAAAGCTCAAGTGGTATATATCCGGTCCACTGATTGGCATCGTTGTTTGTGTCTTGCTCATGCTTGTGACCGCACTATTAGTAGAGGGAGGGACTCTGCCGCCCGGGGTTTTAAAGTACCTTGTTATAGCATGCGTATTTCTCGCATCGGCAGCCGCAGGCACAACCTCAGCGTTGCGGCGGGGGAGAGGAGCGCTTGAGACGGGACTCGCGTCTGGCGGAATCATACTGTTTGTGATACTGATTGCCACACTAATTGCACCCGGCGGAAAAATAATATCTCCAATGTTTTTAAAGTTGTCAGTAGCATCAATAGCAGGCGGCGCTTTTGGCGGGGCTCTTTGTGCAAGGCGATCCGGATCAGCACAAAAACGTTCCAGGCGTAAACGATGATTACTATCTGTATTCATGATTACAGGTAGACATAATTGAGCGTGATTACCAATATGTTGTCTCGAGTTGGCGGGCTAGACACAAAATATAGTTAAATATCCTTGCGTACAAAGGGATTTCATGCACGATGGTTGCAGTGGTTGACATAATTATGTTTACATAATACATGGGCATAATTCACAAAAATTTGCGTATTTTGACAAAGGACTTGATTACTGATGGAATTTGTATTATATTGTGCCTACGCATATTATGTAAATTGTTTACTTATCTCATCATCGGTGACAGTCACTGGAAGGATTGGTGGTGAGATTATATGAAAATAAAAGGTCGCCTACTCCGGCGAGAGTGGGCGAGCCGCTCGCGCTATGGGCGCGAGCTTTTAACTCTTGTCATTCTTGTTGCTTTTTTTCTGATTGGCTCAATTGGCGGATCGATTGTCGGGACGGGTCAGCTCTCTGCAGGTGAGTCTTTGTTTCTGGACGATGGCAACATCTATGGCTATGATAATTATCTTGGTCTTTTAGTCTCCTGCAGCAAGTACCATATCTTTGCGCTTTTATTCTCAACATCCTTGCTTGGGGTTTTGCTTGTTCCGCTTACAATGGCTTTTCGCGGTTTTGTTCTCTCGTGTACGGTTGCGTCAATTGCAGCCGCATATCCGGCGCATAGCCTTGCGCTAATTCTTGTTGTGCTTGGAATCCCGGCTATGTTTACAGTTCCGGGTTTGTTTATAGTTGGTTTTGAGGGAATGCTTTTTTCCGAACGATTGCTTTCGCTTTATAGCAGGCGTACACCGAAGCCTGAATATGGCCGTCGTGGCAATCGGATTCTTGCTGCCTTTGTTTTGGCAGCCGCCGCGGCTGCGGCTGAACTGCTTGTTGTGCCCGCCATTGTGGGGCTATTGATATGATTTTTGAAAGGGGGGATAGCTGATGCACGACTCCGTTTGTCTTGAAAAATTCGAAGCTTATTTGACAAACGTCAAGAAATCTTCAGCAAACACCCTCGCCTCATATATGCGTGACGTGAGGCAACTTTCTCAATATCTGACAGCACACGAGGAGCCGACCCTTATCAAGGCCGGCGAATCGGAGATTGCTGAATATATAGCCTGGCTTAGGAGAAGTGGGAAATCGGCTGCGACCGTGTCGCGTTGCATAGCGTCACTCAAGTGCCTGTATACGTTTCTTGTAACAGAGGGTTTGGTTTCAGAAAACCCGGCAAAATCTCTCGTTCCCGAGAAGGCCACCCAGAAGCTGCCCCAGATACTCACCAGCAAAGAGGTTGAGCTTCTGCTTGAGCAGCCCGAGTGCACCGATATGAAGGGCTATCGTGACAGGGCGATGCTGGAGCTGCTGTATGTCACAGGTATTCGCGTAAGTGAGCTGATAACGCTTGAGATTTCAGACTTGAATCTGTCGGCCGGGGTGATTCGATGTGTAAGCAAGAATAAAGAGAGAGTTATTCCTCTATATCCTGCCGCAGTTCGTGCGCTGTCTGAGTATGTTGAATTTATTCGCCCGCAGATGATCGCCTCAGCTGATGAGCAATCGCTTTTTGTTAACGTCAGTGGTGAGAGGATGTCGCGGCAGGGTTTCTGGAAGATAATCAAGTCATATCAGACCAAGGCACACATTGAAAAGACAATAACACCGCATACGCTGCGCCACTCCTTCGCCGCACATTTGCTGGAAAACGGCGCGGACCTTCGCTCCATACAGGAAATGCTGGGACATGCGGACATTTCCTCCACCCAGATGTATTCACATCTCGTGAAAAAGCAACTAAAGGATATTTATAATAAGGCCCATCCCAGGGCGTAATATGATTAATCGCTCCCGTCGTATAAATGCGGCGGGAGCGATTTGATAAAGGAGGGACTTATATGAATTTACCTAAAATGATACTTTTCGATTACGGTCACACGCTGGCATATGAGCCATGCCAGGATTATTTGAATGGTGCCCGCCACGTAATGACTCATGTAACCCATAATCCCCAAAACATTACGGCAGAGCTTCTGTCGGATATTTTCGGCAGGGAATACAGACAGCTTTTCTCTCTCATGCGCCCTCACGATCTCGAGACTGATGGCAGAAAACTTGACGACAACATCTATGCGCGTCTGGGCTTGAAGTTCGATATCGACGCTCGTGAGCTCGAATATGAACGATGGACTGCAACTGATTCAATATATCCTATGGCTGGAATAGAGGCGCTTTTAGCGCTCCTTTCAAGGCTCGGCATACGCACTGCAGTCATCAGCAATCTGTCTTACTCCGGCGAGTGCCTTGCCAGACGGATAAATGAGACCCTGCCGGATAATGACTTTGAGTTCGTCCTCGCCTCCAGCGACGTAGTCTACCGCAAGCCGAGCGAGAACATTTTCAATGCCGCGTTGGGGCTTGCCGGACTTGAGCCTGCTGATTGCTGGTACTGCGGCGACGACGTGCGCTGTGACGTGGAGGGCGCCGCGGCTGTGGGTATCTTCCCCGTCTGGTATAAAAGCCCTCTCAAGTGCAGCTATAAGCCGGAGCCGGCACATGAACCCCGCTGCGCCCATCTGCGCATTACGGCCTGGGACGAACTGGTGGTTTACCTTGCTAATATAGGGGGCATGTGATAAAATGTGAGTCTGGAAAGCGAGGGCGTATATGCGAATACTTGGAATCGATCCCGGGATAGCCACTGTGGGCTTCGGGGTTGTGGATTCGACAAAAAACAAACAGACTCTGGTTCGTTGCGGAGTTATTAAGACTCCTGCGGGGACAAGCCTGTCAAGCAGGCTCAACCAGATATATGATGATCTGAACGAACTTATAACAGCCTTTTCGCCTGATGCTATGGCAATTGAAGAGCTGTTTTTCAATACAAACATCACAACCGGCATATCTGTGTCGCACGGCAGGGGTGTTATGCTGCTCGCGGCATATCGTGCCGGACTTCCAATTTATGAATATACACCGCTTCAGGTAAAGCAGGCGGTGGTTGGTTATGGTCGTGCGGAAAAAAAACAGGTCATTGACATGGTTAAGCGCATACTTAATATGAGTGTTGCGCCAAAGCCGGATGATGCTGCTGATGCAATTGCAATTGCTTTGTGCCATGCGAGAAGCTCAACCTCGCTCATGAACATCAAGAACGGAGTGAATCAATGTTCCACCACATAGAAGGCATCGTTTCAGAAATTGAGTCTAATTTCGCGGTTTTAGACTGCGGCGGAGTTGGCTTTGAGATAAATACCAGCCTCAACACCCTGTCGCAGATAAGAATAGGGCAGAAGGCCAAACTTTATGTCACCGAGGCCATCAGAGAGGACTGTTTTGATCTCTATGGCTTCGCGACGAAGCACGAGAGGCGCAGCTATACACTGCTTACGAGCGTTTCCGGCGTCGGGCCGAAAGCTGCTATATCCATACTGTCCTCATCGACTCCGGATAAGCTGGCGCTGGCGATCTTATCGGGTGACGAGAAGGCGCTCACCGTAGCACCCGGAATTGGCAAGAAAATTGCACAACGCGTAATACTTGAGCTGAAGGACAAGATTGCCAAGGAGAGTGAAACCTTCAATCTATCTGCCGCCACAGCCCAGGTTGCCGTAGGTATGACTGAGGACGGTAAACTCGGCGATGTCTCCGCGGCCCTTGCTGTTCTCGGTTATGGCACAGCTGAAATAAGCGCGGGGCTGCACGGCGTGAATGTATCTGAACTCAGCGTTGAGCAAATCATAAAGGCAGCGCTTAAAAACATGATGAAGTGAGGTGAGCGCAAATGAGTATAAGTTTTTCCGGTGAGAGTGAGGAGCAGGTTGTAACCTCATCAACGATATTGCCGGAGGATTCGGGCGAGGTCTCTTTGCGCCCCAGAACGATAAATGAATACATAGGCCAGGAGAAGACCAAGGACAACCTCCGTATTTTCATCCAGGCCGCAAAGCAGCGTGGTGAGGCATTAGACCATGTGCTGCTTCATGGCCCGCCGGGTCTTGGAAAGACCACTCTCGCAGCGGTCATCGCAAACGAGATGGGTGTCAATATGCGCATAACCTCCGGTCCGTCGATTGAGAAGGCGGGTGATCTGGCGGCGCTACTGACTAATCTGCAAGAGGGTGACATTCTTTTTGTGGATGAGATACATCGGCTTGACCGCGCCGTGGAGGAGATCTTATATCCAGCAATGGAAGACTATGCGATAGACATTATTATAGGTAAAGGGCCATCAGCAAACTCAATAAGGCTCGATTTGCCTAGATTTACACTCATCGGCGCGACGACCCGCTCAGGGCAGCTCACGGCTCCGTTGCGCGACCGTTTTGGAGTAACTTTGAGACTGGAGCTTTATAATACAGAGGAGCTCTGCCGCATTGTTGAGCGCAGTGCGGGTATTTTGGGCGTTGATATCCAGCCGGATGGTGCCAAGGAAATCGCCTCGCGCTCTCGCGGGACGCCGCGAATTGCAAACCGCATGCTCCGCCGGGTTCGTGATTTTGCGCAGGTGATGGCGGACGGAAACATAACCAGCGAGGTGGCCAACGATGCACTTTTGCGACTTGAGGTGGACAAGCAGGGCCTGGACTCGCTCGATAGGAGAATGCTTTTGAGCATTATTGAATTTTATGGCGGCGGCCCTGTCGGACTGGATACACTTGCGGCAACCATAAATGAAGAAGCGGTTACGCTCGAGGATGTCTATGAGCCGTACCTTCTGCAGCAGGGCTATTTGACGCGCACACCCCGTGGTCGCTGCGTGACAAGACGGGCATATGAACATCTCGGTTTGGAATTTGCTGGGCAAGAGCAATTTGATATTTGAAAGTCGACGTTTTTGGTCATCTGTTCTAAAAAAACACAGCGATTCGCCCGAATTAGCGAATAAATTGATAATTTCTCTTGACTTTCCAGGTCTTTGTAATATAATCAACTATGACAAAAAGGTGCAGTATGACTGAATACACTCTTTTATCCGATAATGATTTGCAGTTGCTCGCAGTGGGCGGGGATGCCCTTGCCGAGGAGCAGCTGGCAGAACGATATAGCAGGCTTGTGAGAATTTGCGCACGCCCATATTTTCTTGCAGGAGGGGACAGCGAGGATCTTACCCAGGAGGGTATGCTCGGTCTTTTATCTGCGATTCGGCGCTTTGATGTTGATAGCGGCGCGACCTTTAAAACCTTTGCTGAAATTTGTATTAGAAACCGCATTATTCAGGCAGTTAAAACTGCTTCAAGGAAGAAGCATGACCCGCTCAATGACGGAGTGTCATTGGAGTATATCCTCTCCGAAGAATCCCAACCCCGCAATACGGTTATCCCCGAGACGTTCAGGCGTATCCCAGAGGAACAGGTTCTTGCCAGAGAGAGCGAAAAAGAATTTTATTCCACCTTTTCACGGTGCTTATCCAGTTTTGAGACAGAGGTGCTTTTCCTCTATCTTGACGGGCTGTCCTATCTCCAAATTGCGGAGTCTGTTGAACGTACGGAGAAGGCCATTGATAACGCTGTGCAGAGGATCCGCCGAAAGCTGGCGAGACAATCATTCTTTGGCGATATCAGCAGGAGCTGAGCGCATATAGCCGAAAGGCAAGTCTTTTCTAAAAGAGAGGGTACAAAATGTTCGAAGACAAAGTTTTAGTATGCAAAGAGTGTGGCCAGGAGTTTACTTTTACTGCTGGTGAG
>CAZHUG010000020.1:0-3613 GCA_964535405.1 uncultured Oscillospiraceae bacterium | reverse complement strand
TATGCAGAGCGCGGCTTCCAGAATGAGCCCCAGCGTTGCAAGCCCTGCCGCGACTCCAGAAAGAATGCCGCCCGCGGACCCCGCGAGTACTTCACCGCTGTTTGCGCTATGTGCGGCGGAGATGCAAAGGTTCCCTTCGAGCCGAAGACTGATCGTCCCGTGTACTGCAGCGAGTGCTTTGCTAAGATGAGAGAGCAGCAGGATCACGCCTGACTTAATCGGTCGGAAAAAAGATGATTGGGATGCCTGCGGTATCCCAATCGTTTTTTGCCTGTGTATAATTCACTTACAATAAGATAAAATGTATTTAAACGGAGGTAGAGAAATGTTTGAGATTACAAAGGATACTATAATTTCTGATATTCTTGAGAACGCCCCTCAGGCCATGCCTGCTTTCCAGCAGATAGGCATGCATTGCATGGGTTGTGCAATGGCCAGCGGCGAGACTCTTGAGCAGGCTTGCTATGCTCATCAGGTCGATCCGGACGAGTTTCTCGTCAGGCTCAGGGCATATCTTCTTACTGTCTAATAAACAGAAGAATTCAGGAGCCGGTTAATCCGGCTCCTGTTTTTAAATATATGGATAATATAAAACTTTCGCCGCGACTAGCGGCAGTGTATGACATGGCAAAGGGTGCAAGGCGCGTAACAGACGTCGGCACCGACCATGCTTATATACCCATAAAATTTGCCCTGGACGGCAAATGTAAAACCATAAGGGCAACAGACCTTCGGCCCGCTCCGCTCGCCGGTGCGCGGCAATATGCCGCAGACTACGGCGTGGAGGACAAGATTTTCTTCAAACTCTGCGACGGACTCGAATTTGATGGTGCAAGGGATAGCGATACCGTCATAATCGCCGGTATGGGCGGCGAGACAATTATCGGCATACTGGAAAGAGCAAAGTGGACAAAAAACGGCACTAGACTCATATTGCAGCCGCAGTCAAAGATAGACGAGCTTTGCCTATGGCTGTATGAAGAGGGCTATGTGCTCTGCGATGCCCGTCTTCAGGACGACGCGGGGCGTCTGTATGTCATTTTGTCAGTCGAGGCCGGAGCTGCCGGGGTGGTATACGCCGAAGAGCTGCTCTTTAAGCAGGGCGACAGACTGCTTTTGCCTTGGCTTGAGGATAGGATAGCCAAGCTGAAAAAGGCTGTGAACGGTATGAAACAATCCCGCCAGGGAGTCAATCCCGATACGGAGGCAAGGCTCAGCCGTCTGGAGAGCATGAGAATGGAGATGTACAAATGACAAGCGTTAGGGACGTGCTCAACGAACTGGAGCAGCTTGCACCAAGGGAGCTGAAACTTGACTTTGATAATGTCGGTCTGCTTGCGGGAAAATATGATACTGCGCTGACCCGTGTACTCGTGTCGCTGGATATTACTGACGACGTCATTGCCGAAGCTAAGGAAATTGGCGCGCAGCTTATTGTATCGCACCATCCGCTTTTCTTCAGCGGTCTTACGAGCGTCACAGACGACGACCAAACCGGCAGAAAAATTGTCGAGCTTCTGTCATCCGGAATATCTGCTATATGCATGCATACCAATCTGGATGCCGCCAAGGGCGGCGTAAACGACGCTCTTGCCAAGGCGCTCAATGCCAGGGTTCTGGGTATATTAAATGAAGAAGAGCAGATAAGCCGCCTGTGCGAGCTGGATGAAACTGTGCCGATGATAGAGTTTCTGGCAGAGGTGAAGACGGCGCTTGATGCAAACGGACTGCGCTATTGTGATGCAGGACGTTCCGTCAGAAGACTTGGCATCTGCGGCGGTGCGGGCGCACAGGATTTGGAGCTTGCCCATAGGGCCGGCTGCGATACCTTTGTGACAGCCGATGTAAAACATCATCAGTTCATACTGGCAAACGAGCTTGGCATGAACCTTGTGGATGCTGGACATTTCTGTACGGAGAACGTGCTTGTACCTGTTTTAGTTGAGCGCATTTCCACGGCTTTTCCTGAGCTTGATGTTGTAATATCGGCCCGGCATTGTCAGCCGGAGCAATTCTATGTATAATGCGTAAGGTCTGCACCTGGTAAAGGTGCAGGCCTTCTTAAATGATTATTAATAATTCCCCCTCTTTTATCTTAAAGCGGTCATGGGTTATAATTGTGCATGAGGTGAGTGTATGGCTAACATTCTTATTTGTGATGATGATTTGGACATCGTCGCGGCGCTGAAAATCTATCTCTCGTCGGAGGACTATAAAATTTTTGTTGCTCATAACGGGCGACAGGCGCTGGATAGCGTGAAAAACAACGACATAGACCTTGTGCTAATGGACATCATGATGCCCGAAATGGATGGTATATCCGCAACGGCAAAGCTCAGAGAGGATTATAATATACCTGTTATCCTTCTGACTGCGAAAAGCGAGAGCACCGACAAGGTTCTGGGGCTGAACATTGGCGCAGACGACTATGTGACGAAGCCCTTTGACCCGGTGGAGGTTTTGGCCCGCGTTCGGAGCCAGCTGCGGCGCTACACGCGTCTGGGCGGACAGCAGAAGCAGCCTGAGCAGGCAGATACGCTTGTCATAGGCGGCATCGAGTTTATCGACTCGGAGAAGTCCGTGACGGTGGATGGAGACACTGTTAATTTGACGCCCATAGAGTATAACATACTGCATCTTCTGATGAGAAACCCTAACAGAGTGTTTTCCTCAACTCAGATTTATGAGCTGGTCTGGAATGACACCGCCATTGGCTCGGAAGGCTCAGTTGCCGTACACATCAGGCACCTCAGAGAAAAAATTGAGATTAACCCGAGCGATCCCCGCTATATCAAGGTGGTCTGGGGACAGGGTTATAAGTTGGAGGGGAAAGGATGAAACCCAAGATTAAACTGACGCACAGCTTCACAGCGAAGCTGGTGGCTTGCATCTTGCTGTTTGCCATGATAATACTTCTTGCATTTTCCGTATTTGAGCTTACGTTCCTATACGAGTTCCGCTATGAGCTCAATAGTGATGTCTCGCAGTATGAAAATAGCACTGTTTATCATGTGGCTGAGCAGTCAGGATTCGGTAAGGAGACAGGTCGCAGGCTCTTTAACGACGTCATATCCTATATGGACTTGGCCATACCCAGCACAATTATTTGGGCAATTATTTTTTTGGTGTGTTTAATTTTTCTGTTTAAGTCCGCGGGACACAAGGGCGAGACTGATGAGATTTTCCTAAACTACGCAGATCGCCTGCCGCTTGACCTGTATGCAGGGGCAATTATTCTAGTCATATCTTTTATTTTTTATTTTTCTATAGATAACTTTTGGTTTCTCAGTGAAATCGTGTCTATCATTCTCGGGGTGTTAGTGTTAGCGGCAGGAGCAATGCTGGTCTTAGCGGTTTTGCTGTCGTTCGCAACACGTGTTAAGTACGGAAAGTGGTGGCAAAACACCGTCACATACTGGCTACTGACCCGATTGCTCCGATTTACTCGGGCAATTCTTCGTTGGATTGCCAAGTTGTTCACCGATATATCTCACAACATACCTATTGTATGGCGCACTATGCTGATTGTAGGCGGCTTACTGCTGGCTCTTTTCATATTCGGATTTAACCTGGGATACGGAGGATTTGGGGCATTTATGTATATAGTGATAAT
>CAZHUG010000019.1:11719-36103 GCA_964535405.1 uncultured Oscillospiraceae bacterium | reverse complement strand
GGGAGACAGTACGAGGATCCATAAGGTCATGCTCGACCCAGATAAGGTGCAGTCCACGCTCACGAGCCTGCTCATCAAACAGACCCTGAAGACCAGCCATGTTCTTGCAGCAAACGTGCTGATACATGATTATGAAGTTGGCGTTAAACTGCTCGCACATCTTCCAGCACTCGTCAAGCACACGGGCATAACCGCCATTGGTGTGGTTACGCATGACCATGCGCTCGTACAGGCGGGCGAGGTCACGGATAGCTTCTTCCTTATCGGTGGTATTGAGCTGCTTGGTGAAGTTCAAGCTTTCCATCTCTACCAGAACTCCGATGCCCCAGGCGTTTGCAAGCCAGTTGGAGAAGTTGGCGTAATAGTGAGCAGGGCAGCTCCAAACGATAGCACGATGCTGCATGGGGAAACGATAGGGGTTGCACTTCTCATCGTAGGATTTGTACATCATCTTACGAACCTTTGCAAAGGTCTTCATGACCTTGGGCTCAAGGCCGCCATCCATCTCGTAGTTCCACTTACGGAACAGCTCGTAGGCCGGTCCAATAAGCTGCGGATGCGGGGTGGAGTTCATTTCCCACTTCTCGACTTCCATCTTCGTCTGCTCGTTAAAGCGGAGAATGACTTCGTAGTACGCATCCCAATCCCACTTGTGACCGGAGACTTCCTCAACCCACCTGATGCAGTGCTTCATCTCTTCAGCAGCACATTCGACAGTGTCCTCGTCTTCATAACGCACGGGCAGTGTCAGCGGGAAGGTCGGCATCTTGAAGCGTCGATCCTGGAAGGATGTCGCCATGTCAGAGCCGTCGCAAGGAGTGGAGGTGGAGATAAAGCCCATGCCAACGTGAGGCAGCACGTCGAGAATGGCAGCGCCGCACTCGCTCGTGGGGACAGGGCAGGTATCAGAAGGAAGGCCATAGGCCTCAACCGCGTCTATGTAGGGTATGCAGATGAGCTGATCAAGCTCAGAAACCAGGAACACGGGGATGAGCTGATACGGAATGCCTATAAGGTCAGGGAATCCGGCCATCATCTGTGCCATGGTCATCTCGTCAAACAGGATAATACGGTCATTGAGCTTGTCGTCGCCGCCGATGCGCCTGTCAGCGCGGAAGAGGTTGGAGATTATGCCCTCAGTGTAGCGGTAGACATCGCCAAGCAGAAGGTAGTTCATCGTAACCGCACGTCCGCGGAAGCCGAGGTTGTTGCGGTCAACGAAAGCCGGGCAAGCCAGATATGAGCTAAACCAGCGATACTCAAACAATCCGAGAGCTATGCTCATCGGGTCACTCATGACCATTATGAGCATGTCGCGCCAGACTGTCAGCCAGCCGGCAAAGTCGCGAGCTGTGGACTCAACGCCCTTCCACTCACGACGTGTGAAGGCTACGCTTCCCTTCTGATAAAGACGTCCGAGCTGACGCTCACCGTTTATGATGCGGTCAAGCTTATCTTCGTTAGACAGGGCAACAAAGTCCTTGAACTCGCCGGAGATACGCTCGCGGTTGAGCTTGCTCTTTATCTTTCTTTTCCTTTTTATCTCTTCCCAGTCGATCTCTGAGATCATTTCCTTCCAAATCTTGAGATCATCAGGAACATTCTTCTTAATCCATGCTATATTGTTTTTCAGCATATTATTAGACCTCCTTGCCCTTGTGAATGCGCTTGATCTCCAGAGACTCGACAAACGCCTGGAAGCGCGTGCGCAGCTGTCCGGAAGTCTTCGCATTGTACGGGCGGTCGATGGTAAGCACGGGATGCCCGTACTCTTCGGCCTGGATGTGTCCGGCAAGGGCGCGCTCAAAGGCCCAGAAGTCACAGAACTTAACGTTCTCATAAATAATGCCGTCAGCCTTGTACTCGCGAGCCAGCTTGTCAACTGTCACACGACGCTGCTCAATCTTCTCTGTAGACATGAAGCGAGGGCACTCGCTTGTTATCAGATAGTGACGGCAGACCTGAGTCAAGGCAGACTCTTCGTCGTTGAGCTCGATTACCTCACGTCCGGGCAATGCACCGAAGCAGAAACGGTCGAACGCTATGAAAGCACCGGCTTCCTCAAGCATACGTGTCAGGTTCGGGTCGTCAATCTCAGAGCCGACGATTCCGACACGGCAACGATACCAAGGCTTTGCATCGGGCTTTCTCTTCTTAATCTCTGCCAGGGTTTCCTGCAGATAAGGCAGTATAAGCTTATGCGGGCAGCAGAAGCTTACCATATTGATGATATGGAACTCATAGCCGGTCAAAGGCGGATTGTCGAGCTTGCGGAACTCGGAAATCTCAGTTATGACCTTGCAGATCTCGTTGTGGCGAACAACGGCATCACGAATTGCAGCGTCAGAAACATCAACGCCCAAATTGTCATGCATGGTGTTCAGCACACGGTTCTGCATCTGAATAACATAATGCTTTTCCGTGTAATCGGTGTGCTTGTAGGGAATGTCAGCGTGTGTTACGAAGAAATTAGGCTTGTCAACGCACTTGAGAAGCTCAATATTCTCCATGCAGCGGTTCATTTGCGCGCAAGCGTCAACGCCTGCCAGTCCATCGAGGAAATTGTAGCCACCCTCAATCGCCCTCTCGAGTAGAGCTCTGCAATACTCACACGTGTAGTTCGACATATAATATGATGCAATGTCGAGGCCGCCCGTGTTAGGAGCACGCATTCTCACCGAGAAGCAGTTGTCTACGTTGAGGAGTACTTCAGGCAGATGGTAACAGGTATAGCCCATAGCGAGCTGTCCCTCCTCCTGTGCCTTGCGGATCAGCTCGTTGTTTGTTTCCTCGAGCAGACTCTCAAAGTAGATCAGATGCTTTAGATCTTTCAAATGTTACACCTCTCTTACAAAATCTCTATTTTTCGGAGCGCTTCCCTCACTCCGTAGAGCACCTTTGAATCCTCGGGCAGCTCGAAAACACTGTTGCCCTGGATGTCGTTTGACGCGTGGTCAGAGTCTGTGTCTATAAATGCCAGAATCTCCACGCCCGGAATCTCAATTAAGTTGCTAAGTTCCGGATTTGTCACGCGGTTTATGATGGCTCCTACTCTATCGTACATCACCATCTCATTTGCCACGTCTTTTATGGTTTCAGCAACCTTCGTACCCTTGCGGCTCTGGTCGGATATAAGGATAAGGTGCGAAACCTTCTCCATAACTCTGCGCTGTACCTGCTCAATGCCCGCCTCGCCGTCAATGACAACGAAATCAAAGTCGTTCGCCAACATGCTGACAACTTCTTTGAGGTAAGCGTTCACACTGCAGTAGCAGCCGTCGTTTTCCGGTCTTCCGATCGCAAGAAAGGAGAAACCCTTGGTCTCTACCATTGTATCGAAAATTCTAAACCTAGATTCATTAAGTAATTCAATAGCCTCTCTGGGTCTTCCGTCCTCCGCACTTTTTATAACCGCGAGTCGGATATCATCCAGTGACGAAGTGACCTTTATGCCAAGCGCTGTGGACAGTCCAACAGCAGGGTCCGCGTCAATGGCAAGTATTTTTGCCCCCGGCCTATCCTCTGCCAGAACACGCACAATCGCCGCAGCCAGGGAAGTCTTACCAACCCCGCCCTTTCCGGCAAGTGCTATAATTTTTGCTTTAGAATCGCCCATCAACAATCCCCCCTGTCGATTTTATAACGCGCATATATCGCTTGACAATAAGTTAGCATACATTGGGTCATTTTACAAGACAAAAACCCATTAATATTTTATTTTTTTGTTGATTGTTTCAAAAGTGTATGTTATTATTTACGCAATGGGTGTACCACGCCAATATTCACAGGCAGAATATTTGAGAGAAGAAAGCGAGGAATTATCTTTGAAGACTGATGCATTAATTCAAAATCTATGCGATCACTACGGCGACTGGTGTCTGGGCGACCATGATAACAAGGCCGGCGGATCTGCAAGGTTCACAAAAGACCTCTATCCCTACACCTCACTGTTCAGCCCCATCCAGTGCAACACTTTAACAATTAAGAACCGCACTGTCATGGCTCCTATGGGCAACTGCCAGATGGCTGAGGAGAGCGGCCGTCCGAATACTAAGCTTTTGCAGTATTTCTTTGCCCGCGCAACCGGCGGTGTCGGCCTTTTGACCACCGGCCTTATCCCTGTCAGCCACGGAATTGACGCCACTGTTACAGAGCTCGGTTCCCTGTCCTACTTCCCCCGCATAGACCGCACCCGCACAAACCTTTCAGGTTGGCGTGATCTGGCAGTCGGCGTCCACGCACGCGGCAGCCGCATATTCATCCAGCTTACACCGGGTCTCGGCCGTGTCGGCAGCCCTGAGTGCTTGCTCAACAAGTTCAAGCCTCCCGTATCAGCATCCATTAACCCCAACTTCTATCTACCTGACGTTCCCTGCCGCCCTCTTACCGACTTTGAGTGCGACGCTATCATAAGCAAGGCCGGCCAGTGCGCCGCCAACGCTAAGGCTTCCGGAATTGACGGAGTTTACCTGCACGGTCATGAGGGCTACCTCCTTGACCAGCTCACCAGCGGAAGCTGGAACCGCCGTAAGTTCGGTAAGTACACGAACCCGCACACCTTTGGTGTAAACCTTATTAAGGAGCTTCGCAAGCGCGTAGGCCCCAACTATCCCATCATGTACCGTATCGACCTGTCCTGCGCACTGAACGAGACCTATGGTGATCGCATGAACACCGTTAAGAGCCTCAAGAAGTTCAAGAACCAGCGCACAGTGCAGGAAACCCTTGACTACATGGTCGAGCTGGTTAAAGTCGGCGTTGACATGTTTGACGTTGACCTCGGCTGCTACGATAACTGGTGGCTGCCGCATCCCCCGTCTGAGATGCCTGCAGGCTGCTTCCTCGAAGTTTCCAAGTGTGCCAAGGATTATTTCAAGAAGATCGGCCTGAAGTCCAACCTCGGCATTGATGTTCCCATCGTTGCCGTCGGCAAGCTGGGCTATCCCGACCTTGCTGAGAAGGCTCTTCGCGACGAGATGTGCGACATGATCATGCTGGGACGTCCCGTCCTCGCTGACCCCGACTGGTGCAAGAAGGCCTATGCCGGCGATGTCGAAGAGATTCGTCCTTGCCTCGGCTGCCAGGAAGGCTGCGTCAACGAGTTTGTTGATGGCGGTCACCCGCAGTGCGCAGTTAACGCACGCACAGGACTTGAGGAGCAGTATCCGATTGTCCCGCCTGTCGCAGAGAAGGTTAAGAACATCGCCGTTGTCGGCGGTGGCTCTGCCGGTATGAACTTCTCGATCTATGCCGCAGAGCGCGGACATAAGATAACCCTGTTTGAGAAGGAAGACCGGCTGGGCGGTAAGCTCTGGGCGGCAGGTATGCCTGTTGTCAAGTACGACGTCAACAACTATCGTATCTGGCTTGAGCATACATATAAGAAGACCAAGGGCATCACCACCAAGCTCAACACCGAGGCCACCCTTGAGTCTCTCAAGGAAGGCAAGTTTGACGCTGTTGTCTACGCCATAGGCGCAGTTCCCGGCGGCACGCCTCCCATCCCCGGCATTGAGAAGGTCAAGAGCATCTGGGGCGACGCACTTATGTGCCACCCCGAGAATTATCCCAACATCTTTGACGGCGTGAAGAAGGTCGTTGTCATCGGTGGCGGTCAGGTCGGTGTCGAGTGCGCCTACTGGCTGAGCTACGAGAAGGGTCTTGAGGTCAAGTGCCTGGAGATGGTTGATCAGTTCATGGATGGCGCCTGCACTGCTAACCGCGGTCACCTCATCCATTACCTTGAGAGAAACGGCGTTGAGCTCATTAACGGGGCCAAGGTCACCAGCTTCAAGGACAACAAGGTCTGCTTCTCCCGCAACGTACATAAGCACATGCCTGATCCTTACTGCACCTGGACTCCGATTATTCCAAAGAATATTGAGAACCCGCTGGCTCCGAAAATCGGAGAAGAGCTCGTTTCTCAGGAGCTGGATGCCGATCTGGTCATCCTCGCCATGGGCGGCAAGGAAAACGACGGCCCCTTCCTGAAGGGACAGACCGAGCGCATAGCGCCCGAGGTCTATAACATCGGCGATAGCGCAATCTTCGCCCGTGTCCTGGAAGGCAACCGTGCCGCATACCACCTTGCAATCAAGATCTAAGCTGTATAACCAATTTTTACGGAGAGCCGCCCAAATTGGGCGGCTCTCCTTCTTCAAGCTGACTTGAATGTATAGCTCCTCTTACGATATAATATTATAAATATAAAGGAGGTACTTTTATGCTAAATAGATGTCTTTTCCATGAGGGCGGTCACGAGCACGGCGGTCACGCCCACGGGCATGAGCATAATCATAGCCACGAGCCTGCGTCGCCGGAGCTCAGCCCGGAGCAGACTCTTGCTCTGATGACATATATGCTCGATCATAACCGCAGCCACGCACAGGAGCTGCACAATATAGGGCACGCTCTTGAGGCTCAGGACAAAATTGAAGCTGCCGAGCTGGTTTTTGAGTCTGTGCACTTTTTTGAGCATTGCAACGACAAGCTTGAAGCCGCTCTCATCCAGGTCAAGGGGGTATAGAAAATGTGTCTTTCAGATGCCTTTGAAATTAAAGACGGACAGCGAAGTCCGCTTCTAAATTATGTATCCGGCATTTCAGTCGACGGTGATGTAATTACGCTCACCGATATGCTCGGTGCGAGAAAGACAGTCACAGGCACGCTCAAGAGCGTTGACTTGACGAAAAATGTTATTTTAATAGAGATGAAATAATAAATCCGGGAGACATTTGTCTCCCGGATTTATTATACCAGCATCTCGCGAAGCCGCTCAACCGCCTTGCGCTCAATGCGCGATACCTGAACCTGGGACACACCTAAGACACGAGACGCCGCATCCTGAGTGAGATCATGGAAAAAGCGCAGTGATATCACCTTTTGCTCGCGTTCCGGCAATGCAGAAATTGCCTCGCGCAGGGACACGTGCTCCACAAGCCTGTCCTCCTGGCCGAAATCCCCGAGCACATGCTCGAGCGTGAAGCCCCCCTCGCCATTCTCCTTTTGCAGCGACTCCGCCGGGCACGTTGCTGTCTCGGCTATCGCTATATCCTCCGGCTCAATGCCGGTCTCGGCTGAAATCTCGGAAATGGTCGGTTCGCGACTAAACCGCTGCTCCAGATCCATCCGAGCCATGCGTATTACCTGGGCGCGCTCCTTTATTCCGCGGCTGACCTTTATAGCACCGTCATCGCGCAGAAAGCGCCGGATCTCGCCCGAGATTTTGGGCACTGCGTAGGTTGAAAACTGGGTGCCATAGCTCTCGTCAAAGCCCTCTATCGCCTTTAAAAAACCCACACAGCCAAGCTGATAGAGGTCATCCGTGTCAACTCCACGCCCGAAAAACCGGCGGACAATACTCCATATGAGTCCGGAGTTCTCGGTAATCATCCGCTCGGCGGCCTGTCTGTCCCCTGCCTGCGCCTGGCGCAGACATTCGACGCTCTCCTCTGTCATCTTAAGCTCAGCCTCGGTTTAATGGTTCGAACCATGGTCACAGTGGTGCCCTTGCCGGGAGTTGAGCGCACACGCAGCTTGTCCATGAAGCTCTCCATGATTGTGAATCCCATGCCGCTGCGCTCCTCGCCTCCGGTCGTAAACAGAGGTTCACGCGCCTGCGCCACATCTTCTATGCCGCGTCCGGCATCCTTGACCATTATCTCGAGGCGTCCGCCACTGAGAATCCGCAGACGCAGAGTCACCTTGCCGATGCTGTCGGGATAGCCGTGGACAATCGCGTTAGTCACGGCCTCGGAAACGGCAGTTTTGATATCACCCAGCTCCTCCAGCGTTGGATCGAGCTGAGACGCAAAAGCCGCCGCTGACGCACGGGCGAAGCCCTCGTTCACACTGCGGCTGGGAAACTCGATTTTTATGTAGTTTTCCGATTTCATACCCTTGTCTCTCCTTTTACCGTTATCATCCTGTCTATTCCGGAAGCGTCAATGACACGCATGGGTTGCTTTGCTGGGTTTTCGATATAGGCTCGTCCACCCATTTCCCGCATCCTCCGCTCAGCCTTGAGTATGACCGCTATGCCCGAGCTGTCCATGAACGATAGCTCAGACATGTCCAGCACCGTATCGCGTGGCATATACTCATCGATAAGACTGTCGATGGTGCGCATCGCCTGCCGCGCGCCGTGGTGATCAAGCTCGCCCCCAAGATGTATCACAAGACGCCCAGAGCTGTAGCTCGTGGATATCTTCATATGTAAAGTCCTCCTTTTTGCTTCTATATTACTCAATATGCTCCCTAAAATGCAGTCGAACTGCGTCAGCGGGCATATAAAAAAGGGCCGGCAGCGTTTGCTGCCGGCCCTTTTTTATTATCTTAGTTCCAGAGCTTGTCTGGATACAATCCGGATTCTGTCAAGGCCTTTATGGCGGCGACAACATCCGGCTTATCCTCGCGATAGGTAACGCCGTGCCACACATCGTCACTGCGCATCACGTCGACCGTGCACAGTCCCTCCCGAAGCAGCTCGCCAACGACATTGGGGATATACATCTCATCATTGGGGTTCGCCTTGAGCGCATCGCGCAAAAACAGCGGGAAGCGGCGATCCAGCTCGTCAAACAGCGCCGGAGTAAATCCCCAGAAATTCATCGACACCGTGCTATCGGCAGCAACGGGAACAAGCGTCTGGCCGCCATCCAGGCTGTAGGCCGGACCGTCGGGAGTCTTGACCACATATGTACGCTCAATGATGCTCTCGAGCTTTCCATCCGTGGTCTGACACACGCCTCGGGCAACCTTGCCGCTGTCTGTGACTGTATTTCCGAGCTGATATCCGACCATAGAAAATTCCATAGGCTTTGCAGACAAATCAGCTGATTTTAGCGCCGTGTAGATCTTGCTGAATGCGTCCGGACCGTAGTAGTCGTCAGCATTTATCATGGCGAAAGGTCCATCGACCACATCGCGGCAGCAGAGCACCGCATGTCCCGTGCCCCAGGGCTTTTTACGACCCTCGGGAATAGTAAATCCCTCAGGAAGAAAGCGCTCAAACTCCTGAAAAGCGTATACTGTTTCAATCTGATTTTCGAGTCTTTTTCCGATTACAGTCTCAAAATCCTCACGCATCCAGGGTGCTATTAAAAAAACCACGCGGCGAAAGCCTGCGCGCACTGCATCGTATACTGAATAGTCCATAATTATCTGCCCATGGTTACCCACAGGGTCTATCTGTTTCAGGCCGCCATAGCGGCTGCCCATGCCCGCAGCAAGGACTACAAGCGTCGGTTCGTTCAAGTGAAATCATCCTTTCGATTCCCTATAGTTTTCCCAGTATAACAAATTTGTATGTCATTGTCATCACATTTGTCCGTATTTTTTCCGCGTTTGGTGAAAAGCTAAGGCAGAGGTGATGCAAATGTCAACTAAACGTATGGGACAGCAGACTTCAAAGCTGCTCTTGCCGCCGTCAATAATTGACGGTGCGGCAGTTGTCGGAAAAAAAGAGGGGCTTGGGCCGCTTAAACACGATTTCGACTATATCAGTGATGATTCATATTTCGGTGAAGTGAGCTGGGAAAAAGCGGAGAGCATCATGCTCAAGCAATGCTTTTCACTCGCCTGCGACAAGGCTAAAACCCCGCCAAGTGACCTGGACTTTATTTTTTCAGGCGACCTTCTAAACCAGTGCACTGGCTCGGCCTATGCTCTGCGCGATGCCGGTGTGCCGTACTTCGGCCTATACGGTGCCTGCTCCACCATGGGCGAATCGCTGTCACTGGCAGCGCTCATGATTGACGGCGGCTTTGCGGACAAGGTGGCGGCACTCACGAGCAGCCATTTCTGTTCTGCCGAGCGACAATTTCGTTTCCCGCTGGAATACGGAAGTGTCCGGCCGCCTACGTCACAGTGGACGGTCACCGGTGCAGGTGCAATTATCCTCGGCGCTGAAGGGCCGGGGCCCTATATCACCCACGTAACAACCGGCAAAATTGTTGACCCCGGTATCACAGACGCCAACAATATGGGCGCGGCAATGGCGCCGGCGGCCTACGAAACGCTTGCGGCGCACTTTGCGGACACCGGCAGAGGCCCGGATTACTACGATGCCATCGTCACAGGCGATCTGGGCATCATCGGTCAGAGCATCGTGCGCGACCTGTTCCACGCGGACGGTGTGAAGCTCGGCAGCAACTATAT
Organism: uncultured Oscillospiraceae bacterium; assembly: GCA_964535405.1. GTDB lineage: Bacteria > Bacillota > Clostridia > Oscillospirales > Oscillospiraceae > Scatomorpha. Next base: position 25,945 of record CAZHUG010000019.1, on the reverse strand, counting down.
GGACTGCGGCGTGCTGGTCTACGATCTTGAAGAACAGGATGTTCACGCAGGCGGCTCGGGCTGTGGCTGTTCTGCCTCTGTGCTCTCCGGTCACTTTCTGAAGGATATGCGTGCCGGCAGCATCAAAAAACTATTATTTGCCGCAACGGGCGCTCTTATGAGTCCGACAACCTCCCTTCAGGGCGAGAGCATACCCGGAATCTGCCACGCGGTAGCAATTGAAAGCGTGAGGTGCTGATATGGATATCATTTGGGAATATGCCAAGGCATTTTTAGTCGGTGGCGCACTCTGCGTCGTCGGTCAGGTACTCATTGACAAAACAAAATTGACACCCGGACGCATTTTGACACTCTTTGTGGTTGCAGGTGTCGCCCTGGGCTCTGTCGGAGCATACGATCCGCTTGTGGAATGGGCCGGTGCCGGTGCCTCCGTTCCGCTCACCGGTTTTGGAAATTTGCTGGCGAAGGGCGTGCGTAAGGCGGTGGCCGAAAGCGGCCTTCTCGGTGCGTTCACCGGCGGCTTTACAGCTGCTGCGGCAGGCATCTGCGCCGCGGTGTTTTTTGGATTTATTGTTGCAGTTTTGTGCAAACCAAAGGAGAAATCCTAGACATATCACACTATTACGCTAATTTATCAGAGGAGATTTCCTCTTGTAACAGAGCCCGTGCTGTGGTAAAATGTGTGGCTATGGATAACAATTTTGAAAAACGATATATTGAGGCTCGAAAAAGAGTCATTGAGGCCAGCTTTATGCGCCTCAACCCAATGCAAAGAGAAGCAGTTCTCGCTACTGACGGTCCACTGCTGATTCTCGCCGGGGCGGGAAGCGGAAAAACCACAGTGCTTATAAACCGGGTAGCAAACCTGCTTAAATATGGCAGTGCTTCGGATTCCGACGAGATTCCGGAGAACGCCAGTGAGGCTGATCTTGCCATTCTTGAGGCAGGTCCCAGTCCTGAAGCTGAGGCTCTGGCGGCGTATAAGCCGGTAGAGCCCTGGCGCATTATCGCTATCACCTTCACGAACAAGGCCGCAGACGAGCTTAAAAACCGACTGGAGGCCATGCTCGGACCCCAGGCGAACGATATCTGGGCGCGCACCTTCCACTCTGCCTGTGTGCGCATTCTCCGCCGTTACGCGGACAAACTCGGGTATCCGCGCAGCTTCACGATATATGACACTGCTGACCGTCTGTCGATAATGAAGAGCATACTGAAGCAGATGAACCTCGACGATAAGGTGTTTCCGCCCAAGGCAATGCTGGACAAGCTGGACAAGGCGCGAAATGAGCTGCTCTCCCCCGAAGACTTTGCATCGCGCTACAGCAACTCCGCTGATCCGAGGATGAGGCAGATTTGCGATATCTACAAGATCTATGCCAAGCGTCTGTTTTCTGCGGGAGCTATGGATTTTGACGATCTGTTGTACAACACCGTGCGTCTGTTTAAAGAGCATCCTGACGTTCTTGAGCACTATCAGCGGCAGTTTAAGTACGTGCTCATTGACGAGTATCAGGACACAAACAATCTTCAGTACATGCTTGCCTCCATGCTGTCTGACGGCTGGGGGAATATCTGCGTGGTTGGCGACGATGACCAGAGCATCTATAAATTCAGGGGCGCCACCATTGAGAACATATTGAGCTTTGAAAAGCAGTATAAAAACGCCCGCACAATCAGGCTTGAGCAGAACTATCGCAGCTCAGGGCATATTCTTGCGGCCTCGAATGCTGTTATTTCGAATAATACCGAGCGCAAGGGCAAGACGCTCTGGACAAACGCCGGTGACGGCGACAAGCTCTTGCTCTACACTGCCCAGAACGAAGATGACGAGGCACAGTTTGTCGCCTCACGCATACTCACCTGGCGCGGCGAGGGTGGAAATTTCCGCGATTGCGCCATACTATACCGCATGAACGCACAGTCGAACAGGCTTGAGTTTGCCTTCAAGCGCAACGGCGTGCCCTATCGCATAATCGGCGGCATGCGCTTTTTCGACAGAGCTGAGGTCAAAGACATTCTCGCTTATCTCTGCGTGCTGGCAGTGCCCTCGGACGATCTGCGGCTGGCGCGGATTATAAACTCCCCACAGCGCGGCATAGGTGAGCGAACGGTCACCATCGCACGCGAAATTGCCGCGGAGGAGGGACTGTCGCTCTCGGAGGTTGTCGCACGCGCCACAGAGTATGAGAGTCTGCGCCGCGCCGCGACAAAGCTCATAAAATTTTCCGATATGATCGCGGAGCTTCGCGAACGTGTAGATGATACCCCTCTCGACGAGCTTTATGACCTGGTAATTGAAAAGACCGGGTATATTCACGCTCTCCGGGAAAAGGGCGGTGACGAGTCTCTTGCCCGCATTGAGAACGTGGCGGAGCTCAAAACCAGCATTCTTGGATACATAAAAGAGACGGGCGACTCTTCCCTTGCCGGCTTCCTTGACGAAGTTGCGCTCTACACCGATCTTGACAACTATGAAAAGGATGCCGACTGCGTCGTCATGATGACCATGCACAGCGCAAAGGGTCTTGAATTTCCGAACGTATTTATAGTCGGTGCTGAGGAGGGGATTTTCCCAAGCTCACGCTGTGTCGGCGATCCCGAGGAGATGGAGGAGGAGCGTAGGCTTTGCTACGTGGCGCTCACCCGCGCCAAGGAGAGGCTCTTCCTGACCTGTGCTCGCCAGCGCATGATTTTTGGAAAGACCTCCATGAGCCTTCCCTCGCGCTTCATTGAAGAAATACCCCGGGAGCACATGGATAAGGGCGGCTTTACGGTCACTCGAAAAGCTCTGTTTCAGGACGGCCCACCGGTCAGGCAAGTTGAGCATTCATCCAGAAGGCCGACAGCACCCAAGGCGCCGGCGGCTCAAGCCAGTGCCGCTCCGAGCTTCAAGCTGGGTGACAGAATAGTTCACACCGCCTTCGGGTCGGGTGAAATAAGCAAGGTCACTCCCATGGGCGGAGATGCTCTCATCGAAATAAGCTTTGATGAGATAGGCGTCAAGCGCCTCATGCTTCGCGCCGCGAGCCAGCACATGAAAAAGGAATGAATAAATGTCTGATAAAAACCACAGTGTTCTGGGCAGGCTCTCCCTGCTCGGGGCCACGTTGATCTGGGGTTCCTCCTTCATAGTTCTTAAAGAAGCACTCCATGCTATCCCCACGCTTTGGATATTGGGAATACGCTTTGCCGGTGCGTCGGTGCTCATGTCACTATTCTGCATAAAAAAATTCAAACAGATTGACCGCAGCTGCCTTTTTTGCGGCTTAATTATGGGACTGGCTCTATATGGCGGCTATGTTCTTCAGACATTCGGGCTTGTACACACCACCCCGGGCAAAAACGCGTTCTTGACCTCGGCATATTGCGTGCTTGTCCCCTTCCTCTGCTGGATATTTTTCAAAAAACGCCCCGATAGATACAACGTCGCTGCAGCGCTCTTATGTATTGTTGGCATGGCCTTCGTCTGTCTGGACGGCGGAGTCAGTGTCGGGCTCGGTGATGGTCTCACCCTGCTCAGCGGCGTATTCTACGCACTGCAGATAATTATTTTATCTCAGGCCGTGAGAAAATATGGAATCGCGGAGATGTCAATGATCCAGTTTGCCGTGGCCGCCATGCTATGTCTCATAAGCGCACCGCTGGACAAGCCTTTTCCGTCGGATGTCCCCAGCTCGGCATGGCTCTCAACTGCCTATCTCACACTTGTGTGCACGGGCCTTTGCTACGCTATGCAGGCATACGGGCAGAGATACACCCCGCCTCAGTCCGCTTCCATTATCCTGACTCTGGAGGCGGTCTTTGGAACTGTTTTTTCCATCATGCTCAGCTACGAGCGTCTGACACTGCATGTCGGTATCGGCTTTGTCATCATTTTCATCTCGATTATTGTTTCTGAGACAAAGCTCGAATTTCTCCGTGCCGTTAAGGAACCCGTTCTCGACACGAATAGCTGACTAATAAAATGTACCGCGCCCATATTGGGCGCGGTACATTTCTATTCTCTTCCCCATCCATCCAGCGGCAGACGCTGCATTGCACCGAATACGCGTTCCCTCAGGTCGGGATAGCTCTTCGAGAGGCTTCCGATCAGCGACTTTATCTCGGCTCGCTTTGATGTTTTGTCCTCAGGACAGGTTGTGGGAACCAGCGGCAGAGCCATAGCGTCTACAAGTCCTGTCACACTTTGCTCATCGAGGTAGAGCATAGGTCGAATCTGCGTCACGTCGGCACGCGACATGTATGTAGACGGCCTGAAGCAGCCTATGCGCCCCTCAAACAAAAGGGACATCAAAAAAGTCTCAACCGCATCGTCATAGTGATGGCCGAGGGCGAGCTTGTTGCAGCCGCGCAGCTTTATCGCGTCGTTGAGTGAGCCGCGCCGCATCTTCGAGCAGAGTGAGCAGGGATTTCCCTCCTGTCTGGTATCAAAAACGACCTCGCGTATGTCGGTTCGGCTAATTGTGTATGGAATTTCGAGTCCTGCACAGTAGTCACGAATCTCAGAAAAATCCATGCCGGGAAAACCCATATCAATGGTTATAGCCTCTAGCTCGAACCTCGACGGGTGGAAGCGTTGCAGGTGATGCAGGGCTGCAAGCAGCGCCATGCTGTCCTTTCCGCCGGAAACTCCGACCGCGACCCTGTCCCCCGGCTCCAGCATGTTATAATCATCCGCACACCGGCGAACATAACCCGTAAATCTGTTGAGTTCCATCATGCACCTCATTTTGAAAATGAAATTGAGTTAACGCGAGTAATTGAGAGTAAAAGCGAGATTAAGGGAGCTTTCACTATTGGAATCAAATTTACAGTTGACATACTCGCCGCGCCATGATATAAAAATAAGGCACGTTCACGAGTATTTTAAGCTCGCAGACCAAATACGTCAACACATTATCAGATAAAAAACATTGGAGGCTACAAAATGTCCACTACTATGCTTAACAAGGAGACCGTCACCCGCAAGTGGTACATTCTCGACGCTGCCGGCAAGCCCCTGGGCAAAACCGCCGCTGTTGCGGCAGACCTGCTCCGTGGCAAGCTCAAGGTCGATTATACCCCGCATGTGGATTGCGGTGACCATGTCATCGTACTCAACGACGAGAAGGCTGTGCTCACCGGCAAGAAGCTGGAGCAGAAGTTCTATCGCACACACTCCGGATATCCCGGCGGACTGAAAGAGACCCGCTACGACCGTCTCATGAAGCAGAAGCCCGAGCTGGCCATGCGCCTTGCTGTCCGTGGCATGCTGCAGAAAAACAAAATCGCAGACCAGCAGCTCACAAGGCTGCGCGTCTTCCGCGGTGCAGAGCACGATCATGCCGCGCAGACGCCCACAGTCTGGGACCGCTAAGGGAGGAAATAGACAATGGCTACCTATAAAAGCAAGAAGGCTTACATGTACGGCACTGGCCGCCGCAAGTCCTCTGTCGCTCGTGTGCACCTTTTTCCCGGCGGCACCGGCGCTATCACCATCAACGGCCGTGACATCGACGATTATTTCGGACTTGAGACATTGAAGCTCATCGTCCGTCAGCCCCTGGTCACCACCAGCACCCTCGGTAAGGTCGACATCGTTGCCACCGTCACAGGCGGCGGCGTTACCGGACAGGCAGGCGCAATCCGCCACGGACTTTCCCGTGCACTGCTCGCAGTGGACGCCGAGTTCCGTGCCCCGCTCAAGGCCGCTGGTTTCCTGACCCGCGACCCGAGAATGAAAGAGCGTAAGAAGTACGGTCTCAAGGCCGCACGTCGCGCACCCCAGTTCTCCAAGAGATAATATTATACTTGCAAAAGCCCTGCAACTACTTGGTTGCAGGGCTTTTTGCTTGACAAGAAATGAAGGCAAGGGTTTTTCCTTGCCTTCGTTTATTCTTGGTCAGCATTGTGCCCTTACTTCAAAGCTGCTGTCTCCGGCCCTCTTTTCCGACTGCTGTTTACAAAATCATAGAAATGCCTTCTTTATTATACATGATATGAAAACAAATATACTGCTTTTTTAACATAGTCCTATAGTTAGACAAGCAGCTAATTATCGAGGTAAAAAATGAAAGCTATTTTAACATATGTGCAGGTATACATTTCCGTGATAGGCGGAATCTTGGGCGCGTTATTTGGGGGATTCGATGCATTGTTATATGCATTGATAGCTTTTGTCGCACTTGACTATGTTTCGGGAGTGCTACTTGCAATGCATAATAAGAAGCTTTCAAGTAAAGTAGGTTTTAAAGGAATATGCAAAAAATTGTTTATCTTTATCGTTATCTCCATGGGCACTGTCATCGACACATATATTATAGGCTCCGGGAGCAGTCTGAGAACTCTTTTAATCATGTTTTACTTATCAAATGAAGGGATCAGCATTATAGAAAATGCTGGACAAATCGGCCTGCCATTACCCCAAAAGCTTAAGGATGTAATAGAAAAGCTCCGAGAAAAAGAATGACTATAAAGTGTGTTTGCATCTGCTTCTGCTTAAGCCGAAGGACCATAATATTGCATCATGTTTACAAAAACGACCTTTATGTCTCCTTACTATTTGCAAAGCTTACTGGCCGGTATCATATTTGCAAATAAATTAAAGGAGAAAAATTATGGCTGCAATAGGAAGAACTACATCATCTGCACTTACATATCATGGTCCAAACACATCAACATTTTTGTCCTATGGTATAGTATCTGCCAACACTCAGGCTTCTATTTTATGGAAAGAAGGCACATTCTATTATGCTGAGTTCTCATCCCCGAATAGGCGACTATATATTCCGAGCTCAGCTGTCGTCATAACCAGCGGATCAGTAATTACATACAATCCGTCTATATCAACTCGATATGTAAGCGGCGATGGCGGAATAGCCAGATTTGGATCAAGTTCTGCTTACGTTACTTCTGTGGCTCCAGATTTTCCACAGACAGTCGGAATACTGGCGGGAAAAACAGAGGGCTCATATTCTTTTATTGAATATCAGAGGAAAGCAGAGGCGGGCAAACGCAGAGCATGGTTTGAAACATCAAAGCTTACAACCAGCAAACCCACGCCCGGCAATTACACCCATGGTCATACAATAAATAGCGACGGGGAAACTTGGTATAAAGGTAATCCTTGGAACGGATATTTAACATCAACAAGCAAAACCTGGTCTTATGGTCATCTTGGCGTAGATATACAACGTCATCTTAATTCAACGCAGGTCACTGGCAAAGAAGTCTATGCCATCGCAGCCGGTACAGTCGTAGCTACTGGATATAACAGCGGAAACGGGAACGTTGTTGTTATAAGGCATACGATTAACGGCAAGAATTATTACTCCTACTATTGCCATCTCAGTTCCTATTACAACAGGACATCCGTCAGCGAAGGAGAGGCAATTGGTGTTATGGGAAGCACTGGGAACTCTGACGCGCCGCATGTTCATATTTGCATCACTCGTGATAATGAGGGAGTTGACAATCCCGGGTACCACAAAGTTAATACTGTGAAAACAAAATTTGTCGAAACAGGCCCCGGGTATCTTGACTACAACAGCACGAGATACTTTAATCCTGATAAGTATTTTAGCGATGGCGCATCGTTCATTAGCAATAATTACAATTGATCTACCGGCAGGTGCACAATGTGCACCTGCCTATTTTGAGCGGATTATAATTCAAACCAATGGAAGCGTTCCAGCTTGCCATCGCTGTCAAAGTGAAGCTTCACAGCTTCCCCGTCAAAGGAATAAATCAGCTGGGTTAAATAGCCTTCTCTATAATAAGCAGTGCCGAAAATACCCCCCTGCTCTTCTCGTCCGAAAAGCAAAATAATTATATATTCTTTCTCATAGTCATCTGAGTTATCTAAAATATTCTCACTTCCGGGGAACCTGGCCGCTACCTCGTATAAGCTCTGGCCGATTTTTATTCCGCGGGCGGTAACCGGAAAATCATCTCCCGAGGAAATGGCGCCGTCTAAAGTATAATTTCCAGTTCCTGTGTCGTCTATCCAATAGTGACCATACATATGGAATGATGGCATATCCACGTAATAATAGCTCAAGTTTATTTCACCAAAGCTGATTTCCACATCGCCAAAAACCCTTCTTATACCATTGGCTGTGCTAGTGCGGGCAATGGGCAGGGAAATTTCATCACGAAACAGCGGCATATCATACATGGCCTTGTTTGCCTCCTCCTCTGATAGGCGCACAAACTCCAAGGGCAAATACCTCATGCGATTTTCAAGTGAATATTGCGTACCGTCTCCGGGTAAATACTGTGAAGGATCTTCATAGGGAGATATGTAGTAAGTGCCCTTCTCCCTGATAAAAATCTCAAGCCTCTCCTCCGGCTCAAGGTCTATGGCTATATCGGAATATGACATCTGCAGTTTTTCGCCGTCCTCTTCGGCCGTGCCGGAGAAACGTGAAAAGTATGAGCTCAGCGCATCATACTCCTGCGACAAGCAAAAATCATATTTCTCCCCATCTGAACGCAGCAAAAGTTCCAACGAAAAAGCTGAAAGCACCCCGGTTTTCTGCGGGAAGTCGTAAAAATACAGCCGTGCACGGCGCTCGCCGTCCTCTTCCCTGCCCATGTACAAAAGCCCTGCGCCGTTAAAGCCGAAGGCCTCAGCCCGCCACACGCTTTCAAGCTCGAATCCGAGCTCAGGTATATAATTCGGCAAATCCTCCAGTGACACGGTACGTATGGCGGGGCGCTGGGTTTCTATTGCAATTTCTTCTGTTGCCGCCGGTGGACTAGGAGCTGCCTCCGGCGTCGGGGACTGCGTTGGCTCAGTTGGCGGCGTACCACAGGAGCTCAAAAGCAGCATCAGCGCTATGAATACTGTCAAAAATCGTTTCATAATATAACCTCTCGTATATTCAGCGTTCAAAAATCTGCTATCATTAGACCATTTATACAAGGCTAAAAGCCCACAATTGAAATCTATCATAATCGATGTTTTGCGTCAATATATGAAACTGCTTAGCTTCTATTTCAATAAAAATCCCCTAATTACACGACATTTAGTCCCTATGCTGCATCCATTTGACATAAACGAGCATACTACTTGAATTATTGTCTATTTGTAAGCATTACGCAAGAGGGAGAATTCAGCTCATGTTACAGCTATTAGTAAAAAAAGATGAAAAACTGGTCGATAACAGTTTACTTTTTGCCAAATTATCCCTCTTTACTTTTAAGAAGAGAGGGGATTTTATGCTATGTGACAAGATTTGTTTGTATCCGGATGAAAATGCTGTCTTGGAATTAATTAGTACATTCAAACATTTACTAAGAAAGTATGCTCTCCTTCTAGATTACGAAGATGCTTATGACGACCTTCAGCTGTTCTTTATTGAATTATTGTACAGGATGAGTTGCTCAGACTTTAAAAGCAAACCCGACGGAGTCATTGTGAGCTACATAGCAACCTCTGTAAGAAATCAGTATATCAAACTAGCAAAAATGAGGAGTTTTAAAGTTGCAACGTTCTCAGAAATAGGTATTGGGCAAATGAGTTTTATAGAAGCATTAAATTCCTGTACAATCGAAAGTTCAATAGACGAGCTATTCCCACGCGATCAGCAATTGACCAGCTGGGAAAACGAAGTGCTTACAAGCGTGTTTGTAAATGGAAAGTCTTCTTCGCAAATAGCACGTAAGTACAAAAAAACAAGACAAGCCGTGAATCAAGCAAAAATAAGAGGTCTCAACAAAATTAAATCAGAGCTACAAGTGTAATGCAAATGCCTAATCAGTTTTTTGCAGCAGCAGTGTGCTATAGGACTTGCTTCTTAGCACACTGTCGCTATTTCTTTGTTATTCGATTTATTAAGACATGTATGTTTACAACTTGGCCAACATTTGCTCTTTTATTAACAGTGAAGGCCATCACAAAAACTTAATTGGAAGGAAAATTTTTATGGCAACAGGTTTTGTTTCAGCCGGCACTATTCTGTATTGCGGCCCGGATACATCTTATCCTATGAGGCAGGTTCTGAATATTACTACTGACGTTAATATACTTTGGCGGGAGGGCGGCTATTACTATGTGCAGCTTTCTTCACCGAGCCAATGCCTCTATGCATCTATGAACAGGGTTACGGTGCAATCTGGCTCTGTACCGGTCTTTAGTCCGACGTTTCTCACCCGTTATATTACAAGTGAAGAGGGCGACACCCGACTTGGCCCTGGTTCTAGCAACAGCTCTGCGACTAAGCCCGAGTTTCCCTTCAGTGTAGGATATATTGACGGAAAGAAGGAGAATGGATACGCATTTATAGAATACATTCCGGCATCGTCTTCCACTAGAACGCGCGCTTGGTATGACGAAAAACGTCTTGCTTCGAACCCCAGAACACCCGGTAAGTATATACAAGGCGGAAATATCAACTATGAAAGCGATAAGTGGTACATCTCCAATGATTGGGGTAAGAACCGCGTAGCTCCAGGTCATCTCGGCATAGATGTTTTCAGACATGATAAAGGCAACAACCAAAAACCCTATAAGAACATATATGCAATTGCTTCGGGGACTGTAGTGGCCTCCGAATACGGAGGAGATGCTAATGGCAATTGCATCATTATCCGACATTCAACCTCCTCTTCTAAAACGTACTATTCCACATATTGCCATCTCGACTCGATGGCGGTTGGCGTTGGGGATGTTGTCAGCACAGGAAAAGCCATCGGAGTCATGGGCAAGACTGGAAATGCAGAGGAAGCTGTTCACCTCCATCTTCACATAACCAGAGAAAATGCCGGGGTTCGCGCATACGGGTATTACAGAAACTCAAGCGGAGATAAAGTATCGTTTGATGAAAGCAGGACTTATATAGATCTTTCTTACAACCGCTTAGTGCGCTACTATAATCCTACAGCATATTTTTCTCAGGGAGAAGCACTGATAAACAACAACTATAGCTAAAACTAAAGCGGCACTGCGGGGCAATTTGCCCCGCAGTGCTTCAGTCATGTACTATTTGCATTCGTAACATCAAGCCATGCGCTGTAATGGCGCTCCCCGCCAATATTGTAGCCTATGGCTATTATCTTCAGGTATTCATCAAGGAAAAACGTTACCCTGTCCACTGCGTTTACGTTCACGTAGGCCGGAACTCCATCAAAATAGGTAAGGTAAGCTTTATAATACCAGCTATTACTGCCATATAGCATCAAATTGAACTCCTCAGTCGGGTGCAGCGTGGTCGGGTCGATACCGTACAAAGAGTTTGGAAATCTTCTAACGATATCTTCATAGCTGTCGCCAATTTTGAGTTCACGCAGGCTGGGCGCATATTTGGGATCGCTTGTGTAGTAGGAGAACTCGGTGTCGTAGAGAAATGCCGTGTCACCGCTGTTTGGGCAGTAGATGATCTCCTCTCTGACTGCCGGCATCGAATACATGATATGTGTAATATAGTCGTCGGACAGCTTCGTAAATCTCGTAGGCAGATACTTTACATCATCCGAATAGTTTGGTGGCCCGTCGACGAGTCTCGGCCAATAATCGTCAGTCGCCAGCTCCATGTCAGGATATTCTGAAATCGTGCCGGAGTAGCTGAGGCTCAGCGTATCTTCGGAGATTTCTATGTCGCCGCAAACATAGGTAGAAAACTCGCCCGTGCCGTAGTATTGAGAAAAGCTGCCTTCGGGCATCAGGGCCTCGGCTGAGAACGCTGACGTCTCAATGCCATCATACCAAATAGAATCGTAAACATCGCCGCATGTGAGGACCATGAAGGGCAAGACGCCGTCTGATTCCTCACCCAGATAGAGCAGAGCCCTGCCGTTTCCGGGATAGGAATCAGCCTGCCAAACGCTGACAGGTTCAAAGTCCATGGGGGGTATGTACCTTGGAAAGTACGTATGAATATCCGTCCCCGTGGCGGGTTCGACGGTCGGCAACGGGATGTCTGATGGGGTCGGAGCGGGGGATTCCGTCACAGTGGCAGGGTCTGCCGAGCAGGCTGAAAGCAGGAGCAGAGTGATTATACAAGCAATTATACGCCTCATGATTAGTCCTCCCTTATAATAGTATTTCACAAAGTCTGTCATCACTATATTACCACGCTCCGCGAAAGCGCGTCAATCAATTGTATTATCCCGAAAACGTTTTGTTTTCGGGATTTTCGTGTTATACTGTCTAAATCTATTCTTGCAGGAGAAAAGTGCGATGATTAATATACTAACCAGCATGTTTCATAAGGGCTTCACGGCCGATTTCTCAGCATATTTGCGCAAAGCGGTCACGAGCAGGGAAAGCTTCGCATTTGTGGCGTCCGAGTTTAAGCACGCACACGATATAACTGATGGATACTCAAGCTCCATTTTAAAGCTTTTTTCGGATTGCGGCATTGAGTTTGAGAGCTTTTTCGTGGTCGACAGCAGAATGGGCATGGACGAGGCCTCCAGGGCGGTTCGCACTGCGGACGTGGTCTGGCTGGCAGGCGGCGACACCCCCACCCAGTTCGGATATTTTAGGGAGTTTGGCCTTATCCCCGATTTTAGAGACAGGCAGGGCATCACAATCGGCATGAGCGCCGGCGCTATTAACATGGCTGAGACCGCAATCTGCTCTGTCACATGTGAGCACAGCGAGCAATTGATCTACCCCGCTCTTGGTCTTGTTAATATATCGGTCGAGCCGCACATCAATGTGGGCGGCATAACACAGGAGCTGCTCGACTTGTCCCAGTCACAGCCCATATACGGCATGAGTGACGAAAGCGTGATTATCTGCGAAGATGACAAGACGATATATATGGGCGAAATCGTATTCATATCTAAAGGCCTCGTCACCCCGGTCACGCCGAAGGAGCTTGTATACAGGCCGCTTGAGCAGTCGCAGATCGAGGCTTTAAGAGAGATTCTGGACGAGGGCAGCTCCCTGCCCGTCGAGGCGGAATATGAATGCTTTTACACAGTTTATATGAACGAGCGGCTCGTGGGTCTTGCGCAGATAGAGCTTTATAAAACTACCTCCACCCTGATCGCATTTGTTGCACCCCGGTATCGCCGTCAGGGCATAGGTCGCGACATTGTGCGCTTTGGCGAAGACAAAATCCGCGCCTTTGGCTCTAAAAAAATTGACACTGACTATATCTCCACAGATGAAGCCTCCAGACGCTTTGCCAAAGCGCATGGATACCACAGAGGCTTCAGCAGTGCGCTGATGAGGCATGACAGGGGCAAGTTCAGCAGTGAAGCTCTACCGATAAGAAAATATACAGACGCAGATTATGTCGAGGCTCACAAGCTTTACGCAGAAGCCTTTCACGAGATGCGCGTGAGCGTGGGCGACTTTCCGGATTCAAGCATAGAACAGCCGGGGGAAGATAACCGCAGGGCATGGCTCGCGCGCGCTGAAAACTCCTATGTTTTCTTGGACGGCGATGAGATCGTCGGGTACGGGCTTATTGACGACGACGAGCTCAGCCTTGTCTCTATCCGCAGAGATATGCAGGGCATGGGCATAGGGCGCAACTTTGTAAAGTACCTGTGCAACGAGGTCTACAAGCGCGGCTCTTCCCGGGTAGAGCTGTGGTGCGTGGTCGGAAATAAAGCGCGGCAGCTATATGACAGCCTCGGCTTTGAAGAATGCCATATATCAGAGTTCTCAATTAAGAAGCTATAGTGGTTTACATAACAAAGACGAGGCGGAAATATCCGCCTCGTCTTTGTGTTATATTCTAATATATCGTCCTAGTTCTTGACTATTTTGTAGTAAGCCTTTGCCGTCAGAACATACATAACCGCGTAGACCGCCGAGAACGTGAGCAGAGTTGCCACTGTGCAAATCGCAGTGAGCTTCACGTTCGTGAGAGCGAACAGCGACAGCAGGTTTATGACCATGTTGAAGTCAAACGCGATGTGTATCGCCGCGACCACAATCGGCAGGAAAAACACCATGAGCACCTGACTGCGCACGGAGCGCTTTATCTCGCGCTCGCTCAGGCCGACCTGACGCATGATCTCGAAGCGGCGCTGATCCTCATAGCCCTCGGATATCTGCTTGTAGTAGATGATAAGAGCCGTCGCCATGAGAAAGACGATGCCGAGGAAAATGCCGAGGAACAAAAAGCCGCCAGCCATACCGAAGGCTTCAATCTCAGCCTCAGCGCGCATGGTTAAAGTGAGTCTATCCCAATATCCAGTGCCTTCATACTGCGGATCTCCTGACCAGAATTTCTCCTGAAACTCAAGCTGCTCGGCTTCCGTGCAGTCGAGATCGAAGCG
>CAZHUG010000019.1:5521-11619 GCA_964535405.1 uncultured Oscillospiraceae bacterium | reverse complement strand
AGAATTTCTCCTGAAACTCAAGCTGCTCGGCTTCCGTGCAGTCGAGATCGAAGCGGCCCTCCCAGCGCAGCGCGGCGGCAAAGTCACCAAGCGATGCAAGCTGCTTTGAATACAGCTCTTCCAGAACGCTCTTGTCAGAAACAACCAGATATATTCTTTCCGTAGTGATGACGTAGTTTAGTCTTGCCACCGGCTTGTGCTCCAGTCTCCCTGCTATTCTGAAGACGGACGGTTCAGCTTTGCCATCAAAGTCCAGCTCTACCTCTTCCCCGCCATTGGCCCAGTTGCCATAGACGAGCGCCTCATTGTCCGCAAGCTTGACCGGCGCTGTGCCGGTGATGCTCGCATAGTCCTCCGCCGTGAGTACGCTCAGATAGGCATACCTCTCCTTGGAGCCGGAGCCCTGTTTAGCAAGGATTTTGTTGTCTGTGGCAAAACCAACACCCAAAGAGAGGCTTGCAACCTGCTCCTCGCTTTCAATGCTGTAGCCGCAGTCGGCAATGACCCGTTTAAGAGTGGACATCATTGCATCGGACTTAAAGTGCTCCTCATCGGTCAGATTATACGAGACTGCAACGTTCATGTTTTTAGGATAGTCTTGCGCAATTGTCTCTTCAACACCGAGGTACATGGATAGCGTTCCGGAGACCATGACCATGACCATAGTCGAGAGTATGCAGATATTCGCAAGCCCGACCGCGTTGCGTTTCATGCGGTGCAGCATGCCTGAGATTCCGATGAAGTTATTCGTTTTATAGTAAATACGCTTGTTCTTGCGCAAAGCCTTCAAGACAAAGATGCTGACTGCGGTAAACAGGCAGTAGGTTCCAATAATTACAGCAAAAACGGCGACAAAGTAAAAAGCAATTGCCTCCAGGCCATCCTTCACGGTTATTGCCAGCCAATATCCGGCACCCAGCGACAAAATTCCGATTATAGTCAGCAGCCAACGGGTCTTGGGCTCACGCTCGCCCACATTGCCGCCGCGTAGCAGCTCGACGGGCTTTGAAAGCTTGATGTTGATGAGATTATACACCAGTGACATCAGCAGAAAGGCCACAAAGATGCCAGCGGTGAGCGCGATAGCATAGGGTGAAATTGCAAAGCCGTAATAAATTTCAAAGCGCATCATCTTGCGCAGGATAAGCGTCACGAGCTTGTGCAGCAGAATGCCCACGGCAATTCCGCCGCCGAGGCCGATCAGCATGGTATAGAAGCTCTCAAGCACCATGATTCTGCCGATGTTACCCTTGCCCATGCCCAGGACGTTATACAGTCCCAACTCTTTCTTGCGGCGCTTTATGAGAAAGCTGTTGGTGTACATCAGGAAGATGCATGAAAATATACCGACAACAACCATGCCCAAGATTAAAAACACTTTCACATACGCCTGACCATTGGTGGTACCCTCGCCCAGCCGGCTTGAGCCGGGGTCAAAAGCTATAGCTGAGAGTATATAGAAGGCGGCCGAGGTGCCAATTACTGCAAGCAGATAAGGAATATAGAATTGGCGGTTGTTCTTCATACCCCGAACCGCGAGTCTGGAATAAAAGCCGCGTTTACGCACCGAACTCACCGCCTTGTGCAATGGCCGTCAGTGTGTCGGATATGTTTGCAAACATCTGCTCAACGGTCTGCCCGCCGCGGTACAGCTGATGATAGACCTCGCCGTCGCGAAGAAAGAGCACGCGCTTCGCGTGAGACGCGGCCTTCACAGAGTGCGTGACCATGAGTATGGTCTGCCCCTCGTCGTTCATGTTTCCGAACACACGCAGCAGCGCGTCCGTGGCGCGGGAGTCAAGTGCGCCGGTAGGCTCGTCCGCAAGGATGAGTCTCGGATTTGTTATGAGTGCACGGGCAACCGCTGCGCGCTGTTTCTCTCCGCCGGAGACCTCATAGGGGTACTTTTCCAAGAGGTCCGTGATGCCGAGCTTCTTGGCGATGGGTCCGATGCGCCCCGCCATTTCCGCATAGTCCTTGCGCGCCAGCACGAGCGGCAGGAAGATATTATCCTGAAGGCTGAAGGTGTCAAGAAGGTTAAAGTCCTGAAACACGAAGCCCAGATTGTCGCGGCGGAACGCCGCAAGTTCACGCTCGGAAATGTCCGTGATATCTCTACCGTCGAGCATGACCTGACCTGCGGTCGGCTTGTCGAGCGCCGCCAGAATATTCAGCAGGCTGGTCTTTCCTGAGCCTGATTCGCCCATGATGGCGACATACTCCCCGTCCTCAACCGAGAACGTGACACTTGAGAGCGCCCGAACCTGGGCGTTTCCGAAACGTGTCGTATATATTTTTTCGAGTCCAACAACTTCTAGTAATGACATGATCTTGCCTCCAAATAACTAATTTCAAGGCTATTATAACAAGCCGCCGGAATGTAATCCATTGATTAAGCTTACATTCCGGCGGTAAATATGACATTTTTGTAAGGAATCATTCAAAAAGAAGAGTCTCATCCGAAAAGCTGATCACTGCACTCGTACCACGCCCCGGCTCTGACTCAAGGCTGATGCCGTGACCCAGTTTTCTGCAAACGCGCTCGGAAAGATACAGTCCAAGGCCGGTGGCCTTCCTTTCCGCCCTGCCATTATATCCAGTAAATCCCCGATCAAACACGCGCGGCAGGTCCTCCGGCAGAATGCCCATTCCGGTGTCGGAAATCACCAGGCATTTGCCGCGGGCGTGGATACCGACACTCCCCTGCCGGGTGTACTTCAGGCTGTTTGACAGGAGCTGTTCGATGACAAATGCAAGCCACTTCTCATCCGTGAGCACGGTGAGCTTTGTCTCCTCAAAGTTCATCGGCAGCTTTCTAAGGATGAACATTCCGGCATACTTGCGCAGGCAGGCACGGATTATCTCGTCCAGATTGCATTTTCTAAGCACAAAGTCAGATTGATCGCTGTCCAGTCTCACAAAGGACAGCGCCATGTCGACATACTGCTCGATGCGAAATAGCTCTGCACGCAAACTGGCCTTCTCGCTGTGCTCCGACTGCTGAAGCAGCAGTCTCATTGCGGCAATCGGTGTCTTAATCTGATGCGCCCACATCGTGTAATAATCCTCGGTCTCGCGCCGATCCTTTGACGAGCGGGCGTCCGAGCTGCGCTTTGCATCGTAGAGCATTTGAACAAGCTCCTGATATTCCCGCTCAAGCTCGCCCTTGGGCTCAGGAAGCCCGTCTATGGATATCGTGACCTTGCCCTTGAGATCCAAAAGCGTCCGGCAGCGGCGCATGTAGCGCGTGCAGCCGAAGGCAAACAGCGCCGCCCCGCTGACAAGGCACAGCAAGGATGCATAACCCACAGCCTCGACCGGCAGCTCATACAGGGAAAACACGCCTGCAAATATCGCCACGAACAGCAGCAGCATTATTATAATTTTGAAGTGGCGGCGCAGGTAGTCAAAAAACATGCCCTACTCCTTGTTGTCCACGATATAGCCCTGTCCCTTTCGGGTGCGGATAAAGTCTGTCAGCCCGACGGACTCAAGCTTTCGGCGCAGACGCGCGACGTTCACCGTCAGGGTGTTTTCATCAACAAAGCTGTCAGTCTCCCACAGACGCATCATGAGCGTGTCGCGCGAGACAAGCTCACCGCGCCGCTCCATCAGCGTATCGAGTATGCGAAACTCGTTTTTTGTGAGCTCCACCTTCGAACCGCCGTAGGAGAGCACGCTGTCGTTCAGGCTCAAGACTGCGCCTGCGTAGGATAGCACACTGCCGGACACGCCGAAGTCATACGCGCGGCGGAGAATTGCCTGAACCTTTGCAGTCAGTACATTGAGATCGAAGGGCTTGGGTATGAAGTCATCAGCGCCCATGTTCATCGCCATGACTATGTTCATGTTGTCGGAGGCGCTTGAAATGAAGATCACCGGCACTGTTGAAACCCGGCGAATCTCTCCGCACCAATGATAGCCGTTATAATACGGCAGCGAGATGTCCAGTATCACGAGCTGGGGGTCGAAATCCGCAAACTCAGCCATGACGTTTGCAAAATCCGAGACGCAGAAAACCTCACAGCCCCAGGACTCAATATGCTTTTTTATGGCTGCTGCGATAATCGGATCGTCTTCGACCACCAGTATTCTGTGCATTTACATTACATCCTTATATAGTGGATACTTCTCGCAGATCGCAATGACCTGCTCCTTCACATCCTCGATGGCAGCCTCGCGCTCGTCCATCAGGCGAACTATCATGCGTCCGACCTGGGTGAAATCCTCCTCGACCATGCCGCGGGTGGTTGCCGCGGGTGAGCCGAAGCGCACACCGCTGCCCAGATGCGGCGGCTGAACGTCGAAGGGAATGGAGTTTTTGTTCGCTGTAATATGTGCCTTGTCCAAAAGCTCCTGCATGTCCCTGCCGTACACGCCATGGCTCATGGTATCCGCAAGCATAAGGTGGTTATCCGTGCCGCCTGAAACAAGGCGCACGCCGCCGTCGGACAGCGCCTTGGCAAGCGCCTTGGCGTTTTTGACGACCTGATGCTGATACGCGGCATACTCCGGGCGCATTGCCTCCTTGAGGCAGACGGCCTTACCCGCAATGACATGCATGAGCGGTCCGCCCTGAGTGCCCGGGAAAATTGCGGAGTCAATCTTCTTTCCAAGCTCCTCGCGGCAGAGGATTATGGCGCCGCGCGGTCCACGCAGAGTCTTGTGCGTGGTGGTGGTTACAACATCCGCATAGGGCACAGGAGACGGGTGAGCGCCGCCTGCAACGAGTCCGCCTATGTGGGCCATGTCGACGAACATATATGCTCCAACCTCGTCGCATATCTCGCGTATACGCTTCCAGTCAATCAGGCGCGGATACGCTGAAGCACCCGAGATGATCATCTTGGGCCGGCAGTCCTTTGCAATTTTGAGCATCTCGTCATAATCTATTAATTCAGTCTCTTTGTCCACGCCGTAGGGGCGCACATCGAAGTATTTTCCAGTTATGGAGGCCTTTGAGCCGTGTGTCAGGTGTCCGCCATGTGACAAATCCATGCCCATGATTACATCTTCGGGCTTGGTCAGCGCAAGGTATACCGCAACGTTTGCCTGAGCACCGGAGTGAGCCTGAACATTTGCATGCTCAGCGCCGAAAAGCTCCTTTGCGCGGTCGCGGGCAAGGTCTTCAACTATATCAACATACTCACAGCCGCCATAATAACGCTTGCCGGGGTACCCTTCCGCATATTTGTTTGTGAGATGGCTGCCAACGGCCTCCATCACTGCCGGAGAGGTAAAGTTCTCCGATGCGATAAGCTCAATATGGTCTCTCTGGCGGCCGAGCTCCTGCTCCATTGCCTGCCAAACCTCGGCATCCTGACTGCGAATATGATCAAAATTCATGTCGTCCACAACTCCCTATCCCATATGATTTTTTATATTTTCTTTTCTCTCTCATCTCTCTGTGGCGGTCAAGTGTCAGTTTACCACAAACACTTTACTTATATCAATCGATATCTTGTACGAAGATCGATTGGATGAATAATAAATATTGTGCTATATTTCTCATATATACTAAACTGCGCATTATAAGTGGCGGCACGAGTGGTGTTTATCTAATATATCCATATGTCTGCCACAAAAAATGTGTCTTCTAAATAATTGCTTCTGAAACAAAATAATATATCAGCACAGTCTTGACCCGGGAAAAGACTGTGCTGATGCTTTATATAAACAGTGCTATCTGTGCCGGGGTATCTCCATCAATTTCCATGGAAGCTGAAACATAATGCCGCACAATATCGTCTTCATAAAAGTCAAGAAATTCCTCCGGTGGGTGCAGTCTGTGGTTTCCACGTCCGTTGCCGCCGAAGTGCATGGGAATTATGACTCTCGGCTTTACAGCCTCACACAGATAATAGCCCTGTGATGCGTCATTTGTCAATATCCCGCCAACAGGCAGCATCAGCGCATCGGCCTGCGCAATTTTCTCCTTCTGCTCCGGCGTCAGGGGGCAGCCGAGATCGCCCAAATGGACGATTTTAAGTCCCTCGGCACGCAATATGTGTACTGTGTTCCCCCCTCGCAGATTGCCGCGTATCATGTCGTGATATGTATCAAATGTCTCAATCTCGAAGGGGCTTTTCCTGCCGCTT
>CAZHUG010000019.1:0-5511 GCA_964535405.1 uncultured Oscillospiraceae bacterium | reverse complement strand
CTCGTGACTGCACAGCAGCTCATCCGCCGTCAGCCGAAGCTCCGGATAGCCCATGACGCTGCGGTAGTAATATGGGTCGATAACTATTGAGTAGTCTCCGCTGCAAAGCTCAAAACAAGAATGCCCATGCCAAGTAATTTTCATGAAGCGCCTCTTTTCATTTTTTATTTTGCTTTCGAGCATGTATAATGATACCCGATTCTTCCTTTAATAACAATATAAAATATTCCAGGATGCAACAAAATTGACATAAGATTGATTGTTTTTACATTTCATGTTACAATTAAGTTCTATCCCGCGTGGAGGTATATGATGCTGAAAAAAACTCTTTGTCTGCTGCTCGCCCTTACACTGCTCGGAGCTTGTTCTGCCTTTGCTGAGAACAATGATGACGGCATGTCCGCAAGTGAGGCAGTAATAAAGTTCATAAAATTCTATGAAGGCTTTTCCTCCACACCTTATGAGGATGGAGGCGGTCTTGCTATAGGCTACGGCACCCGTTGTCAGCCCCGGGAGTGGCCTGACGGAATCACGCTTGAGCAGGCGGACTCGCTGATGCGCGCCGACGTCCAAAGATTCAGCGGCAAGGTTAACGACATGGCCGCAAAGCTCAACTTGAAGCTCTCTCAGAACCAGTTCGACGCTCTTGTCAGCCTGACCTATAATCTGGGCTACGGCTGGATGACAAGCGAATACAGGCTGTATACCATGCTTAAAACGGGCATCAGAAGCTATAAGGACCTTGTTGTTATAAACGCATTTGCGCGCTACAGCAACTACAAGGGTGAGCTTTTTGAACCACTTATTCGCCGCAGACTTGCGGAGGCTAAAATGTTCCTCTACGGCGACTATCGCTTCGGCGGCACGCCAAATTACGAATTTGAGCACGTCGAGCATGACGACGGGGACTTCTCCTTGTACAAGCTTGAGTCCGGTCTCACAATATCCAGCTTCACCGACATACTGTATAAGCAATGGTTTTACAAATATGTGTCACCGCTTGCCTATCTGGGCATAGCGGACGGCTATTCCGACGGCAGCTTCAAGCCCTATGTCAGCGTCTCCGGTGGTGAGGCGACAAAGCTTCTTTTGCTCGCTGCCGGACATCCGGAGCAGGAAACTCTCGGCGAGCACTGGGCGGACGGCTATCTGGCCCTTGCCCGGACAGAAGGCTTTCTGGAAGAGAACGAGGTAACCGACCTCGACCACTACATAGACCGTGGGCTTGTGGCGAAGCTCACCGCCCTGTCACTGGGGCTCACACCCGGCGGGGACGAGCCTTTTGCGGATACCGACGATGTCTACGTGGCGGCGCTGTACAATGCCGGAGTCGTTGAGGGTTCCTATGACGCCGAGGGCAATCTCGTATACAAGCCCGACTCGCCTATCACACGAGCGGAGATTTGCGCCATCATCTGGCGGCTTATTAATCTGTAAATTAAATATAATATAAAAACGAGCAGGGAGGATAAATATCCGTCACCTGCTCGTTTTTTCATCGTGCCTCAGCGGTCGTTTTCCCTTCTTCTGTCCTTTTTTCTCTTTTCATTGAAGATCTGGGAAATTGAATCGAAACCACCAAAATCGGACTTTTCAACCGCCGCCTTTGCAAGATTTCCAAGCGTTCTGCTGCTCAGAAACGGCGCGAGCGAGGAAAGCGATCCAACCTTGCCGCCCCGTTCAATCACAATAGAAACAATGTCTTCCAGGTCATCCTCATCCAGGAAGGGTGCGATCCCCGCTATGCGATCAGTGCCGGCCCCGTCACGGATAATCTGTTTTGCGATACTGCCGAGCATGTCCTCATCCAGAAAGGGCGCAAGCGATGTAATCTCATCTATCCTGCTTAAATCTACAACAGCCGCCTGGGCAAGCTCACCCAGGATTTCCTCATCGAGAAACGGCGCGAGGCCGACCAGCTTGCTGAGTTTCAGGCCATCTCTCACCGCCTGCCTTGCAATGATGCTCAGACAATCCTCTTCCAAGAAGGGTGCCAGAGGTATAATATCATCTATTTCGCAGCCGTTTTTAATGACCGCCAGAGCAAGCTCGCCCAGATCATCCTCATCCAAAAACGGCGCGAGGGCCACGAGGTCACCAAGCTTTATAGCCCGTCCGGATTCACTCTCCCGGGACTTGTCAAAGCGCTCTTTCACCTGCTCAGGCGCCATCAGTGCGCCGACTTCCTTGAACTCATCTATTGAGAGAACCGCCGTCTCGTCCATGGCCTTTTCTATAACGGCTGCCGTCTCTTCTCCTCCCAGAAGCTTGTCAATGCTGACCCCAAGTATGCCGGCAAGCTCTTGCAGCTTGGAGATATCGGGCATGGTGTTTCCGCGTTCCCAGTTGCTGACTGCCTGAAAGCTGATGCCAAGCGCGTCAGCCAGACCCATTTGCGTGAGACCATTTTCTTTTCGCAGCTCCGCAATTCTTCTTCCGATTTTTGCCATATTAAACATTGTTGCCAACTCCTCGTTTCAATCATTTTTTTGCGCTCCCTTCGGCCTGCACATTAATCTTAGCCTCGGATTGCGCAAAAAAACAGCAAGCGGTGGTTGAAACGCGCGATTCAACCACCGGCTTAGTTATTTTCTGCTTCTCTTGTTCTTTTCCCAAATAAGCGCCAGACCCTTCAGAGTCAGGTTATCGTCGCGGCTCATCTCCCTGCGGCAATGCTTGATGATGGGCTGGGCGCAGTAGCCGGTGGCGACAATTTGTGCGCGTTCACCAAGCTGCTCCTCCATCCTGTCTATCATTCCATCGATAGCGGCGGCGTTGCCGAATACGAGTCCTGACTTCATGCAGTCAATGGTGTTTGAGCCTATAAATTTCCTCGGCGCCTCCAGTGAAACCAGGGGCAGAAGCGAGGTGCTGTCGGAGAGCGATTCCATGGCGACTCCCACGCCCGGCATAATCGCGCCGCCAAGCACCCTGAGGTTTTTATCAATGACAGTTATAGTGGTCGCCGTGCCCATGTCCACAATTATTACCGGCGGCTTGTGCCCCTCAAGCGCCGCTGCCGCGGCAGCAACCAGATCAGCCCCCAGTTGACTTGGATCATCTATGCCGATATTCAGACCGGTTTTGACCCCCGCTCCGACGATAAGCGGGGTTTTGCCTGTCAGGAGCCGGACGGCCTCGCTTATTATAGCGGTGAGCGGTGGAACAACCGAGGAAATAATTGCACCCTCAACATCGCCCGGCGATACGCCCTGCAGCGTCATAATCCGCTCCATAAGCACGGCATACTCGTGCTTCGTTTTATTTTTATTCATTTCCAGGTCGAAGGTACAGATAATGTTCCTATCCTGTACACAGCCAAATCTAATGGTTATATTTCCAACATCCACTGTCAGGATCATGTCAGCATACCCCTTTCCCCAGCATTCAATCAATAATAACAATTATAACCTAAAATCCTGAAAATTCAACAAGCTCTTGATGCCTGCGGTACCATATAGAAAAGCCGTGGTAATATTTCCTGCGACTTTTCTATATGGTATACGGATCGCCAAATATTATCGGGAAATATTTAATGTTAATTCTTGTAATCGGTGATATACTAAGGTCGTTCTAATTACTACTTGAATGGAGGAGAAAAAGCATGGCTAATAGTAAACGTCAGCCCGTTAGCGAACAGGAAATTGCATTGATGGACAAGTATTGGCGCGCCACCAACTACCTCTCCGCTTGCCAGCTATACCTTCTGGACAATCCACTTCTGGAGCAGCCACTGCGTGAGGACGATATAAAGAAGAAAATCGTCGGTCACTGGGGCACTGTTCCCGGGCAGAACTTTATCTATACACATCTCAACAGGGTCATAAAAGAATTTGACTTGGACATGATATACATTTCCGGCCCCGGTCACGGCGGAAACGCAATGGTGGCACAGGATTGGCTGGATGGAAGCTATCAGGAAGTCTATCCGAACATCACTCAGGATCGCGAGGGCATGCAGAGGCTGTTTAAGCAGTTCTCATTCCCGGGCGGGATTCCCTCACACGTCGCGCCTGAAACCCCCGGCTCGATAAACGAGGGCGGCGAGCTGGGCTACAGCCTGTCTCACGCATTCGGAGCAATCGCCGACAATCCCAGTCTGATCGCCGCCTGCGTGGTTGGCGACGGCGAGGCCGAAACCGGCCCCCTTGCGACAAGCTGGCATCTCAACAAATTTATAAACGCGCGCTCTGACGGCGCCGTCCTGCCCATACTGCATCTGAACGGCTACAAGATTGCAAACCCCACCGTTCTGGCCCGCATCTCGCACGAGGAGCTCGATATGTTTTTCCGCGGCAACGGCTGGGAGCCCTATTTTGTTGAGGGCTCTGATCCTGCCGATATGCATGCCAAGATGGCTGAGGCTCTGGACGATTGCATTGAAAAGATTCTGGCATATCAGGCGAAAGCCCGTCAGGAGGGCGATCTGACCCGTCCGCGCTGGCCTATGATCGTACTGCGCAGTCCCAAGGGCTGGACCGGCCCGGACTATGTTGACGGTGTCAAGGTTGAGGATTACTGGAGGGCGCATCAGGTTCCCATCCAGCCGGACTCCCCTGACCATATCCGTCAGATCGAAAAGTGGCTTCGCAGCTACAAACCGGAGGAGCTGTTCGACAGGAACGGTCATCCCATCCCTGAGCTTCTCGACCTTCCGCCCGTCGGCAATCGCCGCATGGGTGCAAATCCGCACGCAAACGGCGGTCAGCTTTTGCGCGATCTGCGCATGCCCGACTTCCGGGACTACGCTCTTGATGTACCCGCGCCGGGTGCGGTCGAGGCTCAGGATATGTCCCTGCTCGGCAATTTTGTACGCGATATTTACAAGCTCAATGATAAACAGCGCAATTTCAGGGTCTTTGGCCCGGACGAAACCGCTTCAAACAGGCTTGCTCCCGTCTTTGAGGAGACCGACAGAGCCTGGAGCGGCGACCTGCTGGATATTGACGATCATCTCGCGCCTGAGGGCAGAGTCATGGACTCCATGCTCTCCGAACACGTCTGCCAGGGCATGCTTGAGGGCTATCTCCTCACCGGACGTCATGGCTTTTTTAACAGCTACGAGGCATTTATCCGCATCATCGACTCCATGTTCAGCCAGCACGCAAAGTGGCTCAAGGTCTGCGCTCAGCTGCCCTGGCGTGCCGATATCGCCTCGCTTAACTACGTGCTTGCCTCCAACGTCTGGCAGCAGGATCACAACGGCTTCACGCATCAGGACCCCGGCTTCCTGGATCATGTGGCCAACAAGAAGGCAGACGTGGTGCGCATGTACCTGCCCCCCGATGCCAACTGCCTGCTGAGCTGCTTTGACCACTGCATCAAAAGCCGCAACTATGTGAACGTCATGGTGGCCTCCAAGCACCCCCGTCCCCAGTGGCTGACCATGGACCAGGCGGTGAAGCACTGCGCCCAGGGCATTGGCATCTGGGAATGGGCCTCCAACGACCAGGGCTGCGAGCCGGACATCATCATGGCCTGCTGCGGCGATACCCCCACGCTGGAAACGCT
>CAZHUG010000018.1:23241-38433 GCA_964535405.1 uncultured Oscillospiraceae bacterium | reverse complement strand
TCCGTCCCATGCCATCCGCGCCAGATCGAGTTTGCCCGCCTCGGCATCGACCATACGGTCATGAGCAAGCGCAAGCTGCGCAAGCTCGTCGAGGAGCATTTCGTCTCCGGCTGGGACGATCCCCGCATGCCGACGCTCTGCGGTCTGCGCCGCCGCGGCTACACGCCCGGCTCTATCCGCGATTTTTGCGAGCGCATCGGCGTTGCCAAGACCAGCTCCACTGTCGAATACGGGCTTTTGGAGCACTGCCTGCGTGAGGATCTGAACGCACACGCGCAGAGGGCCATGGCGGTTCTCCGCCCGGTCAGGCTCACCATCACAAACTATCCCGAGGGCAAAAGCGAGACTGTCGAGGTTGAAAACAACCCGAACGATCCCGAAGCGGGAAAGCGCGAGATTTCCTTCTCCAAAAACCTCTATATCGAGGCGGAGGACTTTCTCGAAACTCCCGTGCCGAAGTACAAAAGGCTCAGCCCCGGCGGTCCCGAGTGCCGCTTGAAGGGCGGATATCTCATAAGCTGCACGGGCTGTGTCAAGGACGCGGACGGAAACATCGTTGAGGTTCTGTGCGAGTACGATCCCGAGTCACGCGGCGGCAACCCCGCCGACGGACGCAAGGTCAAGGGCGCAACCATCCACTGGGTGGACGCTGACAACTGCTGCGACGCCGAGGTCAGGCTCTACGACAACCTGTTTTCCGATCCCGACCCCGATTCCGGCGACAAGGACTTTATCGACTGCCTGAACCCCGGTTCACTTGAGGCTCTCTCCGGCTGCAAGCTTGAGAAGATGCTTGAGGGCAGCGCCGCGCCGTCGGGCTTCCAGTTTCTGCGCATGGGCTATTTCTGCGTGGACAACCGCGACAGCAGTCCGGAGCACATGGTCTTTAACCGCTCCGTCGCACTCAAGGACCGCTTTAAAAAGTAAGAGTCAAGAAAAGAGCCTGCGCGGTGCTTGCCGCGCAGGCTTTTTCTTTATTTAAACTCAATCTGCTCCACGCGCTTTATATACGCCGGCAGAGCGCCCTCGAAATCCACGCCGAAGCGCCTGGGCGTCTTGCGCTTGCAGCTTCGGTCGATGCTGTCACGCACGAGCTCACAGGCGGCCTCGTGCGCCGTCTGCAGGGGTGCGCCGCGCACGATGAGCGCCGCGAGTGCCGAGGCAAAGATATCGCCCGTGCCGTAAAACACACCGCCGCGCACGGGATACATGACCGCGTGCTCCCAGCCTGTCGCGGGGTTGAAAATGACAGAGCCAATCTCCCCGTCGGCAAGGTGTACACCGGTTATGACGATGATCTTCGAGCCGAATTCGGCGAGCTTATATAAAAGCGAGTCAATATACTCACGGCTGTGCGGCGCGGGGCGATATTCTATGCCGCACAGAAAGGCCGCCTCCGTCACGTTGGGCGTTATAATATGCGCCCTTGAGCAGAGTCTGCGAAAGGCCTCGCACATTTCATCGCCGAAATTTGCGTAGTACTCGCCGTTATCCGCCATGACAGGGTCGCAGAGTATCAGAGTGTCGGGCCCGGCGATGGCGGCGATGATGTCCTCCATCAGCGCCTCCTGTGCGGGCGAGGTGAGATAGCCGGTGTAGATCCCGTCAAAACGCGCGCCGACACTGCGCCAATGCTCGGCAATGGGCAGCATCTGGTCGGTCAAATCCTTGATGGTCCAGTCGGCAAACTCACCCGTGTGGGTCGAGAGCAGCGCCGTCGGAATGCAGGAGCACTCCACGCCGGAGGCGGATATGACAGGCAGTGCAACCGTGAGCGAGCACTTGCCCAGGCCGGACAGGTCATGTATAGCGGCGATCCGCTTCAGATCAGGCATTTAATCAGTCCAATGCATATAATTTCCGGAACAGCCCGGTATTTTCCAGGCTCGTCAGGCTTATTGACTTTTTTGCCAATAAGTCGGTACTGAATACTATAACATGCCGCCTGCCAACATTCAATAAGCTAATTGTTGCGAATTTTGTGGACTATTCCGCTTGTTTTTTCATCATAAGCTGTTGCGGAAGAGCCAGAGCCGGTGAAAAAGCAAGGCCGTAAAATATACAGGGAAAGCAGCGCAGGGAAATGGCGCGTTACGGGGAAGCCATAACGCGCCATTGTTATTTCTTTTGTTCTGTCAGTCGGAATATGCAGTTGACCACTCATCCTCAAGTGCGCCCCAATCACGGATCGGGAGAAGCTCAGTCCAGATCTCGTGACCGCCGGCCTCGTCTATCGTATAGTCGTGAGAGTTCGTTGCCTCCTGCACCGCGGCGTAATACCACATCTCGGTGTTCATATTGTCCAGCCAGCTGAACATATCCGGAAGCAGACCATCCGTCTTAGGGCTGCGCCCAAGAACGTTGTTCACCAGCTGCATTGCCTCGGCACGGATGATGTTGGCGGCTGGATGATAGCTGCCGTCCTCATATCCGTCCACAATTCCAAGCTCAGCTGCGTGATTTATATAATCACAGGCCCAGTGCCCGGAAATATCGCTGAAAGCATCGCTGTCATACTCGCCGGACGCTTCGTAGAATCGGGTGGCGACGACCGCAAACTCCGCGCGGGTGATCGGGGAGTTCGGGCGGAAGCTGCCGTCGGGATAGCCATCCACGACCCCGGACTTATACAGGGTCGAGATTGCGTTATTGTACCAGGAGTTGCCGGAAACATCGGAGAAGGGGTTTTCCCGACTCCAGTACTCGGTGCGGCTTTCCTCGGTGAGCATACGGAAGAAGATCGTTGCGACCTCGGCGCGGGTGATCTGCGCCTGGGGCTGAACGCCGCCGTTGCCGCGACCGATTATGTAGCCAAAGTGGTCATCGCGATCCAGCGCAATCCTGCCGGCAGGCAGAGGGTCGGGGTCGACTATCGGCGGAATAATCTGCTCCACCGTGAACACCCAGACCAGCTCGCCATAGGCGTTCTGAAACTCGTTGCCCATCTGCTCCGACACCTGCAGCTGCAGGTCGAAATCGGCAGACTTGCCGGCGTCAAAGCTGCCCAGCAGAATGCGCTTGTCTATCGTTTCGCCGGCATTGTACTGCACGTTTTCCGACTTTTCGTCAAGCTGCTTGATGATCCCGAGCTCGGCGAGAAGCTTATACAGCCAGCTCTCCTTGCCGTCATCGTCGGTTTTGCCGTTCACGGTCAGTGTCATATTACCCAGAAGCGGCTGGTATTCCTCGTCCACGGCCTTCGCGTGAAGATATATGCGGTAGGAATAGCTGTTTCCGGCTGCCGTCGCGACGCGGAAGCTTCCGTCTATGCTGTCGCCGGGGAAGATGTTTTTGAAGTCACTGCTTGAAAACAGATCCGTCGTGCTGCTCCAGTCCCTGCCGGAGGCGTGACCGGAGGAGTCCGCATTTGAGAAAATGAAGCCGTTTTCATCGTCGTAGGTGATGGTGGATACCGCGGGCGCGCCGAGCGCGAGTGCGTTGCCCCCCATTGCCAGAAGCAGAACGGCACACATCAGCAGGGACATGAGGCGCTTAATGTTATTTTTCATGTCTGCGCCCCCTTAACCGTTTCTGGCGGCGAGAGTGCCGTCTATTACTTCCACGGGCCAGACCGTCGCAATTGCCGCTACGCCCTCTCCGTTTTTACCCGCTGCCTGAATTGCCTCGGCAAGTATGCTCACTTGCAGGCGATAGCCCTCGGGGGCTTTGCCGGCAGTCTCTGTGCAGGATGCTATAAGAATTCCAGTAAATCCGTCGGGAGCTACTGAAGCTTTGTGGTAGTAATAACCGCCTGCTTCAAACCAGTCTGTATTATCTAAAACCATTGTGTAGTCACCGCCGGATACCGGAGCGCCGTAGATGTTGCCGTCCTCGTCAGCCCAGTTGACGACCACAGCCGCCCTTATGTAGGCCGCAATGTCGCTGGTGTTTTTTATGCGAACGTCGCTCTTTACGCCGTTTTTAAAGCTCTCGTCCACCGCACAGCTGACTTGCGCAGGGATAAAGGTGTTTATGACCTCGTCACTCCCGGCGGCAAGCCAGGCCATTGTGCCTCCGACCGCGGCCATGAGTATGATCGCCAGGGAAAGGACGAGCAGTACTGATTTCTTCATGTTTTTAGATTTCATTTTACGTCCCTCCCTTTCTTAGTTATCTTTTTCTTCGTTTTCTGCCTCTATCGGCGGGGCGGCCCAGTTATTTTTCGCAATCGCACTGCCGCTGAGCCATTTGTCGTTCACGAACGAATTGACGAAGCTGAGCACACTGCCGTCTGCCTCGAGCTTTACCTCCCGCTCGCCGTCATTAGACATATAGCGCCAGCTCCAGGAGGCATCCTCTGTAACTGTGTAGGTTTCGCCGATGCTCAGACCCTTGATGGTGGCACTTCCGCTCCCCTCGATTACTACCGAGGTGATCAAATTGCCGTCAGAATCCTTGACACGGAAGATCGCGCTGTCCCTCGAGTACCGGGAGTCGAACGTCTTCACAATCGTCAGGTCTGCGGTTTTGGGCTTCGGCTTATATTCGTTTTCGACCTCCAACGCGGCCGCCCGACTGGCTCCCATTTTGAGTTCATAGCTGAGGCCTTCAGTGAGCGCCTCACCATTCCGGCATTTTGTGCCGACATAGTCATAGCCTTCAATCGCATTTTCCGGGTCAGCCTCTGTGATTGTGTAGCTCTTACCACTTTCTGGTACAAACTTGCTGCCGTCTTCTGTCACAAACATTGCAGAGCCTTCACCCTCATGGGCAACATGGACAGCAGCCGTGGCGAGCGCACCGTTTGAGTCGGAGAGTGTGAACGTGAACGTCGCGTCAAGTTCATTCAAATCCTCATCATCAATGCCGACCACCTTTTTGCTGATAGAGATGCCCGTATTGACGTAAAAAATTTTCAGTGTGTTGCTTGCTTCCTCTCCCAGACGCATGGATGTAGAGCCGTCATGGTCTTTGTCACCAAGAGTCGTTTTCTCCAGCGCATAAAGTCCGAGATATTCCGCATGCTTGCCGGCGGTGACGAGTTGGCCCGGCCGGCCATTTTGGGACTCTGCGGAGAGTTTATCATAGGCTCCAACGGCATTCTGCAGGTAATACTCAATGGTATATGTCATATCGGTTGAGAAGCTCACCTCGTCAATGAGGTTGCCGACCGACTTGTCATTTGTGGCAGTTTCTCCGGATGCAAAGAAAAACCTGGTCAGGTACTGATCCTCCGGCACCCTGTAAGCATCAGAGTTATTGCTGTGTTCATGCCACTGTTTATTGTCACTGCGAATCTTCCAGACCTCATAATCTTCTGTATTCCCCGCTGAGGTTCCGTCTGGGTATTTACTGATAATTGCTTCTATTGCGGCCTGGTTCATTTTTTCAGCAGCAGCCGCGGACATGACAATGACATACATTGTGTCATAACGCGTCTCCGGATTATTCACAGATCCTGAGGCATAGCCACGTGCGCGGTGGGACAGGCTCCAGTAGAGGTCGGCACCCGGGGTGGTCAGCACATCCTGATACAGAGTTGAGGCTTTATTTGCATTCAGCTCGGCAAACTGAAGCCCATCGGCAGCCTCTCTGGTATGATACGCATTATTAACATTATTTTTGTTGCTCGCGCTGCCAAGCTCTATGACATTGTCATCCTCTGTTGTTTTCCAGATTATTTCGCTGTCAGAATCAGACACATAGTTGCATGTATCTTTACACTTAGGTTGTTCAAAGCTGCCGTTTTGTATTTCTTCGTAGTATGGCACCTGGAACGGGTCGGAGCTACCCACGAGCTCTCCCTTATCATCGTAGGCCTGAACCACATACCATTTGCGCGCGCCGGTATGGCTGACATCGTCACCATCAAGGTCAATGCGAATGCCGACTCTCGTCGCATCATTGTTGTATAAATAGTCTTCCTCGGTGCGTGGAACAAAGTCGCCGGTCCTGGTATCGCTGCGCGACCATCTGTAGTAGGCAAGCTCGCCTGCAACGCTATCGTCCGGGGTCGCGACCAGGCAGCCGGTGTCCGCAATCCTATCTTCAATGCCCAGATTAGACTTTGCGCTGATTTTCAGCCTGAAGGATTCTTCTCCGGAACTCCAGCCGGTCCACTTGTGGGTGACAGTCACCGTGCCGGCGGCCTTTGCGGTGATCCCTACATTCTTGCCGTTAGTCCGGGAGATCGCCGCGATAGCTTCATCAGATATCGTCCAGCTATGGCCACTGGTTCCCCCGGTGCCTCTAAAATACAGTATGTCATTCTCATTAGTGCCAAGGGTATATTCATAAGTGCTATTTGCAAGATCGCTGCCACTTGTAATGATGCCGTTAATGCCGCTCACCACATAAATTGAGAAGCTGTCGGCCCGGACAGTGATGGTCAGGCCTTCGCCATTCACATCTTCCGCGACGGGCCCATCTATGGCAGCAAGGCCGAGCAGGCCGAGCTCCGGCGCAGCCGCGACCGGATCGCCAACAGGCTCCGCGATATAATCAGGCCGGCTCACATGGTAGACCTGAAGCCCCCGGGCATCGCAGAGAAGTCCGCTTGCCGCGTCTGCCTCAAAGCAGAGCTCCACGGTATAGCCCTCCGCGGGCTGGATTCTCTCGCCCTCGTAGATAAAGCTTATGTCAAAGGCCAGGTTAGTGTTCGCCGGCCAGACTTCATCAAGGCTGTCCACGACTATGATGCCGCCCTGGACGGCTGCGACGGCCTCGTCCACCAGCGCCTTGATATCTTCATCCTCTGTCTGCGTGGCGAACACAGGGGTGATCGTGAGCACGGTCCCCCCCGGGAAGGCTCCCTCAGGCGCAAAGACACGAACCCTGACACCGGAGTCACCATGCTCGCAGCTGCCCTCGACCGCGGGGCAGGCGGGCTCTTCGGAAGCATCTTCGCAAAGGGGGCAGGTCGCGGCATGAGCCTCACCCTCTACTGCGCCGCAGTCGCACGCAGGTGCATCCGCCCCTTCGGAAGGCTCCGGTTCAGCGGTGGGTTCAGCAGTTGGTTCAGCGGTGGGTTCGGCGGTCGCTTCGGGCTCTGCGGACGGCTCGACTACGGGTGTGGTTACGGGATCGGGCTCAGCGTTCTCCGCCAGCGCCGGAAGCGCCACGGCGAGGCTCGAGAGCATCATAACTATGCACAGCAGAGGAGCCAGAAGCTTTATTGTCGTCTTTTTCATGCTCGTCTAACTCCTTACCAAATTGTTATGTCTGACACGTCGCCTCCCGCAGGAATCGGATTGTTTGCAGCCTGAACAGCAAACGCCTGCACATTCACAGTGACGGTGCAGCCCTGATATTCGTTGCCCATTTCCCGGGCAAAGCTCACGGTCTTGAACAGCGGGGCGGTTCTGGCTCCGGCTTCAAGGGCGGCATTATAATAATAGTAGCCGTCTTCGCCCCTTATCCAGTTGATATCGTCAAAATCGAAAGAAACCGAGTCGCTCGGAAGAGCGTCTTCGCCAACCGCCACCGAAACATCGAGCTTGACACGGATATACGCCGCGCCGCTGCCCGTATTTTCCACCTGGACGAGCTTTGAAACGCTCTTTCCGGGCATCGCATTCATAGGCCCGCCGGGGTACTCGACAAGATCCCCGTCGTCGGTGAGCATGCTCTCCTTGACATCTACGCTTATCGTGCCTGTCTGAAAAATATTTATAGCCTCACCGGAGGCGGTAAAATACGCCCAAGAGCCGGCGCCCACAAGCGCAAGCACGATTATGAGTATGCCGGATATTGTCAATTTTTTTCTCATGGCAATTATTCACCCTTTCTTTGGGCTATGTGCTTATAACTTACCTTCTTCATCCTGTTTTTCAAATTCGTCGGATCCCCCCGACGGCTCATCTGTAAAACGGAAAATCCCCGGAGGGGAATTAGCTCCCCTCCAGAGTAATACCCGGAGGATTGGTCTTAGGTACTGGGCTTCAAAGCGGCCCAAGCGGCGGCGGCATCGGTAAAGCCGTCTGCCTGGATGGCGTACGCGGTGAAGCTTAAGCTTATGCCCATATCTGTAAAATCAACGTTTTTGGCGACGATTTTTCCATCGAGGATAACGTTGAATGTTCTGACAAGGGGCTCTGTATCAGCATCATACTTGACATAGTAGACATTGGTCTCACCGAGCTGTGTCCAAACGCCTGTGCCTTCGATTGCGTCAACTTCGTCGATTTTATAGCTGATATAATCAGAGAATTCTGCATCTTCTTTGATGATCTGCGAAACTTCGATGAACAGCCAGGAGCTTTCACTGCCTTCATCAACAGTTACGACAGGGTCTTTAATGTATGTATGGCCGGGGATGAGCTTGTACTCGTTTGCAATAACGCGGACTTCACCTTCTTTTGCGCCGTACACGTCAACTTTTGATTCATCGAGCGTGATGCCGACCTTACCTACGGTGAATGTGTTTGTGACCGTCTCCGTATCGGTCAGCCACGCGAGGGTGGCACCCACGGCGAGCGCCGCAACGAGAACGACGGACACGAGAACCAGTGCAATTTTCTTCTTCATGCTTCTTCCTCCGATAATCATCATAAAATTTTATGTCAATGCCCGTTTCGCCGGCAATGAACATCGGGGTTTACCGCCGGATCCTTATCTCTTTTTCGACGCGGCCTTTTCCCTGTCTGCCGAGTCCGCCCTTTTGAGCATATCCGGCAAAAACATCAGGATAATCAAGGCTGCCGCAGCGCATATACCGATGTATATGCCGGGCGGGCTTGTTATCCATTCTGAAAAATATCCAAGCTTGGGGATTGAAAACACAGGCCTGCCCAAGAGATTGTTCCAATGAACGGGCTTGCCGTCGGGGGCGCTGTTCGCGTCGCCCTGAGTATAAAAAAGCTCGTTTTCAGCATCTATATCTATGACTCTGTGAGTTGCCACGACTAAATCCTCGTTTAAGACAAAGGTGATCGGGTCGCCGACTTCGATAGCCTCCGACGGGACGGATTTGACGTAAATAATCGATCCGACATGATATGTAGGCTCCATACTGCCCGATAATATTGCATAGGGTGTAAGCCCAATCAGCCGGACGCCGACCAGCAGCAGCGCGCAGAGCACAAGCATAAATACCAGAATCCAGCTTACTATGTTCCATATCTTGGCTATCGTTTTCATTCTTCCTCCCATGGAGCAATTATCAAAACAAGACTGTGCATTTTGCATGCATTATAGTTTATAGAAAGTAAGAAATTGCTCGAAACAAGGTATATTCTGGAAATATAATCCGCTTGATAACGGGCAGGCAGTTAATAGCGTTTTATATATGCACATTCAATCAAAATGTACGAAAATACAAAAAGTCTGAAAACGACGCTTTTTGGGCGCGATGGTTTTTTCAGGAATATAATTTCCTGTCCATCTTCATCGTTTTCAGACTTGGTTTCTTCAGCCGGGAATTCAATCCCCGGATAATTTGGTCTATTTGCATTTTGTTGCAGGTCTTGTTATGGTAACAATCCTTCTCAAACTTATTCAATTCATTTTCCATGCTTAACGGGACAGATATCGTTAATCTGTCAGCTCTTGTAGGCATAGCTGTGGCCCCTTCCGTTCTTGCTTCGGCGCATTACTTATCTAGAGATTATATTGGTTCAGTGGTTCACTGTCAAGCATAAACCCGAATGAAGTTCGTATTTTACAATCAGTGACGCCAAAATTTCTTAAACAACCGAGCCTGTTCGGGCTCCGATAAATATAAAAAACCCGGCCTCCAAAAAACTGGAGGCCGGATTTTATTATATTATTATATAGTTGTGAGCTTACAGGCGCTCGACAGCATCGAGCCAGAGGACATCACTGGCGTCCGAGGGCATCTTGTGCCCGTCGCGCGGGGAGAGCGTAAAGCCCATGACAGCCGGACCGTCTGCCGAGGCGCTGCGCTTGAACTGCTGCTTGAAGAAGCGGCGGCAGTAGCTGTGCAGCCACTTGATGAGTGTCTCGCGGTCGTATTCGCCGGCAAAGGCGTGCTCCGCAATGCGCAGAACCTTCTCGGGTGAGCCGCCGCGCATGACCATATGCCACAGGAAGAAGTCCTGAAGGATATAGGGGCCGACCTCGTCCTCGCTCTTCTGCAGGAGGTCGCCCTCGCCGGAGATGGGCAGAAGCTCGGGCGTCACGGGGGTATTCCACACGTCCATCAGGGCGGAGGCCAGAACCTCGTCCTCGCAATTTTCGGCGTAGTGCTTCACAATCGCGCGAACCATAGTCTTGGTGAGACCCGCGTTTATATCGTAGTTTGACATCTGGTCGCCGTTATAGGTGCACCAGCCGTCGGCCTGCTCGGACAGATCCTTCGTGCCGATGTCCAGGCCGCCGACCTTGTTGGCGACGTTCATGAGCACCATCGTGCGCTCACGGGCCTGGGCATTTTCAAACACGACGCTGTGATCATCCATGTCGTGACCGATCAGCTCGAAATGCTTTTTGACGCTCTCGTCTATCGGGATTATCCGCAGATCGGCGCCGAGCTGCTCGGCGATTATGATGGCGTTATTCTTGGTGCGGTCGGTCGTGCCGAAGCAGGGCATTGTGATGCCGATGAGATTCGTGCGCGGCAGGCCGAGCTTATCGAGCGCCTTGGCGCAGGCGAGCATGACCAGTGTGGAGTCAATGCCGCCGGAAACAC
Source organism: uncultured Oscillospiraceae bacterium (assembly GCA_964535405.1). Lineage (GTDB taxonomy): Bacteria > Bacillota > Clostridia > Oscillospirales > Oscillospiraceae > Scatomorpha. The sequence continues at coordinate 27,845 of CAZHUG010000018.1, read as the reverse complement.
CGATTACGGGCTTCATGCAGCCGGTATACTCCATGCGCTTCATCACGCCGTAGACCTGAATATCCAGCGCGCGCTCGCAGAAGTCGGCAAGCTCCTCCTCAGGCACAAAGGGCTCGCGCGCGATCTCGCGGGTGAGCCGCGTCTCCTCCGCCTCCAGCCCCCAGTTTATCATGCCGTGGGGCTCGCCGGAAGTTCGGAAGGTCTTTTCACGGCGGCGGGCATCGACGAGGTTGAACACGTCAAGCTCGCTCACCGCAAGGCTTGAGCCGCTCTCGTCCGCTGCCAGAATTTCACCGTCGTCGGTGACGAAGCAGTGGCCGGAATAGGCCTTATCGGTTGTGGATTCGCCGACACCGGGCGCGGCATACAGCCAGCCGCAGTGCAGCTTCCCGCTCTCGCAGGCGACGCTCTTGCGCTCGTTGCGGGAGGTATAAACGCCCATGGGCGCGTCGGACAGCTCACAGATGACGGCAGCGCCCGCGGACGCGTGGCGGACTGCCTGAGAAACCGGCATGCGGCGGTCGGCGGCGAACTGCACCGCGACGACGAGGCCGGGTATGAGCTCATTGTCAAACAGAAGGTCTGTGCTGACGCAGACGGGATAGAGTCCCGGAAGCTCGATATTCAGAAGCTTGTCGTCAGGCTCGGAAAACAGCGTGCCTTCCGTGTTCGTGCGCGGCACGAAGCCGAGCAGATCCCCGCCGTAGATCGCGGCGGCGACATTATACAGTCTGCCGCCGACTGCCAGAGGCATTCCCACAAAGACCAGCATGTCCAGTCCCGTAGTCGCGTCGAGGATTATTTTGAGCCCCTCAACCGCGGCGTCTATCAGTGTGCGCTGATAAAACAGATGCTCGCAGGTCGCGCCTGTCAGGCACAGCTCCGGCGTCACGAGAAGCTTTACCCCTTTTTCTTTGGCAGCCTTTATGCTCTCCAGGATGCTGCCTGCGTTGTAGCCCGGGTCTGCCACCTTAATTGTGGGCGCTGCGGCGGCTACCTTTATAAATCCATGTTTCACTAGTGTATCACCCTGCCTATATCAATTTTTGTTTTGCGGTTTTATTGCGTGGGTTCGTAAAATGTGAACAGTGCCGCGTCGTAGTAGCGCAAAATCGCCGCGCGTTCTATCACATGATCCGGCATTGTAAAATAAATCGTCAGCGTGTCCCCGCTTATCTCGCAGCGGTCAACGCCGCCTATCTCCGGGAACACATTTTCCTCCAGCTCTTCTTTGAGCTCGTCGAGATGCGCTCTATAATACTGCGAAGTTTGCGGCGGCTCGTAGCCCTTGATGGGTTCCTTTGCGGAGCTGAACATCAAAATCAGGCCGCTGACCGTCACTAAAAGCACGAGAAAACAGCCAAATGGCTTTAAAAACTTCACTGCCTCTTGTCCGGCTGTCATGGTTTTGTCTCCCCGCTTTCTTTTTCCGCCAGCCGCTGTGCAAGCGCCTGCTCCAGTTCATAGAAGGTCGGCCCCTCATTGCCCGAGAAGGTGTTGCGCATCAGCATTGTCATTATGCCCAGTTTGTGCGCGGATTCCTCGTCCAAACTGCCCGGGATCCGCTCAAACGCGCTGCCGTCCGCACTTATAAAAAAGTTTGAGTTATAGGCAATTGCGGCCTCGTTTGCCACAGCGCACATGCGCCAGTAATCATCAAGCTCCAGCCCCGCTGCAAGCATCGTCTGCAGGCCGAGGGTCGTGGACGATGAGTCGCGGCGCGCCCCGGCATCGTCCGGAAGCAGGCTCTCGTCATTCGCCCAGATGACATAGTCGGTCGAGTACATGGTAAGTCTTGTCTCCAAATCCCAGTCGGAGGCGAGAGCGGAGGCCATACCAAGCTCGCTGTAGACCGTCTGCGTCGAGCCGTCCACCCGAAGCCCGGGCTTGTGGTCGCCGAAAAAGACCAGTATCACCGGCTCATCCACCTGCTGGAAGTAGTCCATGAGCTTGCCGAGTGCGGCGGAGCTGTTGGCGATGCCCTCGGTCACCGAGGCGAGAGCAGCAGCTGCCGCTTCGCTCAGTTCAGAGCTGAAGGGATGATTATACTCGCTGTATTTATCAGCCGTGAAGGGCGTGTGATTTTCCATGGTAACCGCCCAGAGGAACAGGGGCGCGCTATGCCGCTCGCGCTCGAACAGGTCAATTATGAGCTCCGCCATATAGTCGTCCGAGTAGAACTGACCGGATATCTTCGACTCCATATAGCCCCAGTAGTAGTCCGCCGCGGCGGCATCGGGGTCAATTTCGGCAAAATCCTCGGAGAAAAACAGCTCATCAAAGCCGAGGCTCGGATAGTAATTGCTGCGATTGTAGATATTGTCGTTAAATGTGTGGATATACGCAGTGTAATATCCAGCGCGCTGAAAAAGCAGGGGCATCGCCGGCACGGTCATGAGCTTGTCGCGGTCCCACTTATATATCATGTCGTCCGTGGCAAGAAAGCGTCCGTTTATGCCCGTGAGCAGTTCAAGCTCTATATTGCTCGTGCCATAGCCCAGCGTGCGGGTGTAAAACCTGCCCGACACGCCGGCCTCGCAGGCGCGGCGGTAATCAGGTATCGGGTCTGACTCATACTCCACACCGCTGAGCCCTTCGGGATCGAAAAACGATTCCGAAAGCACGAAGATGACATGCGGAGTCACATCAGACGCGCTGCCCTGCGGCACGGAGTCTATGTATTCCATCGCGTCGCGCATAGCAAGCTCCAGCTCGTCCACCGGAAGCGGCCCGGCCTCCTCCACAGAGGAGGCGAAGCTTCGCCACAGGCCGAGCACCACACCGGTTTTCGCGTTCACTTGAGACTGGGAATACTCCTCGCCCGGCGGCAGGCCGACCGGAGCGTAGAACCACGCGCTTGAAAACGCGGAAATGCAGAACATGCCGCAAAACAGCGCGGCGGCGGTCACAAACACGCCCAGACTCGCCCTCCAGTCGAGGCGCAGCCTGCGGGAGAGGCAGAAAAGTCCCGCAAGCATCAGCACGACTATGCCAAGCGCAAGTGCGAGCCCTGTCGTCAGCTTTATTGAGCCGCTGTTCAGTTCCATTATATTGCCAAGGTTCGTGACCAGTGACAAATCGGAGATTGCCAGCGGGGTTGAGGTTATGAGCGTTTTGTAGTAGTCAGCAACGCACATGCCGACCGACGCGAGCGCGGTAAAAAGCCCCGCGAAAAACAGGCTGCGCGTCAGCCCCGTCAGCGCCGCGACGACCAGCGAGAGAAAAAGCGCCGTCGCAAGCTCGCGCGGCGAGCAGGAAAACAGAAAGCTCACAGCGGCGGCGAAACTCTGCGTCTCAACCAAATTGCACACAAAGGCCAGCAGGTGGCCTGTCAGCAGGCAGGCGGCGGCGAGGGCGAGCGGTCTGTACTCGGGGGTAAAAATGCGCTCCCCGCCTTTAGCGCCCTGCCTTTTGGCGGAAAATTTCATCTGTTAATATTTCAGCCTCTCCCTAAGGTAATCTTTAAGCTCGTTTATAGGCAGGCGAACCTGCGCCATGCTGTCGCGCTCGCGTATCGTGACGCAGTGGTCGGCCTCAGTCTTGTCGTCACCGACGGTCGTGAAGTCCACAGTCACGCAGAACGGCGTTCCAATCTCGTCCTGGCGGCGATAGCGCTTGCCGATGGAGCCGGTGTCGTCATATTCGCACATGAAGTCCTTCGCCAGATCGGCGTACAGCTCTCTTGCAGGGCCGGAGAGAACCTCCTTCTTGGACAGCGGAAGTATCGCGACCTTCACAGGCGCGAGCGCCGGATGCAGACGCAGGACGACGCGGCTGTCGTTCTTCGCCGCGTCCACGACCTCCTCGTCGTATGCCTCGACCAGAAACGCCAGCGTCACGCGGTCAGCGCCGAGGGACGGCTCGACCACATAGGGCACGTAGCGCTCGTTTTTCTCCTGATCGAAATATGATAAATCCTGTCCGGAATGGGTCTGGTGCTGCGTGAGGTCGTAGTCCGTGCGGTCTGCGATTCCCCAGAGCTCGCCCCAGCCGAACGGGAACAAATACTCGAAATCTGTCGTCGCTTTTGAGTAGAAGCTCAGCTCCTCGGCCTCGTGATCGCGCAGACGAAGGTTCTCGTCGTTCATGCCGAGGTTCAAAAGCCAGTCATGGCAGTAAGTGCGCCAGTACTCGAACCATTCCAGATCCGTGCCCGGCTCGCAGAAGAACTCCAGCTCCATCTGCTCAAACTCACGCGTGCGGAAAACGAAGTTACCCGGCGTGATCTCGTTGCGGAAGCTCTTGCCGATCTGGCAGACGCCGAAGGGAATCTTGCGGCGGGTCGTGCGCTGTATATTGCGGAAGTTGACAAAAATGCCCTGTGCGGTCTCCGGACGGAGATAGACCTCGTTGGAGGAATCCTCGGTCACGCCCTGATGCGTTTTGAACATCAGGTTAAATTTGCGGATGTCGGTGAAATCCGACTTGCCGCAACCCGGGCAGCCTATATTATTGTCGCGGATGAAGCTCGTCATGTCGTCATTCGTCATAGCCTCGACGACGACCTCGTCGCGCCCGTTTGCGGCGACCCAGTTTTCGATGAGCTTATCTGCGCGATGGCGCATTTTGCAGGACTTGCAGTCCAGAAGCGGATCGTTGAAGGT
>CAZHUG010000018.1:12475-23141 GCA_964535405.1 uncultured Oscillospiraceae bacterium | reverse complement strand
CTGCGCGATGGCGCATTTTGCAGGACTTGCAGTCCAGAAGCGGATCGTTGAAGGTCGTGACGTGACCGGAGGCGACCCACACCTTCGGATTCATGAGTATCGCGGAGTCCAGACCCACGTTATATGGGTTTTCCTGCACGAATTTCTTCCACCAGGCCTTTTTGACGTTGTTTTTCAGCTCCGAACCGAGCGGGCCATAGTCCCAGGTATTTGCCAGTCCGCCGTAGATTTCGCTTCCGGCATAGATGATGCCCCTGTTCTTGCAGAGGGCAACAAGCTTCTCCATTGTCTTTTCCGTGTTTTTCATTGACTTCTCCTTTTTCCCACAGATGGCTTCTGTGGAGATAATTTTTGCATATCGCAACAGCCTATGATATAATCTTTTAGTATTTCTGAACATATCACCGACAGTGCTGATAACATCAGGATATGATAACACAATATAAGCCCTTAATCAACAAATGTTAAACATTAACCAAAGTAAGGATGGCTGATAAAATGAAGAAAACGACTCAGAGAAAATATGCCAAGCTCATCGCGACAATGGGTGTCAATATCCAGAAAAACCAGCCCGTCATCATACAGGCCGAGCTTGACCAGCCCGATTTCATCCGCATCCTCGTCGAGGAATGCTATCGCGCGGGCGCGGGCGAGGTCATGGTCGAGTGGTCACACCAGCCGCTCGTGAAGCTGCACACACGCTGGCAGAAGCAGGCGACCCTCAACAAGGTTGAGGCATGGCAGGAGGCAAAGCTGCGCCACCGCGCGGACACTCTGCCCTGCTTTATCTACATTATTTCCGAGGACCCTGACGGGCTCGCCGGCATCAATCAGGAGAAGCGCGCAAAGTCAATTCAGGCGCGCTACAAGATCACAAAACCCATCTCCGACTCCATGGAGAACAAATATCAGTGGTGCATCGCCGCCGCGCCCGGCGAGAAGTGGGCAAAGAAGGTCTTTCCAGAGCTTTCTAAGAGTCAGGCCGTGGAAGCGCTCTGGCAGGCGATTATCGACTGCTCACGCGCGTCTGACGACCCTGTCGCGGCCTGGACCGCGCACAACGCGGATCTTGCCTCACGTTGTGAGTACTTGAACAGCCTCGGCCTGCGCGAGCTGCAGTATAAGGCCGGAAACGGCACCGACCTCACCGTCGGTCTCATGCCCGAGGGAATCTTCCTCGGCGGCGCGGAGCCCTGCCTGGGTTCCGGCGTCATCTATAACCCGAACATTCCGTCTGAGGAGGTTTTCACCTCGCCCATGGCGGGAAAGGTCGAAGGCATAGTCTACTCCTCCCGCCCGCTCGCCTTCCGCGGTCAGCTCATAGACAATTTCTGGATCCGTTTCGAGAACGGACGGGTGGTCGAGGTTCAGGCGGAGAAAAACGAGGAGGCGCTCAAGACCCTCGTGGCCATGGACGACGGCGCGGCAATGCTCGGCGAGTGCGCGCTCGTGCCCTACGACAGCCCCATCCGCAACAGCGAGATTATGTTTTACAACACTCTGTTTGACGAGAATGCCGCCTGCCATCTGGCGCTCGGCATGGGCTTTTCAAACTGCATACGCGACTATGAAAAATACACGCTTGAGGAATGCCGCGAGATGGGCGTCAACGACTCCATGATGCACGAGGACTTCATGATCGGCACTGCCGACATGTCCATCGTGGGCGTCTGCGCCGACGGCAAGCGCGTCCAGATCTTCAAGGACGGCAACTGGGCATTCTAATCTAGGCGGGCCCGAAGGAGAACTAAAATGAAAAAGAAGAAGAACGTCCGCTTCAAGCTCGACCGGAAGACCGGCATCGCCATCGGCGTCGCCGCACTTATAATTATAGCCATCATTGCCATTGCCGTGGTTCTCATGAGCCGCGGCGGCGGCAAAAAGGAATATGAGAAGCACTACGAAAACGCAATGGTCTACTACATTTCGGAGGATTATAACGACGCCCTGGTGGAGCTTGCCCTGGCACGCAACGCAATGGACACCGAGGACTGCGCAGTGCTCACCGCGCGCTGCTACATGGCGCAGGAGAAGTACTCTAAGGCCGTCGAGGCGCTGGAGACCTGGCTCGCCGACAACAGCGGCAGGGCAGCCTCCGCCCTGCTTGCCGACTGCAAGGCACTCGGCGGTGAGAGCGGCTCCGGCGAAAAGCTCATAATCGGCGGAAAGACCGTCGGCATAGACGCGACAAACCTCGTCATAGCCGGCAAAACCCTCACGGACGAGGACATGGACAACATCGCAAAGCTCACGAAGCTCAAGAGCCTGAGCCTGACAAAATGCTCCGTTTCCGACCTGTCAAAGCTCTCCGGCCTGTCAGAGCTCGAGTCGCTCATCCTAAGCGGCAACAAGGTCACCGATCTGACTGCCCTTTCCGGTCTTAAAAACCTGCGCACGCTCTATCTTGACGGCAACCCTGTCGAGAGTCTTGAGCCGCTCTATGAGCTGTCCGCGCTCTCCACGCTCGATATCCGAAGCCGCGAAATTACGGACACGGAGCTCGAAGCGCTCAAAAAAGCCCTGCCGAACTGCTCTGTTTTCTCCGACACGCCCATCGAAGAGGTCAAGGAGATTAAGCTCGGCGGCGTGACCTTCAAGTCTGACGTGACGGAGCTCGACCTCTCGGGCAAGGGCATCGACGACATTTCACAGCTCGCCGACTGCACAAAGCTGACGGCTCTGAAGCTCGGCGGCAACAGCATTTCAAGCATCTCGGTGCTCGCATACATGCCCGAGCTCAAGTCGCTCGACCTGTCCGGCAACAAGGTCTCCGACCTCTCGCCGCTCATGAGCCTCACGGGAATCGAGTTTCTCAATCTTGAGGGAAACTCCATCACAAAGCTCACACCGCTGGCGGCGATGACCGGACTAAACGAGCTCTGGCTCGGCGGAAACAAGCTGCAGAGCATCAGCGTGCTCGTCGGCATGACTAAATTAAACAAGCTCGGCCTTGAAGGCTGCGGCGTGAAGGACTCCGATCTCACCGCCCTTGCCTCGCTCAGCACGCTGAGCGAGCTGCACCTTGAGGATAACCTTGAGCTGAGCGGCAACGCCGTGACGGAGCTGGAGGGAAAACTCACAAAATGCACCGTCAGCTATTCCGATCTTATCCACAACATCAAGCTCGGCACGGGCGAGTATAAGTCCACGGACGAGTCGGTCAACGCAAACGGCAGCTCGGTCACGGACCTCTCCGAGCTTTCCAAGTTCAGCGTGCTCAAAACCCTGTCTTTAAACGACAACCCGGGTCTGAAGCTCAAGGGCATCAAGGCCGTGACCACGCTGGAAAAACTCGCCATTGACTCCTGCGGCATTTCCGACATTTCGGAGCTTTCAGCCCTGTCAAAGCTGCGGGTTTTGAACGCCTCTAAAAACAGGATAACGGACCTTGCGGCGCTCTCGGGTCTGCCTGCTGTCGAGGAGCTGTATCTGTCGTATAACTCGGGGCTTGAGAACATCGCGGATCTTGCGACCTGCACCACGCTCAAGAAGCTCTCGCTCAACTTCACCGGCGTTTGGGACATTTCGGCGCTCTCCTCGCTTACGAATCTCACCGAGCTGGATCTTGAGGGCTGTCCCATCACGGACGCGACGCCGCTGTATAATCTCACGAAGCTGCGCTCACTTTATGTCGGCGGTTGTGAGCTTGACATTGACGAGCTGTCCGATCTCATAATCGCGCTTCCCGACTGCACTGTGTACTATTGACGCTTTCTGAAATATTCACAAATAAGACTTCTTTTTCCTGGTCTTATGTGGTAAAATAGCAGTAGCACAACCTATAACTTCGGAAGGAGCTGAAACCAATGAAGTTCACGTATACGGAAAAAAGAATGGACGCCTCTGATGAATTGAAGGCCTATGCCGAGAAGAAAATTGGTAAGATCGACAGACTCTTCAAGACCGAGAGCGAGGCCTTTGTGACGTTCAACACAGAGCGGGGCCGCTTTCTCGCCGAGGTAACCATCAAAAACAACGGAATGTTCTACCGCGTGAGCGAGCTGACCAGCGACATGTATGCCTCTATCGACTCCGCAGTCGCGGGTATAGAGAGGCAGATCAGAAAGAACAAAACGCGCCTGGAGAAACGGCTGCGTGACGGAGCATTCGAGCGTGACATTAAGCCGGAATACATCGCCTCGGACGACACCGACGAGGAAGAATTCAAGATCATCCGCGACAAGAAGTTCTACATCGCACCCATGTCGGTCGAGGAAGCCATTCTGCAGATGAACCTGCTTGAGCATGAGTTCTTCGTTTTCCGCAATGCCGATGACGACGACGCTTTCTCGGTTGTCTATCGCCGCAGGCACGAGGGCTACGGTCTCATAAGCGATCACGAGGGTTAAAACCAGACGACTGTCGCTTCTGTAAGTTTTTAATTTAAAATTATAAAAAGGCCGGCATAGCATTGCGCTATGCCGGCCTTTTAATCTGCCCCCGGAGCCCTTGGGCTATACGCCCATTAACTTTATGCTATTCCTTTACGCCGCCGAGGGCGACGCCCGCGACAATGTATTTCGAGAGCAGAAAATACACCACGAACAGCGGCAGGATCGTTGCAGCTAAACCCAGATACACCATGCCGTAGTCAGTTCTAAACTGCTCGGACTTGAGTATCTGCACGAACATGGGCAGGGTTTTCTTCGCGTCACTGTTTAAGAGCAGGGTCGGGGTAAAAAGGTTGTTCCAGCTTGCGATGAACTGGAAAATTGCCTGAGTCGCAAGTGCCGGCTTCATCAGCGGCACAACGATGCTGTTGAAGGTTTTAAACTCGCCCGCGCCGTCAATTCTTGCCGCGTCAATCATGTCCAGAGACAGGGTGCTCTGCAAATATTGACGCATGAAAAACACGACCGCCGGAGCCGCCGCCGCAGGCAGGATCAGCGGAAGATAGCTGTCGAGCAGGTTCAGCTTCAGCATGAAGCGGTAAAAACCGATCGCCGCTACCGTGCTGGGGACTATCATGACCGCCAGGATAAAGGTCCAGGCGGCGTCCTTCAGCCGGAAGTTGTAGGCCTGGATGCCGTAGGCAGTCAGGGCGGAAACATACACGGACAGGAAGGTCGCCGGAACCGCGATTTTGAAGGAGTTTATCATCGCAGTCGAGAAGTTCAGGCCAAGCCCCTGGGACTTCGCCCTCAGGTTCTCGATGTTCTGCATGAGCTGACTGCCGGGGATGAGCGTGATGCCCGCCTTGATCGCGTTTGAGTCGCGGGTCGCGTTCACAAACAGCAGTATGAACGGAATCAGGCTCAAAAAGCACAGAAACACATAGACCGCGATGCGAAACGCCTTTGTGGAGCGCAGGCTGGTTGAGTAGCCCCCCGCCGCGTCCTTAGTCGTTTTCTTGCTCATACCGCGCCTCCCTTTGCCTTTTTCGTTTCGTCCTTGTTGCGCAGGGTGGAGAAGAAGAAGAGGCTGATTGCCAGTGTTATGATAAACAGCAGCACGCAGACCGCAGCCGCACGTCCGGTGTCATTCTTATAAAGACGCATGATGTACATCGCGATCGTGGTGGTCTTGTCATCGGGCAGACCGATGAGTGCGCCGTTCACGTCGGAGTTGAACAGTGCCGGTATGTCATACATCTGCAGGCCGCCGATGGAGGATGTGACCAGCACATACAGCATGATCGGCTTGAGCAGAGGCATTGTTATGCTCTTGAATTTTTGCCAGCCGGACGCGCCGTCAATATCCGCAGCCTCATAGAGATTGGGATTGATGCCGAGCATGCCGGAAATTAAAAGCAGTGTCGTGTTCCCGTACCACATCCAGAACAAAATGAACGAGATGAGACCGCGGGAGCCCGTCGTACTGCGCATGAAGTCAAAGGAGGAGGACAGCCAGCCCCACTCGCGAAGCTGAGAGGTCACAGGGCCATATTGCGAGAACATGGCACCGAATAGAACCGCGATTGATGCGGCCGTCATGATGTTGGGCATGTAAACCATTATTTTGACCGTGCCGCTGCCGCGAATCTTGCAGCGGTTGTCGGTCAGCCAGGCCGCCATAAACAGCGCCACCAATACCTGCGGCACAAAGTTCGTCAGCCAGATTGCCAGAGTATTGCCGAGATAGCTCAGGAAATAGGCGCGCTCGCCCTCAGTCAGACCAAGTATGTTTTTGTAGTTGTCAAGACCAGTGAATTCAACAGTAGTGCGGAGATTTCTGGTGGTATACTCAAACAGACTGTAATAGAATGTTGAGATCAGCGGCCAGAGCTGGAACACCAGATAAATTATGAAAAATGGCAGGATAAAAAAGTATCCGTATTTGCCGTAGCTGACACCCTTTAGCCGTGTACCTTTCGCAGTCCGCCCCATAATGTCACCCCCAAATATGTGTGGAAAACCCCGCCCCCCTCCGCCCGATGCGGTAGAGGGCGGGGTCCGGTTCATTTGTCGGTTGGTTTTTGCAGGATTATTTAACCTTCAGGAAGGAATACATGTCGTGGACGCTGGCCTTGAAGTCGGCAATAGCGGTCTCAAGATCCTTGCTGCCCATTGCATAGGCGTCAACCTGAGTCTGGAACAGGGACTGCGTCTTCTGGTCGATGTCGGTGACTGTGGAGGCATCGATGCTCTCGGCACCCGCCTTGTAGAAGTTGATCAGGTTCTGGTCGCCGAACATACGTCCGGAGTTGCCGATTCCGTTGTCATGCAGATAGCCGATAACTTCCTTGTTGTTGACGAAGTCGCCGTTCTCGGCGTTAATTCCGATCATGAAGTCCTTATCGCAGGTCATTGCCTTTATAAGCTCCCCTGCCATCTCGGTGTCAGAGCAGCCGACGGTGGCCGCAAGGCCGGTGCCGCCCCAGTAGAACTGGGCAGGGCCCTGGACGAGAATGGTGTTGGCTTCCCAGGTGTCGGTCAGGCACCAGTAGGTGTACCACGGGCAACCGCAATATGCCAGGACTGTCGGGGTGGTCTCGCCGTCGCCGTCCTTCTGTGCGGCCCAGTCCGGACCCCACTGACTGGTGTTATAGGTGGTGTCGTCTGCATAAAGGGTCTTGCAGAGTTCCATGTAGTCATACATCAGCTCGTCAACCTGGATGACGTCGTTCTTGTCATACCAGCCAACCTTGCGTGCGCTGTTGAGGAACACGCGAAGGGTATCGGAATAGCCGGACAAAAGCTTAACCTTGCCGTCGGACGCGTCATTGACAAGCTTTGCAGCCTCAACGATTTTGTCCCAGCTGCCGAAATACTTTTCCTGAAGCTCGTCAGGATCGGTGGTGCCCAGATACTGCTCGGCGAGGTCCGCTCTAAGCTGGAAGGAGCCGGGTGTCGCCTGCCAGAACAGTGCGCGGGTTGCGCCGGCGCCGTCTGTGCCAAGCTGCACGTTGTAGTCATACATATTTGCCATGTCTGCCTTGGCGATGCCCAGATCGGCAACGTCCAGCAGGAAGTCGGAGTTGACATACTTCTGAACGTAGTCAACCTCGAGAAGCATCATGTCGGGATACAGCTCGTTTTGGGGATCGGCAAGGATCTCATCAACCTTATCCTGATAGTAGTCGGAGCCGCCGGTGTTGACAAAGACGATGCGCTTTGCCAGCTCGGGATAGTGCTCCTCGATGACAGGCATGAGCTTTGTAAAATCGGTGTTCCAACCCCAGATGACGAAGGCGTCGGCCGCGGAAGCGTCACCCTCGACCTCGTTCTCGGGGATTGCGACTGTGGGTTCGGGAGTCGGGTCGGTGCCCGGCTCGGCAGTTCCCGGTGCGGGGGTGCCGGGGGTCGGGCTGGTTACGGGATCTTTACCGCAAGCGGCAAACAGTCCGAGGCACATGATCACGGCAAGAGCAAGAGCAAGCAGTTTTTTCACGATTGTTCCTCCTTAAAATTTTGATAGACATTTTTATATTTTCTCGCTAAATATGTAAAGGAGCTACGCTTTCACCTGACCAAAGCTCTCCTTTTACAACTGTACTGCGCGCCAGGGTGGTTTTCGGCCTTTGTATCAGCTCTATGAGCTGCTCCGCCGCGACCTTGCCGATGGCCTGCGTGTCCTGATGCAGGGTCGTGAGCGGAGGCTGAAGCACTCTCGCAAGGTGGATTCCGTCATAGCCCGCCACAGATATATCCTGCGGTATGCGCAAGCCGCGCTGTCTTATCTCGTTCAAGCCGCCCAAAGCGGAAAAATCGTCGGGAAACAAAATGCAGGTCGGCCGATCCTCCAAATCCAGAAGCTCGCCCGTTATGCGCCCCGTCACAGTGCCGTCGTGGTAGACACCCTCGCGCACATACTCATCCGGAATCTCAAGCCCCAGATCCTCTGCTGCGCGGTAAAATCCGACCAGTCTTGCCTCTGTGACGCTGCTGGGGGCGCCATGGATATAGGCGATCTTGCGATGTCCCTGCTCATGCACATAGCCGAGCAGCTCACTCATACCCTTGGGGTTATCCGATACGACCGCCATCCTGCCGTTAAATATGTAGTCAATTGTCACCAGCGGAAGAGCGCTGTTCACAAGCTCCAGCACCTGATTTTCCGAAAAGTCCGAGCAGACAATCGCAACCCCGTCAACATTCCGGTAAACGCAGTGCTCATAATAGCTCATGGACGCATTGTTGGTATTTATAAAAGTTATGTCGAAGCCCTTGGACTCCGCCTCGCTCTTGAAGCTCTCAAGCACCGCCGAGAAATACTCATGCGTCAGACCGCTGCCCGCCTCGTCGCGAAAGAGCACGCCGATATTGTTCGTGCGGTTGGTCTTGAGCGAGCGCGCCGCGGCATTGGGCATATAGCCAAGCTCGTCGGCCATCTTCTGGATTCTCTTCCTCGTCTTCTCGCTGACGTCGCTGGCTCCGTTGAGCGCCTTGCTCACCGTCGCGGTTGAAACCCCGCAGCGCAGGGAAAGCTCCTTTATTGATACAGACATTTCTTCCCCTCCATTGAGTTCTCTAAGTCTGATACAAGCACCTTAATCGTTTTCGTAACTCAACAATACATAGATTTGCACAAAACTGCAAGCTCTTTTGTGAGTTTTTTATATATTCTGTAAAATGCACAAAAGGGGATGATTAAATTCGTAATTATGCATATAACAGCCGCTTTTGTTCGTTAAATTAAGCGTTTTGCTCACAGTATCTCTATATTACAGTAAAAATGTTGCATATATCGTCGAAAGCCCCTAACTGACCTTGTATTGCATTTTAGTACAAATAGGGTATTCTTATACTGAAACCTTGTGTTTACTTCATATTTTACTTAATCGTTTTCGTAAGCGTATTGGAGGCAGAAGTTTATGAAATTTGGACATTTTGATGATATCAGGCGGGAATACGTCATTACTACGCCCAAAACGCCCCTGCCGTGGATAAATTATCTCGGCTGTCAGGATTTTTTCACGCTCATTTCCAACACAGGCGGCGGCTACAGCTTCTACAAGGATGCAAAGCTGCTCCGCATGACAAGATATCGCTATAACGACTGCCCCGGCGACGGGAACGGGCAGTATTACTATATCAAGGACGGTGAGGACGTCTGGAACCCCGGCTGGCAGCCGGTCAAGACCGAGCTTGACTCCTACGAGTGCAGGCACGGACTCGGCTACAGTATATTCGAGAGCAGCAAGGCAAATGTCCGGGCAAAGCAGGAGGTTTTTGTGCCGCTGGGCGATCCCTGTCAGCTCACACGTCTGACTCTCACAAACGAGTCGGACAGCGCCAAAACGCTCGAGCTATACAGCTTTGTGGAGTTCTGCCTCTGGAACGCCACGGACGACATGTCCAACTTCCAGCGCAATTTCTCCATCGGCGAGGTTGAGGTGGAAGGCAGCGCGATCTATCACAAGACCGAGTATCGCGAGCGCCGCGATCACTACGCTGTTTTTTCGGTGAACGCGCCCATCGCGGGCTTTGACAGCTCCAGAGACGAGTTCTGCGGGGCTTACCGCGGCTTTTCCGATCCCGAAACCGTCTTCCAGGGCGTGAGCCGCAACTCCATCGCGCACGGCTGGTCGCCCGTCGGCAGTCATCACCTGACGGTCGCACTCGCCCCCGGCGAGAGCCGGAGCTTCATCTTCCTTTTGGGCTTCTGCCAAAACGCACAGGAGGAGAAATTTATCGCGCCCGACGTCATAAACAAAGCGCCCGCAGATAAAATGCGCGAAAAATACAGCTGTGACGCGCAGTTTGACGCCGCACTCTGCGAGCTTTCTGCGCACTGGGACGGACTGCTCGCGCGCTACACGCTAGACTCGGGCGACGCTCGGCTTGACCGCATGGTCAATATCTGGAACCAGTATCAGTGCATGGTCACCTTCAATCTCAGCCGCAGCGCCAGCTATTACGAGAGCGGGCTCGGCCGCGGCATGGGCTTTCGCGATTCCTGTCAGGATATTCTCGGCTTCGTGCATCTCATCCCCGAGCGCGCGCGCGACCGCATCCTCGACATCGCCGCGACCCAGCTGCCCGACGGCAGCGCCTATCACCAGTATCAGCCGCTGACGAAGCGCGGCAATGCGGACATCGGCGGCGGCTTCAACGATGACCCGCTCTGGCTTATCGCCGCGGTGGCGGCCTACCTGCGGGAGACCGGGGATTTCTCCATTCTGGCCGTCCCCTGCCCATTTGACAACGACGATAGTCTCGCCGCGCCGCTCATGGAGCATCTGCGGCGGAGCTTCAGCTTCACGATAAACAACCTCGGCCCGCAC
>CAZHUG010000018.1:8091-12465 GCA_964535405.1 uncultured Oscillospiraceae bacterium | reverse complement strand
TCCGAGGGGCCGGTGGCGGAGAGCGTTTTCATCGCGGGCATGTTTGTGAAATACGGCCGCGAATTTGCCGATATATGCATGCACCGCGGCCTGCACGACGAGGCGGCGGAGGTTCTCGCCCAGGTCCAGCGCATGGAGTGCGCGACACTCGACGCGGGCTGGGACGGCGAGTGGTTCAGGCGCGCGTTTGACGCCGAGTCTCGCCCCGTCGGCAGTCGGGACTGCGAAGAGGGCAAGATATACATAGAGCCGCAGGGCATGTGCGTCATGGCGGGCATCGGCGTCGAGAGCGGTCAGGCCGAGAGGGCGCTTCAAAGCGTTTCCGAGCTACTTGACAGCGATTACGGCATCGTCCTGCTCCATCCCGCATACAAGAGCTATCATCTGGAGCTGGGCGAAATCAGCTCCTACCCGCCGGGCTACAAGGAAAACGGCGGCATATTCTGCCACAACAACCCCTGGGTGAGCTGTGCCGAGACCGTTTTAGGAAACGGCAAGCGCGCTTTTGAAATTTATCGCAAGACCTGCCCCGCCTACCTTGAGGAGATAAGCGAAATTCACCGCACGGAGCCGTATGTCTACTGCCAGATGATCGCGGGCAAGGAAGCGCCCACGCATGGCGAGGGCAAAAACAGCTGGCTCACCGGCACTGCCGCCTGGTTCTTCGCCAACATCAGCCAGTACATTCTCGGCGTTCAGCCGGAGTTTGAGGGGCTGCGCGTCGAGCCCTGCATCCCCGATGATCTGAAGGGCTACACGGTCAAGCGGCACTTTCGCGGCGCGGATTATCTCATCAGCGTCGATAACAGCGCGGCGGTGCAGAAGGGCGTGCGCGAGATCATAGTCGACGGCGTGGCGCAGACCGATACCCTCATCCTGCCGATTGAGGGCAAGACGGAATATCACGTCCGCGTCGTCATGGGCTGATGACATGAAGTTTCCTGATGACTTTATCTGGGGCGTCGCCTCCTCCTCATATCAAATTGAGGGCGCGGCCTGTGAGGGCGGCAAGGGCCTGTCCATCTGGGACAATTTTTGCAAAATCCCCGGCAAAATTGCCGGCGGACACAGGGGCGATATCGCCTGCGACGCGTATCACCGATTTGAGCAGGATATCGCGCTGATGGCCTCGCTCGGCATAAAAAATTACCGATTTTCGATCTCCTGGCCGCGCATTCTGCCCCTCGGCAAAGGCGAAATTAACGCCGCCGGTCTCGCGTATTACGACGCGCTTGTGGACTGCTGTCTCGCCCACGGCATCGAGCCCTGGCCGACGCTGTATCACTGGGATTTGCCAGCGGCGCTGGAAGGCGGCTGGGAAAACCGCGCGTGCGCGCAGGCTTTTGCGGACTATGCCGGCATTGTTGCGGAGCATTTTAAAGGCCGCGTCAGGCACTACTTCACCCTAAACGAGCCGCAGTGCGCAGTCGCGCTCGGCTATGAATCCGGCACGCACGCACCGGGCAAAACGCTCCCGCCCGACGGGGTTTTTAAGTGCTGGTGCAACATGCTGGTCGCAAACGGTCTGGCTGTGCGGAAAATAAGGCAGGCAGACCCCGACGCCCTGCTCGGTCTGGCCTCCACGGGCGATATCTGCTATCCGGAGACAGAGGCGGACATTGAGGGCGCGAGGGCGCTCGGCTTCGGCGATTCGCCGCGCTGGAACTTCAGCCATCACTGGCTGCTCGATCCCATAATACTCGGGCGTTTTCCTGATACGGATAACGCGGAGCTTGCCGCGCTCGCCCGCGCTGTCCCGGCGGAGGATATGGCGACTATCCGCGTGGACATGGACACGCTTGGCATTAACCTCTACCACGGTCACGCGGTCGGAAGCCGCGACGGCAGGCCTGTCCAGACGAGAAAATACGAGGGCTTTCCGCGCACGGCGCTCAAGTGGCCGGTGACGCCCGAGGCGCTCGGCTGGGGGCCGCGCTTTCTCTGGGAGCGCTACGGTCTGCCTATGTATATCACCGAAAACGGGCAGGCCTGCAACGACCGGATTTTCCTCGACGGCAAGGTGCACGACCCGGACAGGATTGACTATCTGCAGCGCTATCTGCTGGAGCTTCGCGCCGCCGTGGCGGACGGTATTCCGGTGCGCGGGTATTTCCACTGGTCGTTTTCTGATAACTTTGAGTGGTCAAGCGGCTATGACGAGCGCTTCGGGCTCGTGTACATCGACTACCCCAGCCAGCGGCGAATCCCAAAGGACAGCGCGCAGTGGTACAGCCGCGTAATCCGCGAAAACGGCGCAAACTTATAAAAAAATATGGGATGCGGACATGAGCCCGCATCCCGTTTTCCGTATCTAAATTACGCCATTACTCGGCCTCGCCGCTCTCGCGCCAGCGGGCAAGCCCCTCGGGGTCTGTGTACCTGTCTAAAACCGGCTCGACTATATAAGAGCACAGAAGCGCATAGCCCGCCGGAAGGATTAAGATTAAAATTGGTACATTTAGCAATAGCCAAACACAGCCCGCAAGCAGTACAATCATGAGTAAAGTCCGCAAAATGTTCCGCAGAGCCAGCAAAAGGCTGTTTCGCAGGATCTCCCCCGCCTTCAAATGCGTCCGCGCCGCCATCGGTATGGCGTACAGCGCCGTGCCTGTGAGCAAAATCAGAAGCAGCAAAACCGAGAGCCAATACACGAGGTACACAAGCGATTCCGTGTTAAAAACGCCGCCCAGAAAGCTGTAAACCCAGAGCAGTGCGCCGCCGAAAACCAGAAGCAGGGATATCGGCCAGGTCTGCTTAAGGTTGCCGCGAAAGGCCGCGAAAAAGCTCGCCGACAGTCCGCCGCGGTGACCGCGAAGGTTTTTTATGAGCACGTAATACGCCGCCGAGGCCGAGGCCGCAAGGCTCACAAGCGGCAGTGAGCACAGCAAAAATAATACGCTCAGTATAAATAAATCCGCAAGCCACTCCAGAGCGCTCATCGCGCCGGAGAACAGCTGTTTTCCTGTCATAAAATCACACCTTCCGCCAAGACACTATAGCACATCTAAAACCAAATTTAAAGGACGTGTTCTCACCATGAGCATAACAAAAAGGCCCTTCGGCACGACAGCACAGGGGGAGAAGGTTTTCCTCTACACTCTCCCCTCCTCAGATGGCGCTTACGCCGAGTTTATAAGCCTCGGCGCGGCACTGCGCAGGCTCATGATACCCGACGCCGCGGGGCGGCTCACAGACGTCTGCCTGGGCTACGACAGCCTCTCGGAGTACGAGGAAAACGCCGGTAATCTTGGCGCTGTGGTCGGTCGGGTCGCAAACCGGATTGGAAACGCCGCCTTCACGCTCGACGGGACCGAATATACCCTCGCCAAAAACGTGGGCGAAAACCACCTGCACGGCGGGCTAAAAGGCTTCGACAAAAAGGCTTGGAGCTGTGAAATTGACGGCGACGCGCTGGTCTTTGGTCTCTGCTCACCCGACGGGGACGAGGGCTATCCCGGCGAGCTTCAAGTCAGCCTCAGGTGCTTCTGGCGCGGTCGCGGGCTCGTTTTCGAGTACTGCGCCGTGACCGATAAGCCGACGATTTTAAATCTCACGAACCACAGCTATTTTAACCTCGACGGCGGGGGCGATATCCGCTCGCACAAGCTCCAGATTTCCGCGTCACACTACACCGAGACGCGGGGCGAGCACATACCCACGGGCGTTTTTGTGCCTGTCGAGGGCACGGTCTTCGATTTTCGCCGACCGCGCCGCGTCGGTGAGGGGCTCGGAAGTTCAGACGAGTACATTGTCCGCGCCGCGGGCTATGATTTAAACTATGTTCTCGACGCTGCGGGCCTGCGCCCCGCGGCAAGGCTTTGGGGTGATAAAAGCGGCATCTGCATGACGGTTCACACAGACCAGCCGGGGCTGCAGCTCTACACTGCAAATTTTCTGAACGCAAAGGGCAAAAACGGCGAGCTGTACGCGCCATATTGCAGTCTCTGCCTTGAGACTCAGCATTTTCCCGACGCGATGGCGCAGCCGCACTTTCCCTCCACCGTCCTGCGGCCGGGCGAGCGCTTTTCCAGCACCACGATATTCGAGTTTTGACAGCAACAGCGCAGGCAGAGCCTGCGCTGTTTTATATTGGATTAGACCTGCAGCTGTATGACCTCGACCCCCGCACGCATGGCGTACAGCAGGGTGTTCATCGTGCCGCCGCTCCGCTTACCGTCATAGGCCGCGATGAGGACGCTGGAGCTGTCGACCATATACTCGTTGCGGCGCTGCATGCAATTGGGCGTATATTCGTCCGCGACGAGCGTCTCATAGTCGCATTCATAAAGAAGCCTTTTATAGCGCGCTTTCAGTTCCTCGCTCCACTTTTCGGCCTGAGCGGCATATGGCACGGCGGCCTCAAGCGTGATCTCG
>CAZHUG010000018.1:0-8081 GCA_964535405.1 uncultured Oscillospiraceae bacterium | reverse complement strand
TCAACGCGCAGGCGCAGGACAGCCTCGCCAAAATACATATCACAGCCGTTTGCCATGCCGCAGATAAAATGCCGCACGCCTGAAAAATACACGGCGTCAACAGCGTCGAATATCTTTTCCTTCAGCGCAAGGCAGTCGGGATTCGTCTCGTCGTAGCCCCAGGGCAGCTTCACCGCGCGGTGACCGGTAAAGCAACAGGTCGTCTGTTTATCCAGGGCCGTGTCTGTATTCATCGGCAATCACTCCTCACATTTGACAAGTTTATCCTTTGTTTCGTAAATTGTAAATAGGGACTTGAAAAAATCATCAGATAATGTTAATATAATCTCAACAACCGAATAGCAGATGTCTTCAGGGCAGGGTTAAACTCCCTACCGGCGGTATAGTCCGCGAGCCGAGACCAGATTTGGTCAGAGCATGAATCGGTGCAACTCCGATACCGACAGTATAGTCTGGATGAAAGAAGATGCGTATAATTTGCAGCTGGAAATAAATTATTACGCCCGAGAGACAATTTACTCGGGCGTTATTATTTTTTCAGGAGGCAATGTAAAATGAAAAACACTCGCAAGCTCGCAACCATGGCGATACTTATCGCACTGTCCGTTGTACTCGTCAGCCTGATCCACTTCCCCATCTTCCCGCAGGCCGCCTTCCTTGAGTATGATCCCGCGGACATCCCCATCCTGATCTGCGGCTTCGCCTTCGGCCCCGCCGCCGGCATCGTGGTCACCATCGTCGCCTCGGTCATTCAGGGAATCACCGTCAGCGTGCAGAGCAGCTGGTACGGCATCGCGATGCACATCGTCGCAACCGCGACCTACGTCACCGTCGCGAGCAGCATTTACCGCAGGCACAAGACCCGCAAGGGCGCTGCTATAAGCCTCATCTGCGGCACGATCGCCATGACCGCTGTCATGATTCCGGCAAACCTTGTGCTCACCGCGGCCTTCACAGGCCTGCCCGCGCAGCTTATCTGGAGCGATTTTATGATGTTCATCGTGCCCTTCAACCTCATCAAGGCGGGGGCAAACGGCGCTGTGACCTTCATCATATACAAGAGCATCTCCAAGCTCATCCACCGCTTTGACGAGCCGAGTCCCAAGCACAGCACCCAGAAAAGCTAAGACAAAACATCAAAAATGACGGTCAATTATGACCGTCATTTTTTATTGTGCAAAATTAATACGCGCCGCGCTCGATATAGTCGGCAAAGGCGATTATATCCTCAGGACGCAGGGCTTCCGCCTTGCCTGCGTCGCAGGCGGCGGCAAACGCCGGGTCAATGGGAAGCTTTGCGACAAGGTCGATGCCGTAGCGGGCGGCAATCTCGTCTATATGGCTCTGACCAAAAACGTTGTGGCTTTTGCCGCAGTCAGGGCACTGGAAATAGGACATGTTCTCCACTATGCCGAGCACCTTTTTATTCATCATGCCCGCCATGTTCACGGCCTTCTCGACGATCATGCCGACAAGCTCCTGAGGGCTTGTGACGATGACGACGCCGTTCACCGGCAGGGACTGGAAAACCGTCAGCGGCACGTCGCCCGTTCCGGGGGGCATGTCGACAAACATGTAGTCCACGTCGTCCCAGATGACGTCTGTCCAGAACTGCTCAACCGCGCCGGCGATGACAGGGCCGCGCCAGACGACGGGGTCTGTAGCGTTTTCTAAAAGCAGGTTCATGCTCATAAGCTGGACACCGCTCTCGCTTTTCACCGGCAGGATGAAATTCTCGCCGCCCTGTGCCGGGCCCGAAACGCCGAACATCTGCGGGATCGAAGGGCCGGTCACGTCGGCATCCAGAACCGCCGCGCGGTGACCGCGGCGCTGCATCTCAGCCGCCAGCAGGCCGGTCACGAGGGATTTTCCCACGCCGCCCTTGCCGGAGACAACCGCAATTATCTTGCCGACAGCCGCACCCTCGTGCAGTGGCTTGAGGAAATTGGGGGCAGTCCGCTGTTCGCAGCTCTCGCCGCAGCTTGAACAATCGTTAGTGCAATTATCGCTCATTACTTTACCTCTTTTGTAAAAAAATTATGGCAGGATTTGGCTCATCCGCCCGAGTTATTTTCTGGGGATATTATACCACAGGCACAAGCAAAAGCAATAATTACCACAAGAACATCGTGTGCCGTAATGGTATATAAATTTAATCGAAATATAACAACCGCATCGCGGTTATTATATACCATAAGAACAATAAGTCAACAGCCGCCGAGGGCGCCAAAAATTAAAATTCCCAAATTTGCCCTGTAAATTTCAGCAAATTGACTCAGCGGCAGCGGGCTTATGCCCATTCCGCATTCGATAGTATAGCCCGGTCTGTTATATTCCTCGATAAACCAGTCCTTATATCCGGCAAAGCCCGAGGCATATGGCGTCTCCTCCAGCGCATAGCCCGAGGCCGCGGCGAAGCACTCGCCGATGCGCCTTGCGCCCGCCGGATCGTAGTCGAGATAGCGCCAGTAGATAACATTGCCCTGCGTGTGGTAAGAGAGCGTGAGTGCGGGGTCGAGCCTGCGCGTCAGATCATGCATCGCGCGGCTCTCAGGCGCGGACAGGGGTGCCGTGCCCACAAAGTCGCGCGGCGCGGGACGCGTGAAGCCCTGCTCGTATTTATTTTTCTTCGCCTGCTCCCAGCCCGCGGGATATTGCAAATTTAAATCCGTTCCGGAAATATTTGCCTTCCAGCCGGAAGGAAAGGGAATCGCTGGGAAATTTGCACTTATCTGGCGCGCACGCGTGTAATACTGACCCTCGTTTAGAGCGCCGGTAACTAAATCCATCGCGTCGGGGTTCACAGCCGGGACTATGTAAATTCTGGCTTTTGTAAAAATTTCGTCGGCTCGCACTCCGCGAATCTCACCGCCAAAGGCGCGGGCCGAGGCGAGATCCTCCACAAATTTCATTAAAACAGGCGTGGTTATCCACTCGTTTGCGTGGTGCTCGGCGTTATACATCACCGTGCGCGTGCCCTCGCCGATGGCCAGATAGCGCAGCGGCTTGCCCATGACGCTCGCGCCAAACTCGCCCTGGCTCACAAAGGGATAGCGCGCTGTGATGCCGCGCACGCAGTAGTTTACGAGTGACGAGCTCCAGCTTATCGTTGTCGGCACAACAGAAAATGGCAGCGGCACGACAACGCGCGTGCCCACCTGCAGATTCAATGGGTCAAGATTCGGATTTGCAAGCTCAACTGCCCGCAGAGTCGTGCCGTAGCGGGCGGCAATCTTATATATCGAGTCCCCGCGCCGGACGCTGTGCATCGTGTAGCCCGTGAACCAGGGTGTGAGCGCATTTCTGGTCTGGCGACCGACAATTCCGTCGGCGGCAAGGTTGTTCGCCGACTGAAAGTCCATCACAGCGGCCCTTGTAGCCGAGCCAAACGCGCCGTCTGTAGCAACAGGACCGAAGCCCGCGCGGTTTAGTCCAAGCTGCAGCAGCTCGACCTCAGACCCGCGACTTCCGTATCGCAAAACATTCATGTCATAAATTTCCTTTCATGCATTTTCCCTATATAATATGCGTATACAAAACAAAAGGTAATCATGCATTAATAAACCTCCTTTAATTTTCGCTCAAGCGCACATAATGATATAGCGACATAGCAAAATTGTGCGGGGGGATAAAGAAAGAAATGGCAATTAAAAAGAAAATATCTAGTTTTGGCCTGGTTCTTGTGCTGGCGATGCTCTTTTCCACAGTCAGTCCGGTAAGAGCGTTTGCGGCAACGGCGCTTGTGCCCGTGGGACAGACCGTGGGCATTGAAATGAGCACCGACGGATTATTGGTGGCGGGGCTCTCACAGATCAGCACCGAGGCCGGCGAATGCTGTCCGGCATCGGACTGCGGCATTCAGCCCGGCGACATCGTAGTCCGGCTCGGTGCGACTGAAATCACCACTGCCGAGGATTTCACAAGGGCAGCCGCCGAGCTTGACGGCTCGGACGTGGCGCTCACACTCAAGCGGGGCGACAAGCTTATTCAGTACACGATTAAGCCCGCCCAAAACACAGACGGCAGCTGGAGGCTCGGGCTTTGGCTGCGCGACGGTATCTCCGGCATAGGCACCGTGACCTTCTACGACCCGGAGACGGGGCTCTTCGGCGCTCTGGGGCACAGTATAAGCGACGTTGACACCGGAGTGCTCCTGCCCATAGGCGACGGGCACATCACCGGCGCATCCATCACCGGCGTGCGCAAGGGCGAGTCCGGCGCGGCGGGCGAGCTGCAGGGTGCCTTCGATCTTGAAGACAAGCTCGGCGTTATCGAGCTCAACACCATCTACGGAATTTTCGGCGTGATGGACAGCGCACCGGAGGGTGAGGCACTGCCAGTGGCAGAGAGCAATGAAATAGCCAATGGTGCCGCGACCATACTTGCAAACGTTTCCGGTGACGAAACGCGCGAGTATTCTGTCGAGATCGCCACATCAGGAAAGCCGAGCGAGGGAAGGCTCACGGTTCGCATCACCGATCCCGCGCTTTTGGCGACAACAGGCGGCATTGTTCAGGGTATGAGCGGCTGTCCCATAATCCAAAACGGCAAGCTCGTCGGGGCCGTGACTCATGTTCTGCTTTCCGACTCAACTCGTGGTTACGGAATAACAATAAACGCGATGCTTGACGCCGTGAGTCGAGAAAGCGCGAAGGCTGACGCAGCATAATAGTGCATCTTGTATATGCCTGTCGAATTATGTAAATAAAAAGCTGTGCCAAACTCACAGCTTTTTATTGCTTTATCTAGTAATTTATGTTAAATTATAACGCATACAGCGGTATTTCTGCTAAAAATATAGAGCGCAGTCCGTAATTGTAATAATAACGGAGGTAATGTTATGGAAACAAAGATGCGCGTCCTTATTGCGGATCCAAATGAGGATTTTAGACAGCTTCTTTCGGAAACAATTAACAACGAGGAGGATATGCAGGTAGTAGCAGCGGCGGAGGACGGACTGGAGGCCCTGACTCTTATCACCGAGCTTAAGCCTGATGTCGTTTTATTGGAACTTATGCTCTCGAAGCTCGATGGTCTGAGTGTACTCAGAAAGCTGCCGGAGACCGGAGTCGCGCCAAAAGTTATCGTTGCGTCGGGCTTTTGCAACGACATGGTGGTCACTGAATGTTCGGAGCTTGGTGCTTATTATTTCATTCCGAAGCCCTGCGACACCGGGGCTCTGCTCTCCCGTATCCGTCAGGCGGCCGGGCAGGGTGTTCAGCTTATACCGGCACGCAGCGCGTCACCATTCGCCACACGAAAGGAGCAAAATCTTGAGGCTGTGGTCACAGAAATAATTCATGAGATCGGTGTTCCGGCACATATCAAAGGCTATCAGTATCTGAGAGAGGCAATTATACTTACGATTAACGATATGGACATCATAAACGCTGTAACAAAGGTGCTCTACCCCGAGGTCGCAAGGAAGTTCAATACAACGCCCTCTCGTGTCGAGAGAGCTATACGCCACGCAATTGAGGTTGCTTGGGATCGCGGCGATATTGAGACCCTGCAGAAATTCTTCGGCTACACTGTTTCCAACATCAAGGGCAAACCGACCAACTCGGAATTCATAGCAATGATCGCCGACTGTCTCAGTCTGAGGCGAAAAACCAACGCAGTATAAGATCTAAACGGCATGCGCTAGGCATGTCGCAGAGCTGGGAAAGAGAATATGGGAATTAATCTCCCTTTGGGAGAAAACCAGAGGCGTGGTGAGTTATACACCGGCCTCTGGTTTTTAATTTTTCCCTTTTAAAACGGCGACAAGCTCTGTGCCGGGATAATAATGCGACAAAATTTCAGCATAGTCCGCGCCGCCTTCCGCCATCACATTCGCGCCGAACTGGCTCATGCCCACGCCGTGACCGAAGCCCGTGACGGTGAACACGAACACGCCGTCGGAAAGCTCCAGCTTGAAGGCCGTCGAGCGCAGTGAAAAAATAGTTCGCATTTTCGTCCCCGCAACCTCCACCCCGCCGAGGCTGATGGTCTCCACCCTGCCGCTGGAGTCCAGGGCAGTCTCGCCCAGCCAGGAGGAAGGCTCGCCGGAGAGCGCCGCCTCGGGATAGGCCGCGAGCAGAGTCTCCTTGAAGCTCTCCGGCGGGAGCTCCACGCGACTCACGTAGTTTGGCACGTCCTCTGCCGTCTCCGGCGACTCGACCGACACCAGATACGGCAGGGCGCTCCAGACCGCCGCAGCGTCCTCTGTAAGCCCCGCAGAGGAGGAATGAAACAGCGCCTGTATGGGCTTATCCTCATAGCTCAAATACTGACCGTCCGTGCCGGTCACCGCGTCCTGCATCTTGCTCAAGTATGCCGAGTATTTATTGCCCCACTTCTCGCGCATGGCGGCATCGTCTATGTGCGCCTTGCAGCAGCCCGGGTTGTCGCAGACTGCGGCGTCGGGGTGATTTGCCGTCGTGTGCTCCATCCTGTGCATGATATAGGTCCGCGCGGCGACCGCCTGAGCGCGCAGCGCCTCGGACTCGAAGAGCGCGGGCATCTCGCCTGCCAGCACGCCCGGCAGCCACTCCGCCATCGTGACCACGCGGATGATGCCGTCCTCGCTGACGGTGAAGCTCTGCTCCGAATCCGCGGCGGCGACAGGCGACTGCGTGGCGGGCGGCGGGGTCTCGCCCACCTCCGGCGGCGGCGCTGACAGCAAAAGCGGCAAACAGAGCGCTATGATGACGACTAAAATCGCCGCGGCTGCTATTGTCTTCATATTGCCTCTCCTCTCTATTTCTTGACTTCAAGCATCAATCAGTATAGAATAACTCCGTTGGAGGGGTCACAGCCCGCCAACTTTGTCCATACTAATATTATTGGGATGGTTATGACGATATGCGTAAACGCGCCCTTTCAATTTGCTGCACGGTCTGTGTGCTCGGCGCTTTCGGCACATTTTGCCGCTGGCTTCAAAATATGACCGCCTTCGAGGCCGACACGGGACTGTATGTCACCGGCAATTTCTGGGGCAACGCTTTTGCCGCAGTTGTCCTGGCTACAGCAGTGGTTCTCTATCTTATAACGAGGAGCATGAAGCGCAAGGGCCTCGGCTCTGCGCCTGATTTTGAAAATGCCCTCGGCGGCGGCGGAGCCTTCCAGAAGCCGGTCAGCATTTTCGTCAGTCTCATCATGGTCGCGGGCGCAATGGCGCTCGTGTTCACGGCTGACGACGGGGTTTTCCCGCTGCTGCTGCGTATTCTCGCCCTGCTCGGACTTCTGTCCGCTCTGGGCTTTCTCATAATGGCCTCCTGCGCCCGCACGCCGACAGATCCGGCGATCTCCTGCTTCGGCAGTGTGCTGCCCATTCTGCTCGGTTGCTTCTGGCTCATAGTCAGCTATAGGGAGGACGCGAACGTGCCCGTGGTCTGGCGTTACGCGCCGGAGATTCTGGCGCTTGCCGCCTCGCTCATGGCCTTTTACTACATCGCGGGCTTCGCCTTCGGGCGGGCCAAGCCTTATTCCGCAATTTTCTTTTCCGGCTTCGGCGCCTGCATGTGCATCGCCGCCCTGCCGGACGAGAGGCTCACCGCTCTGCAGATCATGCTCGTCGCGATGGCGGCCATGCAGCTGTTTCTGCTCTGGAGCATTGTTTCAAACCTCCGCACGAGTGAGGAGCTTGACGCGTTGTATGCAGACGCGCAGGCAGAAGATGAGACAGAAAACGGGGATGCTGAGGACTAAAACGATTATATGCGACACAAAATTCTATTTAACTGTTGACAGGCAGTGAGAATTTATTATATAATCTGTATCCGTCGGTCCTCCGACTTATTAACATGTCAACTACTGCGGCACACGCCGCTGTTGAGTATTTTACCGAAAGGATGGATTTGTTATGGTTCGCACCTACCAGCCTAAAAAGCGTCAGCGCCAGAGGGAGCACGGCTTCCGCAAGAGAATGGCCACAAGAAGCGGTCGCAAGATTCTTTCCCATCGCAGAGCGAAGGGCAGAGCAAAGCTCAGCTACTGAGCCAGCCTGTGGAAGGGTCGCTGAATTTAACAGTCATTTAGGGGCGGTGTCAACCGCCCTTTATGCGGTTTAAGCGGCGTTCCGCAAAAGAAGGGGTACA
>CAZHUG010000017.1:2991-39491 GCA_964535405.1 uncultured Oscillospiraceae bacterium | reverse complement strand
GATTGAAATTCCGATCAAGGCAAACTTCCGTGAGGGTCTGTCTGTTCTTGAGTATTTCATCTCCAGCCGCGGCGCCCGTAAGGGCCTGGCCGATACCGCTCTGCGTACCGCAGACTCCGGCTATCTCACCCGCCGTCTGGTCGATGTGTCTCAGGATGTCATCATCCGCGAGCAGGACTGCGGCACGAAGGAAGGCATCCCCGCCACCGCGGTGTTCGACAGAGGCATTGAGGTTCAGTCCCTCGCAGTCAGCATCAACGGTCGTTATCCCTCCGAGCCCGTCACAGACCCCAAGACCGGCGAAGTTGTATTTGACACCAACCACATGCTGATGCCCGCCGATGTTCCGACCCTGAGCGCGCACGGCATTGACTCCGTCATGGTTCGCAGCGTTCTCGGCTGCGGTGCCAAGAGCGGCGTCTGCGCCAAGTGCTACGGCATCAACCTTGCGGGCGGACAGCCGGTCAACCCCGGTGAGGCAGTCGGCGTTATCGCCGCGCAGTCCATCGGCGAGCCGGGCACCCAGCTCACGATGCGTACCTTCCACACCGGCGGCATAGCGGGCGACGATATCACCCAGGGTCTGCCCCGTGTTGAGGAGCTTTTTGAGGCGCGCAAGCCGAAGAAAATGGCTGTTCTGGCGGACGCTTCCGGCGTCATCTCCATCGAGGAGACCCGCAAGAACGCGATCTTTGCCGTCAGCGTCACGAGTGACGACGATGGCGAGGTCTTTGTCAATAACATCCCCTCCGCCGCGGGTATTCTCGTGCAGCCCGGCGACCATGTCGAGAAGGGACAGGAGCTCACCGCCGGTGCGCTCAATCCCCACGATGTTCTGCGCGTGCGTGGCATAGGCGACGATAAGTTCGGGCGCGTCGGCGTTCGCAACTACCTCGTCAACGAGGTTCAGAAGGTTTACCGTCAGCAGGGCGTTGACATCAACGACAAGCATATCGAGGTCATCGTCCGTCAGATGATGCGCAAGATGCGCGTCGAGGACGCGGGCGACACGAAGATGCTCTCCGGCGCCACTGTGGACATCAGCGATTTCTGGAGAGCCAACAACGCGGTCAGCGCACGCATAGCCGCAGGTGAGCGGCGTGAGGATGGCGAGGAGCTCAAGCTCGCAACCTACACCCAGCTGCTCATGGGCATCACCAAGGCATCCCTTGCAACCGAGAGCTTCCTTTCCGCCGCCTCCTTCCAGGAGACGACAAAGGTTCTGACCGAGGCTGCCATAAAGGGCAAGGTTGACAATCTGGTCGGCCTGAAGGAGAACGTTATCATAGGAAAGCTGATCCCCGCCGGCTCCGGCCTGGAGATTTACAGCGACTTCGAGTCCGAAACCGACGACGCTGTCGACGGCGAGGCAGAGGAGTATGTCGACCTTTCCGTGCTGGTAAATCGTTCTAACGCACTGTAAAACCCAAATATAGTGTGCCGCGCAGATTAATGCGCGGCACACACCATATTTGTGGTGTTAAAGACGTCCGGCAGGGCCAAAAAACACTTGCAATATGTACCTCAGCATGGTAATATAGGCTGATGGTATTGGTCGAGTGGGTCCCACCCACTTTTTTGTTGGTTAAAAATGAATTGTCAGAATATGGGAAATGGTGAACGAATGAGCAAAATAACAGATGTTGTGCAGGAGCTTGCAAGGCCGGTGGCTGAGGCAAACGGTTGCAGTGTTTGGGATGTTGAGTATATAAAAGAGACCGGACAATGGTATCTGCGCGTGTATATCGACAAGGACGGCGGCGTCTCGATAAACGATTGCGAGGCGGTGTCCCGCGGCCTGGATCCAATTTTGGACGAGGTTGATCCGATACCGACGAACTACACATTTGAGGTATCCTCCGCAGGAGCTGAGAGGGCTTTGAAGCGTCCGTCGGATTTTGAGCGGTATATAGGCGCAAATGTCGAGGTCAGGCACTATCAGCCCTTAGATGGTGCGAAGTTTCATGTCGGCACTCTGCTGGCGTATGAGGACGGGGACGTGAGCATAGAAGTCTCCGGCAAAAAAACCAGGTTTAACAAAGCGCAGGTGGCTCAGGTCAGGCTGCGCGTGACAATATAAGTTGTATAAGGAGCATTTGAATGAACGCAGAGTTTTTCACTGCAATTGAAGACATTGAGAAGGAAAAGGGCATTCCTCGGGCATATATGTTCGATAAGATACAGCAGGCGATGCTGGCCGCTTTCCGAAAGGACCATCCGGAATACGGAGATAATGTCGAAGTAATACTTGACGAGGGCAAAAAGCGCATTGAGCTGGTCATAAACAAGACCGTTGTCGAACAGGTCGAGGAGTCGACCGAGCAGATATCTATTGAGGCTGCGCACAAGGTTTCAAAGCGCGCAAAGCTCGATGATGTCATCGCAATCCCTGTGGAGACCAAGAAGTTCGGACGCATCGCGGCTCAGGCTGCGAAGCAGGTCATCATCCAGGGCATACGTGAGGCTGAGCGCGGCATCATATATGATGAGTTCACCTCCAAGGAGCACGAAATTCTCACGGGAGTCGTCTCCCGCGTAGAGCCGCGCACCGGCAGCGTCTCCATAAAGATAAACTCAAATTCCGAGTTTACCGAGGCAATGCTCGCCCCGGCGGAGCGCATAAAGGGCGAAGACCTGCGCGAGGGCGACAGAATCAAGGTCTACGTGGTCGAGGTTCGCAAATCCACCCGCGGCCCGCAGGTTCTCATTTCCCGCACCCACCCGGGGCTTGTCAAGCGCCTGTTCGAGCTTGAGGTTCCCGAGATATTCGACGGCACTGTGGAGATCAGGTCCCTGGCCCGTGAAGCCGGCAGCCGCACCAAGATGGCTGTTTGGAGTGACGATCCGGATGTCGATCCCATCGGCGCCTGCGTCGGCCCCCGCGGCGGGCGTGTCGCGTCCATCGTTGACGAGCTCGGCGGTGAGAAGGTCGATATCGTGAAATTCAGTGAAAATCCCGAGGACTATGTCGCCGCAGCTCTGGCGCCCTCGGATGTCATAAGTGTCACCCTGCTCGACGAGGGCAGAAGCTGCCGCGTGGTGGTTCCTGAAAATCAGCTCTCACTTGCGATCGGCAAGGAAGGGCAGAACGCGCGTCTGGCTGCGAAGCTGACGGGCTATAAGATCGACATTAAGCCCGATACCGAGGCCTAGAGCCTTCTGAAACGGGGGATCATATAATGGCAAAGAAGATACCTCAGCGGCAATGCCTCGGCTGCCGCGAGATGAAGCCGAAGCCGGAGCTTCTGCGCGTTGTGCGCTCGCCCGAGGGTGAAATTTCCCTGGATATGCGGGGAAAGTTGCCCGGCAGAGGTGCATATGTCTGCCGCAGTGCGGACTGTCTCAAAAAAGCGATCAAATCTCGCGCGCTCGACAGAGCATTAGAGATTAAAATACCGGGCGAGATTCTGGAAAGACTCACGGCCGAGCTGGAGGACGAACAAGACGAATAAGGCTCTTAATTACCTTGGACTGATGCGAAAGGCTGGAAAGCTGGAAATAGGAGAAACCGCGACCAGTGCTGCCGTTTCGGCAGGCGAAGCGCGGCTGGTTCTCTTGGCATCAGATGCCTCGCAAAAGCAGCGATCAATCGCCGAGGGCGTGCTGGAGGGCAGACGGGCATTGCTGGTCGAGCTGCCGTTTGCCAGTCTGGAACTCTCGGAGAAGCTTGGCAAAGCAGGCTGTAGTCTAATGGCTGCGAAGGACATTGGTCTTTCGTCCGCGTTTTTAAAAGCGCTGGCAGAGTGTGAACCGGCCCGTTATGGGCCTTTGGCGCAGGAAATGGAGCGCCGGGCCGATAAAGCGGCCAGACGAAAGGCCACAGGGCCAAAAAGGAAACCAGGGAGGGGTAAAGCATGAGTTTTGAAAAATATAGGGTACACGAGCTTGCCAAGGATTTTGGCATGACCTCGAGGGGCGTTACCGAGATACTTACGAAGTATGCGACAACGCCTAAAAATCATATGCAGGTTCTCGACGATAAGGAGCTTTCCGTTGTCTTTGAGTCACTGACTCAGGAGAACCAGGTCGTAAGCATGGAGGATCTGTTCAAGGTTCCCGCCGTGCCTGAAAAGGCGGCAGCCGCCGCTGGAAAGAAGCCCGCGGCGCCGGCAAAGCAGCAGGGCACCCAGCAGCAGGCAAGACCCCAGCAGGGCAGGGCACAGACCGGCGCACAGCAGTCTGCCCCGGCCGCCAAGCCGCAGCAGCACACCACGCATATCTCGCGCAAGGTGCCGGAAAAGCGCGTCATCGACACCCGAGGCGGCGGCAACGTGAACCTCGGCAAGTATGACGAGCGCTTCGACAAGCTCGCCGGTGCACACGGCGGCGCGAAGCTCAAGCCCGGCAAAGAAAAATTCCAGAACAAGCAGCGCCAGCGTCAGCAGCAGGCCGCGGCAAGCGCAAAGCGCAGGGCCGAGGATCGCGAGCGCATGCAGAAGCTGCAGTTTGAAATTGCGAAGAAGGCACAGCTCAAGGTTCAGATACCCGACGAGATCGGTGTCGGCGAGCTTGCCCTACGCATGAAGAAGACCGGTTCGGAGGTCGTGCGCGCACTTGTTAAAAATGGCGTAATGGCGTCTTTATCGGACATAATAGATTATGACACCGCGGCATTCGTCGCGATGGAGCTCGGTTGCAAGGTTGAGCGCGAGGTTGTCGTCACCGTCGAGGAGAAGCTTATCGACGTTCGCGAGGACAAGGCGGAGGAGCTTGAGTCCAGGGCACCTGTCGTCGTCGTCATGGGTCACGTTGACCACGGCAAGACCAGCCTGCTCGACAGGATCAGAAGCGCCAAGGTCGCCTCCGGCGAGGCCGGCGGCATCACCCAGCACATCGGCGCATACACCGTTGACATCAACGGCAGCCCCATAACCTTCCTGGACACACCGGGACATGAGGCATTCACCTCCATGCGTGCCCGCGGTGCGTCGGCAACCGATATCGCAATCCTGGTTGTCGCGGCAAACGACGGAATCATGCCGCAGACGGTTGAATCCATCAACCACGCCAAGGCCGCCGGAATCCCCATCGTCGTCGCGATAAACAAGATGGACGTTCCCGGCGCAAACCCCGACCGCATCAAGCAGCAGCTCACCGAGCACGAGCTTGTCAGTGAGGAGTGGGGCGGCGAGACGATCATATGCGAGATTTCCGCCAAGACCGGCGAGGGCATCGACAACCTGCTCGAAAATCTCGTCCTCGTGGCGGAGATGCAGGAGCTTAAGGCAAACCCCGGGCGCGCTGCGAAGGGCATCGTCATCGAGGCGCGTCTTGACAAGGGCCGCGGCCCGATCATGACGGTTCTTGTGCAGAACGGAACCCTGAGTCAGAGCGATATCATCATCGCCGGAACGGCTGTCGGCCGCGTCCGCACGATGATAAACGACAAGGGTGAGCGCGTCACCTCCGCGGGTCCCTCCGTGCCGGTTGAGATTGCCGGTATGAACGAGGTTCCGGGAGCGGGCGACACCTTCAACGCCGTTGCTGACGAGCGCATGGCCCGCGAGCTTGTCGATGAGCGCAAGACTCAGGCCAAGGAGCAGACTCTGGGCGTCGCCAAAAAGGTCACGCTTGAGGATCTGTTTGCGCGCATTCAGCAGGGCGAGATCAAGGACTTCAACATCATCGTCAAGGCCGACGTGCAGGGCAGCGCCGAGGCTGTCAAGGTCTCGCTTGAGAAGCTCGGCAACGAGGAGGTCCGCGTCAAGGTCATCCATGCCGCAGTCGGCGCAATTTCCGAGTCCGATGTCATGCTGGCTGCCACCTCCGGTGCGCTTATCGTCGGCTTCAACGTCAGACCCGACAACGTGGCGCGCGACAGCGCTGCCAGAGCCGGAGTCGAGATGCGCATGTACCGCGTCATCTACGACTGCATAAACGAGATCGAAGCCGCCATGAAGGGCATGCTTGCGCCTAAGTACGAGGAGGTAATAATCGGCCACGCCGAGGTTCGCCAGCTCTACAAGGTCTCCAAGCTCGGCACCATCTGCGGCTGCTATGTCCACGACGGAAAAATCCAGCGTGGCTGTAAGGTTCGCCTTGTGCGCGACGGAATCGTTCTTTTTGAGGGCGACATGGCGTCACTGCGCCGCTTCAAGGACGACGTGAAGGAAGTCGCAACCGGCTACGAGTGCGGAATCCAGATTGAACGCTACAACGATGAGCGTGAGGGCGATATAATTGAAGCCTTCGTTATGAGGCAGATTGAGGTATAAATTTGGCTACAAAATCTAACCGTATCGGGCGGACGAACGACGACATACAGCGTGTGCTGTCGGATAAGCTCCGCCAGATAAAGGATCCCCGCGTGAATCAGGGGATGATAAGCGTCACCCGTGTGGAGACGACCGGTGACCTGCGTTACGCTAAAATTTGGCTCTCAGTGTATGGCGAGCTGGACGAGAAGCGCTTCTTCAAGGGCCTCAAATCCTCGTCCGGCTGGCTCAGGCACGAGCTGGGCCAGTCACTTTCCCTGCGCTATACGCCCGAGCTCGTTTTCGAATTGGATCATTCGATGAAATATGGCGCACACATAAGCGGCATCATCGAAAGGCTTGTCATACCCGGGGACAGTGAGGACGGAGTCGATGATGACAGCAAGTGAATGTGCCCGCCATCTGCGTGAGCATGACGATTTTTTAATAATAAGCCACAGGCGCCCTGACGGAGATACACTCGGCAGCGGCGCCGCGCTGTGTTCTGCCCTGCGCCGCATCGGCAAGAGAGCGTTTTGCTTTAATAACCCCGAAATAACGGAAACCTATGAGCCTTTCGTCGCGCACTATCTGGCGCCGGAAGGATTGTTTGCGTCTTATGCCGTGTCGGTCGATGTGGCAGACGCGCAGCTTCTGCCCGCGGGCATGCCGGAGAGGATCGACCTTGCCATCGACCACCACAAGTCGAACACGCGCTTTGCCGAGAAGCTCTGTCTCATGGACTGCTCCGCCTGCGGCGAGCTGGTGCTGGAGATAATAAAATGCCTCTGCGGCGACCTGACGCCGGAGGAGGCGGAGCTTTTATACATCGCAGTCAGCACGGACACGGGCTGTTTTCAGTACTCCAACACGAACGCCGCGACACTGCGCGCGGCGGCGGAGCTCATCGAATACGGCGCTGACAACAGCAAGATTAATATTCTCATCTTCCGCACCATGACGCGCGCGAGGATGGCGCTTGAGGGCGAAATTCTCTCCAAATTGCAGTATTTTCGCGGCGGCAAGATAAGCGCCGCTCTGATAACGCGGGAAATGATCGCCGACTGCGGCGCGCGCGAGGCCGATTGTGAGGATCTCTCCGGTCTTGCCGGACGTGCCGAGGGCTCCGTTGTCAGCGTGACGATAAGGGAAATGACCGACGACGAGTGCAAAATTTCACTGCGCTCGAAGCCGGAGGTCAACGTCTCGGAGATCTGCGCCGTCTTTGACGGCGGGGGACACGCCATGGCGGCAGGCTGCACGCTTTACTGCCCGCCGGAGGAGGCGCTGCGCCGTGTGCTCGCGGCAATCGACGAAAAATGGCCGGAAGCATGAACGGGATTTTGCTTGTGGATAAACCCGCGGGCTGGACAAGCCACGATGTCGTGGCAAAGCTGCGCGGCATCACGCGTATAAAACGCATCGGCCACTCCGGCACGCTCGACCCGATGGCGACGGGACTGCTCGTCGTTTTCATCGGTCGCGCGACGCGCGCTGTCGAGTTTGCCGAGTCGCAGGAGAAGGCTTATCGCGCCGCCCTGCGCCCGGGACTTGTCACCGACACACTCGATACGACGGGCAGGGTTCTCTCCGAGACCCAGACCAGCGTCCGCCGCGAGGAGCTGGAGGGCGTGCTGCCGCGGTTTCGCGGCGAGCTTGAGCAAGTGCCGCCGATGTATTCAGCCATAAAGATAAACGGCAAAAAGCTCTACGAGATTGCCCGCGCGGGAGGCGAGGTCGAGCGCAAAGCCCGACGCGTGACGATATTTGAGCTGGAGTGCAGCGGCGAGTCCGGGCGCGATTTCCTTTTAGACATCAGCTGCTCCAAGGGTACATATATCCGCAGCCTCTGCGCCGACATCGGCGACGCGCTGGGCTGTGGCGCCTGTATGTCCGCACTGCGCCGCACACGCGCCGGCAAGTTCAAGCTTGCCGATGCCCACAGCCTTGCGGAGCTTCAAAGCGGGGGAGTGGAGAAATTTCTGCTGCCGGTGGATACGCTGTTTGAGTCGCAGCCCGCGCTGTACGTGGATAAGTGGGCGGAGGGTCGCGTCCGTGTCGGCGCGGATTTCGATATCAACGCGCCCGACGGTGAATACAGGGTCTACGCCGAGGAAGGGACTTTCCTCATGCTCGGACAGGTAGCGTCGGGTGTTATGTCAACTATAAAGAGTTTCTTCGAGGTATAGAGATGAAGGATAAAAAGAGAGTAATTGCCCTGGGTTTTTTCGATGGACTGCATGTGGGACACGCGGCGCTTATGCGCATGACGAAGGCGCGGGCGGACGAGCTGGGGCTGGTGCCGTCGGTCATGACCTTTGATGTGCATCCGGATACGCTGGTCAGCGGGGCGGAGGTTCCGCTTATAAACTCGCCGGAGGGACGCGCGGATATCATTCGGCGCATTTTTGGCATAGAGAACGTGATTTTCCTGCATTTTAACCGCCGGATCATGAACATGCCCTGGAGGGAATTTGTCGCATCGCTCATAGACGAGCTGCACGCCTGCCATTTTGTGGTGGGGCACGATTTCACCTTCGGGCAGAAGGGCGAGGGCAGGGCAGACCGCCTTGCCGAATACTGCGCGGAGCACGGGCTTGGCTGTGACGTCATCCCCGCGGTCAAAATTGACGGCGAGGTTGTGAGCTCGACACGCATAAGACAGCTTATCGAGTCGGGCGATATGAAAAAAGTAAACGAGCTTCTGGGTCATCCGCATTCGCTGATTGACACCGTGCATTACGGTTTTCAGCTCGGTGTGAAGCTCGGAACGCCGACGATCAACATGCGCTTCGAGGGCGGAGTCGTCGTTCCCCGCCACGGCGTGTATGCCGCGAAGGTGTTTCTGGACAACGGCTCGGAGCATATGGCGGTGACGAACATCGGCGTGCGGCCGACGGTCTCCGGCGGCGACCGCGTCTCGGTTGAGAGCTATATTCTTGATTTCGAGGGCGATCTCTATGACCACAGGGTTCGCGTGGAGTTTCACGATTTCATCCGTGATGAGTGCAGGTTTGCGGGTGTTGACGAGCTGCGCGCGCAGATTCTGCGCGATGCGGACACGACAAGAGAGTATTTCAAGCTGGAAAAATAGAATACTGACTGTGAAAAATTTATGAGTAAGGAGGAAGGAATCATGTTGAAGTATGAAACCGCATATTTCTGCGGCTACGCCAAGCTGCCCTCGGCCCTCGCCACCACCGCTGTCAACGGGATGTTGACGCTCGGACTCAAAATTCAGCTCGAAACCGGCAAGGTTGAAGGCGTTTCCGTTACACTGCTCTCGGAGCTCGCCGTAAGCATGGTGCGAAGCTATTTTATCGGAAAAGGGATAGTCGATGATTTTGACGCCATGGTCGAGGAAGTCACCTTCCGGCATCAGGGCAACGCGTCGAAGTCGCTCATCAAGGCACTTGGCGATATCCGCAGGAATTATTTGGAATACATGTCCAAATATAATGGCTATCTGAGCGGAGATACGGACGTTATGCAAAAATAATAACGATGATTCCTGTCTAAAACCGTCGAATTGCACATTTACTGATGCAAATATTCGTGTGTAAAGGCGATTTTTCATACAATGACACACAAACTCTTGACTAATGAGCAGAAATTGTGTTAGTTTTAAACCACAAGGGCACCAAGTTAATATTATTAGTTGTTTGACTGTCAGCATCTCCTTCCAGAGATGGTATCGACTTTTCAAGACCAACTGCAATTTTTATTGTAGTTGGTCTTTTTGTTTTTTTTGGAAGGGAAACACAAAGAAGGTCGGTTTGGCAGCCCCGAAAACAACTGGCTTGGAGCCGGATTTGGGTACGTGCACAGAAAAGAGAGAAGGAGTGTTAGAATGAAAAAAACTGAGAACCGCAGACTCATAGCGGCGGCAATAGTGACTGCCTTGTGCATCCTTTTGGCGTTTGTGCCGTTTGAAGGGCTTGAGGCACCGGGGAAGGGTGTCATGATTATTTTCATTTGGGCAGTGCTCATGTGGATTGTCAGGCCGATTCCCGAATACCTGATCGGCATAATTTCGGCCGCGATTTTGGCCATATTCTTCGGTCAGAACGCGAACGTGGTCTCCGGATTCAGCAATACCGGCTGGTGGCTCTGCCTTTGGGCGGGCTTCATCGGCGCGGCAATCCAAACCACCGGCTTTGGTGAGCGGGTGGCATATTGGATACTCGTGAAGATGGGAAAAACCGAACTGCGCGCAAATTACGCCACGAACATAGCCAACACGGTTCTGTCCCTGATGATTCCCTCAAACACCGCCCGCGGCGCTGTCATGAGCCCGATGTGCGACAGCATCTGCGAGGGCATGGGCTACAAAGCGGGGGAGGATAACGGCGGCGCTGCCATTATGCTCTCGAACCTCTACACCAACACCACCAACACCTGGCTGTTCTACACCGCCGTCGGCGCAAACGCAATCGGCATGGCGCTCGTGACGGAAATGACCGGAAAGAGCATTTCCTGGCTCGGCTGGCTCCAGGCGACGTTTATCCCCGCAACGCTCATACTCATCTTTATCCCCTGGTTCTGCCACAAGATGTTCGGTCAGGGAAACAAGGGGAGCAATGCGGTTGACATAACATTCGCCAAGGACAAGCTCAAGGCCATGGGCCCGATGTCCACGAACGAGAAGAAGGCCGCGGGATATTTCCTGCTGACTCTCCTCGCGTTCTGCACCAACAAGTGGCACGGCGTTTCGCCGAACTTTGTGGTGTTCGTCACGGTGTTCCTGTACCTCTGCCCGGGCATCGGCGTGTGCAACTTCAAGCAGATCAACGTAAACTTTGCCTGGCCTGCTTTCCTCCAGCTCGGCTTTGCCATGTCCCTTGCCACCTGCGTCAACAAGGTCGGCGGCTTCCAGTGGATTGTCGATATCGCTTTCACCAACAACACCTTATTCACGAACATGAGCACGACCACTTTTCTCATCATATGGCTGGCATTTGTTGTTTTCCTGCACATAATATTTGCGGGCATGAACGCGATGACGGCTGTAATAGTGCCTGTCAGCATGACGATGGCGGCGGCTCTCGGCTTCGATGTTTACACCATGGGTCTGCTGACCGTCATGGCGATCTCCGCCGGCGCGTTCTTCCTGCCGTTTAACAGCGCACCGAACCTCATTTTCTATGCCACAGGCAGATTCACTGTCGCGCAGGAGCTCAAGGGCGCGATCCCGATCGCGATCCTGATAGTAATCGGCCTGATATTCAGCGTGCTTGTCTGGTTCCCGATAATCGGAATCCTGTAATTTCTGAGCCTGAACACACATGGTGTAGATTGCTTATAAAAGGGGGTAGAAGAAATTAAACGATCAAAACTAATATGTCTGCTACTCGGCCCTGCACTTTTTCTGGCAACACTTATCCCGTTTGGCGGCATTGAGGAAAAGGCACGGCTGGCAATAGGCACGGTGCTTTGGATGTCGGTCTGGTGGGTGACAATGCCGGTGAATCCGGCGATCACAGCCTTCCTGCCGGTGGTCGTAAACGCAATATTCTCGCTCACCAACATGAGCACTATAGTAAACAGCTACTCTGCGGAGCTGGTATTTCTTCTCGCCGGTGCGAACATAATCAGCCTCGCCTGGGAGGCTACGGGCGTTGACAAGCGCATCGCCGCAATGGGTCTGAGCCTTGTCGGCACCTCGGTAAAGCAGCAGATTGTGGTCTGGTTTCTGGGCTCGACCTTCCTGTCGGCCTTCCTGCCGAACACGGTCGTCGCAGCGATCCTCTGCTCGATCGCGATGTCCATGCTAAGATTTGTGAACGAGGGCGACCTCGCTAAGAGCAAGGTCGCGCCGCCGGTGCTTCTGGCGATTGTCTGGGGCGCCAACAACGGCGGAATGCTCACGCCCCTGGGCGGTGCGATGAACCTTGTGACGATTTCCTACATCGGGGAGCTCACGGGGGCGGAGTTTTTGTACACCGACTGGGTCGTCCAGCTGTTCCCCTTCGGGCTGGTGGTCACACTGCTGACACTGCTGGTGCTGCTGCTGTCGAAATTTGAGCAGAAGACCCTGGAGGGCTCGAAGGAGTACTTCCGCCACATGTACAAGAGCATGCCGCCGATAAGCCGTGCGGAAAAGCTCTCGCTCGCGGCCTTTATCCTGGCCTCGATCCTTGCCTTTACGCGCCAGCTGTATCAGGCATATCTGCCCGACCTGAGACCGGGCTACGTGTTTTTGACCCTGGGTCTTTTGATGTTCTTCATAAAAGACGAGAAGAACGAAGCGATCATTACCTGGGAAAAAGCCGAGAAAAACATGATGTGGGGGCTTTTCTTCCTGTTTGCGGGGGGAACCGCGCTGGGTGCCATAGTAAACGGAAGCGGCGCGGCACAGATGTTTGCAGATCTGGTCTCGAAGATCAATATTCAAAATGAGTTCTTGCTCATCCTTATGATAGTCACCTTCAACGTCGTCCTGTCGGATATCATAAATAACACGGCCTGCGCCGCGGTGACGATCCCGATAATAATCGGCATTGCGCAGGGTCTGGACCTGCCGGTGATCCCCTACGTGTGGATAGCGACGGCGTCCTACAACCTCTCGTACACACTGCCGACGTCGATCAGGGCAATTCCCATAGGCTACGGACTCAATCCGAAATACATGTTCAAAAAGGGAATCCTGAACAGCGTGCTGGCGATACTCGGCGTGAGCATTGTGGGCTGGGTCTGCGTGAAGTACTGGCCGGCATTCGGGGTGCTTTCAAATGTTTAAAGGCGCGGCACACAGAGAAAAAGCGTTTTTATAGATAGAGAATAGATCTTGCAGTGCATATACCGGTCAGGCGCAATCCCGTCTGACAAAAGGCATATGCTTCCGGCAAAGTCAGCAAATGTACGGTGTCTCCGGCCCTATGCGGAAGCCATGCTCAGCTGATTTTGCCGGCCTTTTTATTTACAAACGAAATCGAGGTTAAGCTAATGAGAATCAAAAAACTTGCCGATCACGGCAACAAGCTCATGCAGGGCAACGAGGCCTGTGCGCTTGGCGCGCTGGCCGCGGATTGCAGGTTCATGGCAGGCTATCCCATAACACCGGCGACCGAGATACCGGAATACCTGTCGTCTAAAATGTTCGCTGAGGGCGGCGTGTTCATGCAGATGGAGGACGAGCTTGCGTCCATAAACGCGGTAATCGGCGCGAGCTGGGGCGGCGCGAGGGCGATGACCGCGACAAGCGGCCCGGGCTACACGCTGATGCTTGAGGCGATGGGCTACGCCGCCGTTACAGAGACGCCGCTGGTGGTCATAAACGTCATGCGCGGCGGGCCGTCCACCGGTCAGCCGACCTGCACCGCGCAGGACGCGGTCATGCAGGCGCGCTACGGCGGGCACGGCGACTATGAGATCATCGCGCTGACGCCCTCGTCGGTTCAGGAGGCGTTTGACTTCACCGTCCGCGCCTTTAACCTTGCCGACAAGTACCGCGTGCCGGTCATCGTCCTGTCAGACGAGACTGTCGGTCACACGCGCGAGAAATTCGTCGTTCCCGAGACGATCGAGATATTTGACGATAAGTTCCAGGGCAAATGCGTCGAGTACTACAAGCCGGACGAGAATAATATCCCACCGCGCATCCGCTTTTTCGAAGGTCACAACGTCTTGGTCGACGGTCAGCTCCATGACTCGCGCGGCGTGCGCGCGGGCACGGATTACGCCATCTGCTCTGCCGCCATCGAGCACTACTGCGACAAGATACTCGACAATATTGACGATATCACCTCCGTGGAGGAGTTTTATCTGGACGATGCCGAGACGGTTCTCATCGCCTACGGCTCCGTGAGCCGCAGTGCGCTCTCCGCTGTGAGCCGCGCGAGGAGTGAGGGCAAAAAGGTCGGAATGCTCAAGCTCAACACGGTTTGGCCTGTGCCGGAAAAAGAGATTCTGGCGGCTTCCGCCGGGGCAAAGCGCGTGATCGTCCCCGAGATGAACGTGGGTCAGTACGTGCGCGAGATTGAGCGCCTTGTCGGCCGCGAGAGGGTGGAGGGCTTTTCGTCCATCGGCGGCGCGTTCCCGAACCCCAAGACCATATACGCAAAGATTGTCGAGGTGTAATGAAAATGAATGACATAGCTGAAAAGTACATCAGGAAGGAAACACTTCCCTTTATATTCTGCCCCGGCTGCGGTCACGGCATTGTCGTGAACAGCTTTATAAGAGCCATTGACAAGCTGGGCATACAGCAAAACGAAATGGCCTGCGTGAGCGGCATCGGCTGCTCCTCCTGGGCTCCTGTTTACCTGAACTTTGACTGCCTGCACACGATACACGGCAGGGCCCTGCCGCAGGCCGAGGGGCTCAAGGCTGTCAACCCTGACAAGACCGTCGTGGTGTTCAGCGGCGACGGCGACTGCGCCGGCATCGGCGGCAACCATCTTATTCACGCGGCGAAGCGCAATGTGGACATCACGGTCATCATGATGAGCAACTACATATACGGCATGACCGGCGGTCAGCGCGCGCCCACGACCCCCTTCGGCGCGACGACCAAGACCTCGCCCCTCGGCAACGAGGAGCACCCCTTTGACATGTATGCGCTGGTGAAGGGCGCTGGCGCGACCTATTACGCGCGTTGCAGCGCGACCCACCCCATCCAGCTGCAGAGGGCGATCGAGGAGGGCATAAAGCACAAAGGCTTTTCCTTCATCGAGGTTTTATCCCCCTGCCCGACGACGGCGGGACGGAACATATTTAACTTCAAGACCCCCGAGCAGATGTACGACTGGTATGATGAGCAGGTTTGCCTCTTGAAGCCCGGCGAGACCGAGGCGGCAGACGGCAAGATCGGCCTCGGGATACTCTGTGCCGACAAGGGCGTAGAGGAGCTGTGTGAGGTTCAGGCTCAGAAGAAGGAGGCGGCGAGAAAATGAAGATAAGCATTGATTCCAAATGGTGCAAGGGCTGTGCGCTGTGCATTCGCGCCTGCAAAAAGGACGTTCTGGCGATAGGCGAGGAGCGCAGCTCGGGCGGCTATCTCATGCCCTATGCCAAGAACCCCGACGCCTGCATCGCCTGCCACATGTGCGAGCGCATGTGCCCGGACGTCTGCATTCAGGTCACGAAGGAATAAGGAGGAGGAGAAAATGCGCAAGGATTTTAGATTTGGAGGCTCCGGCGGACAGGGAGTGATCTCTCTGGCGGTGCTTCTGGCAAACGCCTATGGCGTGCAGAAAAATTTTGAAGTGGCACAGACCCAGAGCTACGGCCCTGCCGCCCGCGGCGGGGCTTGCAAGGCAGAGCTCGTCGTCTCGGACGAGCGCATAGACTATGTGAAGGCCGACGTCATCGACACCTTCGTCGCCTTCAACAAGCAGAGCTTCGACAAGTTCTCCGGCGACTTGAACCCCGACACCTCGGTCTACGTGGACAGCACCTTCATAACTCAGGAGGACGTGAAAAACGTGGTCGGCAAGGAGGTTTTCATGTTCCCCGCCACGAGATACGCGGAGGAGAGCTACGGCGCGGTCTGCACCAACATCGTGATGATGGGCTATCTGGTCGCAAAGCACGGCGATATCAGCCTGGACGACGCAAAAGCCGCCATCAGAGCCGTCATGAACCCCAAAATAGTGGAGATGAACCTAAAGGCTCTGGAGCTCGGCTATGAGAAGGGAAGGCAGTAAGTGGATTTTCATGAAATAGAGGGCAAGGCACAGTTTGAACGCTTCGGCATCCCGACCAAGGTCGGCTTTCTGCTGGGCGATGACACGAATATAGACAGCATCGA
Organism: uncultured Oscillospiraceae bacterium; assembly: GCA_964535405.1. GTDB lineage: Bacteria > Bacillota > Clostridia > Oscillospirales > Oscillospiraceae > Scatomorpha. The sequence goes on along the minus strand of CAZHUG010000017.1, from coordinate 23,546 downwards.
GTTTCCCTGTGTCCTGAAGGCTCAGGTGCTCTCCGGAAAGCGCGGCAAGGCCGGCGGCGTGAAGTTTCCGAAGAATAAGGCCGAGCTTCGCGAGTTTGCTGCGGCAATCTCCGCGCTCGTCATAGGCGACAAGCCCGTCGAGGCGGTCATGGTGAGCCCCATGCTGACGATAGCGCAGGAATTTTACCTCGGCATAACGCTCGACACCGTGAACCGGCAGGCGCTCATGCTCTTCACCACCTACGGCGGCATGGATATTGAGGAGCTGGCGGCGACAAGCCCCGAAAAGCTCCTGCGTCTGGACGTGACCCGCGGCTTCAACCCGGAGCGCTTTAAAACCGCGGCGGCGGTGTTCGGCCTGAGTGAGGACATTATGTCCCAGCTTCTGGACATCGCGCAAAAGCTCACGAAGCTCTTTTTCGAGCTGGACGCGACGACGGTTGAGATAAATCCCCTTGTTGTAGACGGCGAGGGGCGGCTTGAGGCCGCGGACGCAAAGCTCGTCATCGACGACAACGCCCTGTATCGTCAGGCGGACTGCACGATGATCCCCCGCCGGGGCGAGGAGCAGAGCGAAAGCGCTGCAGTGCGCGAGGCGGAGCGGGCCGGGCTTGCCTATGTCGAGCTGGACGCGGAAGGGAACATCGGTCTCATGGCGGGCGGCGCGGGCATCGGCATGGCGACGGTGGATACGATAAAATTTTATGGCGGGCGGCCGTTTAACTTCCTGGATCTCGGCGGCGGCGTGACGGCGGAAAAGACCTACGCCGCGATGAAGCTTCTCATCGAGAACCCGAAGATAGACTCGATACTCGTGAACATCTTCGGCGGCATCAATAACTGCGAGACGATGGCGCAGGGCATAGTCGGCGCGATGCGCGACAGCAAAACTGCAAAGCCCGTCGTCGTAAAAAGCCGCGGACACGGGCAGGAGGCGGGCTGGAAGCTGTTTGAGCAGGCCGGCTGTCTGCAAACGAGATACGGCACGACCGACGACGCGGTGAAGCAGCTGCTCGAAAGGGAGGGCGCATAATGAGTGTTTTGGTCAATGAAGACAGCCGCATTGTCATACAGGGCATAACCGGCAAGCAGGGGCGATATCACACTGCAAGGCTTATCGAGTCCGGCGCTGTGGTCTGCGCCGGAGTCAGCCCCGGCAAGGGCGGCGAAATAGTCGAGGGCGTTCCGGTTTATAATACTGTAGCGGAGGCCAAAGCGGCGCATCCGGAGATAAACGCGAGTCTTGTGCTGGTCCCGCCGAAGTTCGTGCTCTCCTCGGGCATGGAATCGGTCGAGTCGTGCATCCCGCTCGTGGTGATCATTACCGAATTTACGCCTACGCATGATATACTGAAAATCGTGGACGCGGCGCGGGAGAAGGGCGTGCAGGTCGTGGGGCCGAACACGATCGGCGTGATATCACCCGGGAAATCGAAGGTCGGCGTCATGCCCTCGTATATCTACAAGCCGGGTCGCATCGGCGTAATTTCCCGCAGTGGAACTCTGACGCATGAGATGGCGTCAAACCTGAGCTTCCGCGGCTTCGGTCAGTCCAGCTGCATCGGCATCGGCGGCGACCAGATAATCGGCATGACACATGCCGAGGCGATGGAGCGCTTCGCGGACGACCCCGAGACCGACATTCTGGTGCTGATCGGCGAGATCGGCGGCTCGGGCGAGGAGATGGCGGCGGAATACATAAAGCGCACAGGCTTCAAAAAGCCGGTCGCGGCCTTTATTGCCGGCGCGAACGCACCGGCAGGCACGAAGATGGGGCACGCGGGCGCGATCGTCTCCGGATCGTCCGGCACTGCGCAGTCGAAGATCGAGGCGCTGGAGGGCGCTGGCGTGTTCGTCGGAAAGACTATGGGTCAGATCGTGGAGTATGTCGAGCAGGTGAACGCGCGGCTCGGCGGCAGGCTCAAGACGGTCGAGCCGGTTTTGGACTGAAAATATAATTACAGGGAGAGTAGTAAAATGAGTAATAATGTTGTTTTGTATTGCGAAAAGCTGCCCACCGAGGGTATGGAGACTCTTATAATGGAGCTGTGCCCGGCGGAGCTTGAGCTTCGTTTCCTGCATCCCGTTAAAAATGGCAAAAAAGGCGATTTTGAGGACGCAAACTACATCCTCGCCTCCATCTGCAAGATTGACAAGGCCGCCATTGACCGCGCGAAAAACTTGAGGCTCATCCACGTGCCCGCAACCGGCTACAACCACGTCGACGTCGACTATGCCGGTGAAATGGGCATCCCCGTCTGCAACTCCGCGGGCGAGAACGCGACGACCACGGCGGAGTTCACCGTCGCACTGATGCTGGCCTGCCTGCGCAGACTCAGTCAGGTCGATATGCTCTGCAAAAAGGGCGAGTGGCACAGCTGGACCTGGCGGCACGACCAGTATGAACTGCGCGACAAGACCATCGGCATCATCGGCGGCGGCGCAATCGGACGCGAGGTCATGAAGCGCCTGCAGGGCTGGGACTGCCGCTTTATCTACAGCGATCCCTACCGCATGCCGCTGGAGCTGGAGGAAAAACTCGACTGCCGGTACGTCACGCAGGACGAGCTCTTGCGCGAGGCCGACGTCGTGTGTCTGCACTGCCCGCTGACCCCGCAGACCCGCGGCATGATCGGCGAGGCGCAGTTTAAGATGATGAAGAAAAACGCCATCATCGTCAACGAATCCAGAGGCGCGGTCATCGATAACGACGCGCTGGTGGACGCGCTCGAGCGCGGCGAAATCTGGGGCGCTGCCATTGACACCTGGGAAAAAGAGCCGCTGGACCCGAACGACCCCCTCGTCAAGATGGAGAAGGTCATAACCACCTCGCACCTGGGCGCCGCGACGCGCGAGACCGTCATCCGCTGTTTTGCCATCGGCTACGACAATATCCTGCGCGAGATGAAGGGCGAAGGACTTGTGAACATAGTCGGCTGAACATTAAATATCAAGTCAAGAGATAAAAAAAGCTGCACCCAAAAGGGTGCAGCTTTTACTTCTTTTATCAGTGCTTTCTCCAGGTCGAGGGCATGCACAGGATGAGCATCGGGAAAATTTCCAGCCTGCCTATTAGCATCGTGAGCGAGAGCGTGACCTTTGAAAGATCGGAGAACATGGCAAAGTTGCCGTTAGGACCCACGAGGCCGAGGCCGGGGCCGACGTTCGAGATGCAGGACAACACCGCCGTGAAGCTGCTCACAAGGTCAAAACCGTCCAGCGAGACGATGAGCGTGGAGAGCAGCGTCGTCACCATGAACAGCGAGAGGAACACCAGCGTGTAGCGGATGGTGGTCGCGTCCACGGTATGCCCGTCGATGCGCACGGAGATGGTCTTGCGCGGGTTTAGCATCTTGCCGACCTCCTGATGCGCGGCGCGGGCGAGGATGACGAGGCGCGAGACCTTCATGCCGCCGGCGGTGCTGCCCGCCGACGCGCCGATGAACATCAAAATCACGAGCATGACCTTCGAGTAGCTCGGCCACAGATCAAAGTTCGTCGTCGCAAAGCCCGTTGTGGTCATTAAAGACGAGACCTGAAAGAAGGAATACCTCAGTGAGGTGCCGAAGCCCTTGTACATTCCGGAGATGTTCAGCGCGATCGTCACGGTGGCGAAGGCGGCGATGCCGAGGTAGCATAAAAGCTCCGTATTCGTGAAGGCGGCCTTGAATTTTCGCATGATGATGAGAAAATAGATGCTGAAGTTCACGCCGAAGAGCAGCATGAAAACGCCGATGACAATCTCGATATACGCGCTGTCGTAATAGCCCACGGAGGCGAGCTTTATGCCGAAGCCGCCTGTGCCCGCGGTTGACATCGCGTGCGTTATTGAATCGAAAAAAGGCATCTTGCCCAGAAGCAGGAGCACGACGAGCAGGACCGTCAGCCCGACATAGATGATGTATGTGATGGCGGAGCTCTGCCGTATCTTCGGCACCAGCTTTCCAAACTGCGGACCGGGAACCTCCGCGCGCATGATGTGCATGCTGCGCTCCTCAGACAGCGGCAGAACCGCCATGATGAATACCAGAACGCCCATGCCGCCGATCCACTGCGACAGCGCACGCCACAAAAGCAGGCCGTGGCTGAGCTCCTCCGCGTTCGGGTGGATTGACGCTCCGGTCGTGGTGAAGCCGGAGACAATCTCGAAAAAGGCATCGAAATAGCTCGGAATTTCGCCCGAGAAAACAAAAGGCAGTGCGCCGACCAGTGACATGAGAATCCATGACAGGGCGACGCTGACAAAGCCCTCGCGGGCAAGTATGTCGGGGTGTTTTGGCTTTACGAGCGAGAGGCCGAGCGCAAGCGCCGCGGCAATCGCCATCGTGGCAACAAAGCAGTAGACAGGCTCGCCGTAATACAGTGCGGCGGCGATGGGCGGGAGCATGAGCAGGGACTCGACACCCATGACACGTCCGAGTATTTTGGCAATCATCCGATAATTCATTTGGTTTTATTCCTCAAATATATCTTCAAAGCGCTGCATTCCGAATTTGGTGGTGACAGCGATGACGTTGTCGTCAAACTCCAGAACATCGTCACCGCCGGGGATTATGCACTGGTTGCCGCGTATGATGGCGGCGAGCAGGGTGTCCTTGCGGATTTTGAGTTCCTTGAGCGGTATGCCCAGATATTCCGCACCCCCGCTGATCGCAAACTCCAGCGCCTCGGCCTTGCCGCCCGCAATCTCGTGCAGGGACTCGATGCCGCTGGCGGACAGGGAGTTCTGCATAGCGCGGACGTACTGTATTATATTGTCGGAGGCGATGTTCTTCGGCGTCACGAAGCTGTCCATGCCGCTGGAATCGACCATGCGCCTGTAATAATCGTCGTTTACCTTCACAATGACCTTGCCCGCGCCCGATTTCATCGCGAACATGGAGGTGATGATGTTGTCCTGATCACTGCCCGTGAGCGCGACAAAGGCGTCCGCTGTGCGGATGCCCTCCTCCTCCAGAACCCGGGGATTTGTGCCGTCGCCGAGCATGACATCGGCCTTGGGCAGGATCTCTTTAATAATATCGCAGTGGAGCGCGTCCCGCTCGATAATCTTGACCCTTATGCCCGCGGCGAGAAGCTCCCGACCGAGATACAGCGAGATGCGACCCCCGCCGAGCAGGATGACGTTTTTCACACTGCGCTTGTAGATGCCCAGTGACTTGAAAAAAGCCGACATGCTTGCCGGAGCGCCGACGACATGCAAAACATCGCCAGCAGTGGGCATATAATCGCCCTTGGGTATTATCACACTGCCGCCGTGCTCCACCGCGCAGATGAGTATGCCGGCGGTGAAACGCCCGCCGAGCTCCATCAGCTGCATGCCGCAAAGGGGAGACTCCGCGGCGACGGTAAACTGCACCATCTCGGCGCGGCCCTTGGCAAAGGACTCCACATTCGCGGCGGAGGGGAAGCGGAGGATGCGCGAAATTTCAGCGGCGGTGGCAAGCTCGGGATTGAGCACCAGCGACAGGCCGAGCTCGTCCTTCAAGAAGACCATCTGCCGATAATATTCCATCGTCCGCACGCGCGCCACGGCGTTTGGAACGCCGAGCTTTTTCCCCGTCAGACAGCAGAGCATGTTGACCGCGTCATTGCTCGTGACGGCGATGAGCAGATCAGCCTCCGAGACGCCGGCGTCGGTGAGCACGGTGTGGTCCGCGCCGTTGCCGTGCAGGGTCATGACGTCCGCGGAGTTTGATATTTCGGCAAGGCAGTCATCGTCCGTGTCCACGACGGTCACATCGTGACCCTCCTCGGACAGGCGCACGGCGAGCGTCAGACCCATTCTTCCGGCACCGATAACAACTATGTTCATTTTAAGCTTTTACCTCTGTTATTTTGAAATTTTCTTTCTGCGGCTGCGCGAGCGGTTTCTCCGCCGCGGCTGCGCCGCCTTGGCTGTGTAAAAAGCCTGCATACCCTCGTCCGCGACATAGATGAGGCGCGTTGCCAGATAGCTGTCGTCCACGGCGCGCTTGAGCCTTATCCGCACGAGAAACTTGCCGTGCTCCGCACAGTCGGCGATACTCATATACCGTCCGTCGCCCTGATTTACCCACTTGGCGAGGGTTAATTTCCCGCCGCAGCTCGGGCAGGCGGGCGCGACGAGGGCGGGGTCTGTGAGCGCTTCGCCCTTGGAGGCAAAGTCCGAGGCCGCAAAATGCTCAACCGGCTCGGGTCCCTCGTCCTTGTTTCGCGCCTGTTTAGGCGCGCGCGCGGCAAGGATGCTGACAGCGTCCGCGTACTGCGCGAGCCCCTCCACCATGTCGAGCTTTGCACAGACGAGCCCGGTGTTGTATGCGTCGCCGAGAGCGTCGTGCGCGACGCGCGTCTGCTCAATGTCGAAATTTTCCATAGCGGTGGCAAGCGAGCGCTGGTTCTTGCCGCCGTCTGTTTGCAGGTTATAAATGAGCTGAAGGTTTACCCAGCCCGCGATCCAGTCCCAGTCAAGGTCGTGGATGATGATATTCTGCTCCATGATGCCCTGGTCGTCGTAGCCCCAGGTGAGGAAGGTGACGTCCTCGCCGCACCAATCGCGAAATTTCTCCATGGCATCGGGAAAGCTTTCCCCATGCGACAGGCGCTCCTTGTCAAAGCCGGTGAGCTTCTTGACCTTGTAGTGCATGCGCTTAAAATAGACGGGCTTCACATCGATCTGAAACTCATCCGCCGGCTTCATATCCTCAGAAAGTCTCACGGCACCGATTTGGATAATCTCGCCGCGAAGACGTATAGGCAGCTTGTTGAATACGGGGGACTTAGAGCTCATTGCCTGATTCCACTCCAGATCCACCACAACGTAATTCATCTGTTGACCGACCCCTTTTCCTGTTGGTAATTCCCAAAAAACACTGTCCAAAATTATATCATATTATCTCAAGGATATCAATTCAAAATATCGCTTCAATACTGCAAATACCGCGCCCGCCTGTTTTTAGCCTCCGCCTGCCCCAAAAGGGGGTCGGGGGGGCAAATATCTTTTGAAAACGCGCTTATACTATGTTATCATGAGAGGAATAATTTTGAAAGAGGTGTTGGCGTGAGGATAGTTGTGCTGTGCGGGGGGCTGTCCCCCGAACGCAATGTCTCACTCTCAAGCGGGACTAAGATAGCCTCAGCGCTCAGAGGGCTGGGCCATCAGGTGGTTCTGGCCGATATGTTCCTCGGGCTCGAGGGGCTCGACCAGCCGCTTGAGTTCCTGTTCACGAACCCCGCGCCGCTGGGCACTGCGGGCATTGACGAGGCCGAGCCTGATCTGGACGCTGTGCGGAAATCCCGCAGACTCAAGGGCGACAGCCAGTTCGGCGAGTACGTGCTCGATCTCTGCCGCATGGCGGACATCGTCTTTCTCGCCCTGCACGGGCGCAGCGGTGAGGACGGCAGGGTGCAGGCAGCGCTCGACCTGCTGGGCATAAAATACACCGGCAGCGGCTATCTCGGCAGTGCGATCGCGATGGCAAAAGACCTCACGAAGCGCATGGTCGCGCCCCTTGGCATTCTCACGCCCGACTGGCGGGTTTATGACGGCGCTTCGCTCGATACCGACGCCGTCTGCGCGGAAACGACGCTTCCCTGCGTCGTAAAACCTGACGATTCCGGCTCGAGCATCGGCGTATCGATTGCCCACAGCGCGGCGGAGCTGCGCGCGGCGCTCAAGCTTGCCTCGACCCAAAGCAGCAGAGTGGTGGTGGAGCGATACATAAAAGGCCGGGAGATTCAGGTCGGCATACTGGGAAAAACCGCCCTGCCGAGCATTGAAATTCACCCGCTGACGGGCTTTTACGACTACAGGAACAAATATCAGCCCGGCGCGGCGCAGGAGACCTGCCCCTCCCCGATACCGGAGGAGGCCGAGGCGCGGGTCTGCGCGGCGGCGATCAGGGTTTTCGAGGCGCTGGGCCTTGCGGCCTACTCGCGCGCGGACTTCATCTATGACGAAGACGGGCAGTTCTGGTTTCTGGAAATTAACACCCTGCCGGGCATGACGCCGACCAGTCTCGTCCCGCAGGAGGCCGCCGCCGTGGGCATAGGCTACGCCCAGCTGTGCCAGAGGATAATCGATGAATCGATGGAGAAATACAGATGATTAATTTCAAGGTCAGCGATATCGCGATGGTGACAGGCGGCAGGCTCGTGGGCACGCTCACAGACGCGCCGGTGCTCGGCGCTGTGCGCGACAACCGCGAGGTCACAGCCGGGCTCATGTTCTGCGCCCTGCGCGGCGAGCGGAGCGACGGTCACGATTTTATATCTGACGCGCTGGATCGCGGCGCGCCCTGCGCCCTTGCCGAGCGCGTGCCGGAAGGGGAGCGCCGCGCTCTCATCCTCGTGCCTGACGTTCCGGCGGCGATGCGCAGTCTTGCAGCCGAGTGCCGCAGGCGGCTGCAAATCCCCGTCGTCGGCGTCACAGGCAGCGTGGGCAAAACCACGACGAAGGAAATGCTCGCCGCTGTCCTGTCCCGGCGTTTTAACACTCTCAAGACCGAGGGCAACTATAATAATGAGATCGGCGTTCCGCTGACCCTGTTTCGCGCAGCGGAGGAGCACGAGGCCGCGGTTGTCGAGCTCGGCATCTCCCACTTTGGGGAGATGACAGTGCTGGGCGAGATGGCGCGGCCTGATATCGCGGTTTACACCGCCATTGCCCGCTCGCATCTGGAGCATCTGGGCGATCGCGACGGCGTTCTGCGCGCCAAGGGCGAGCTTCTGGCGCAGATGCCCGAGAGCGGCCTCGTGATCGTGAACGGCGACGATGAGCGCCTGCGCGAGCTAAAATGCCGGCAGAAAAAAATCAGCTACGGACTGGCTGAACACAACGATATCCGTGCCGGGAACGTTTCCGTGAATGCGAAGGGCGAGACGACTTTTGACCTTGTCTTTCCCGGCTCGCGGCGGCTGTCTCTGCGGCTTTCGGCCTACGGTCGGCAGCTTATCTATGCGGCGCTGGCCGCGGCGGCGGTGGGAGCCGAGCTCGGGCTCACGGACGCGGAAATAACCCGCGGCATCGCGGCCTATGCGCCTGTCGGCAGGCGGGCGAGCGTCATAAAAACGCCGAGCCTCACGATAATCGACGACTGCTACAACTCAAACCCCGACTCCGCCGCGATGGCGATCGCCTCCGCGCAGGATCTGCCCGGCAGGTTCGTCTGCATATTGGGCGACATGCTTGAGCTCGGTGCGGACAGCGAGGCATTTCACCGCGAAACGGGCGAGCTTGCGCTGCGATATTGCGCCGAGCTTCTCACGACGGGCGAACGCTCGCGCGTCATGGGCGGGCAGTGGTATGCCGATAAGCGCGCGCTCATCTCCGCACTGCCGACGGTGCTTCGGCGGGGCGACAAGGTGCTCGTCAAGGCGTCAAACTCAATGAAATTTGGGGAGATTGCGGAGCATCTTAAAACACTCGATATATAGGGCAAAACATAAGGGCAGGGCGATATTCGCCCTGCCCTTTTACTTATTCTCAGTCCTTTTTGAGCTTTCCCGCGCTCATCCTGTAGACGATGTCGCAGCGCTCGACAACGGAGAGATCGTGCGTCGCGATGATGACGCAGCAGCCCTCCTCATGCGCGAGCCGCGTGAGAACGTCCATGACCGCGTCGCTGTTTTCACCGTCGAGGTTCCCGGTCGGCTCGTCGGCGAGTATGAGTTTTCTGTCCATCGACAGGGCGCGGGCGATCGCGACGCGCTGCTGCTCACCGCCGCTGATCATGCCCGGGAAGCGATCCATGAGCGATTCCGGCAGTGAGACCTTCGCCGCGAGCTCGTATGCCGAGTCGCGCGCGGGCGCGCCGCTGATGCCGCAGAGCTCCATCGGATACATGATGTTCTCCGTGACCGTCAGCAGGGGAAACAGCGAAAAGTTCTGGTAGATGACGGCTGCGGCCTCCCGCCGGTACTCGTCAAGGTCCATGCCGGTCGTGGCCTGACCCTTGTAGCACACCTCGCCGGAGGAGGGCAGGTCGAGCCCCGCGAGCAGGGACAAAAGCGTGCTTTTGCCGCTGCCGGAACGCCCGACGAGCGCGTAGATTGAGCCGTATTCAAAAGAGCAGGAGACATCCAGCAGGGCATCCACCGTGCCGCGCTTTGAGTTATAGCTGTAGAAAACATTGTTCGCTTCAAGCATAGCCATGTTTTTTATTCCTCCTCACGAAGTATGCCCAGCACCGCCGGGCCGTTCATCCCCGCTGCCGCCGCGGCGCAGCCGATAAACCAGCAGAGAGCGAATATGCCGACGAGCATCGCGCCACGGGCGCTCCACCTGCCGAGGGCGGCCGCCGCGCCCAAGCCCAGCGCGCAGCCGCTGATTCCCAGCGCCGCCTGCTCCAAAAACAGGCTCATGAAAGCCTTGCCGCTGCTCGCGCCGAGGCCGCGCATGATGGCAAGCTCCCGCTTCCGGCTCAGCACCAGCAGATATGCCGCGACGAGCCCGACAAGGGCGGTCAGGCCGTACAGCACCGGATACAGCACGCCGATGTACTCAATCTGCTGCTCGATCGTGCTCACAGTGGCGAGGAAGGATTTGTCCTGCAGGATGACGAAGGAGCGGTTTTGCCGGTACGCCGTCGGCTCCGAGAAGTTGTTATTGAGCATGAGCTGCTTGAGCGCCGTGAGATCGGTCGCGTCCGGCACGGTGAAGCTCATCGAATATACGTTGAAGTGGCCGAGGTATTTGAGAACCTCTTCATCCTCCGTGTACATGTGCTCAGGGTTGAAACTCACAGTCAGCTCGGCATAGATGTTGTCCTTTGCGCTCTGCTTGTCGAACTCACCGATGATCTTCATGTTTAGGAGAACTGGGTCATCCACCAACATCATTATCATTATGTTGTCGCCCAGCTCGAGCCCGCGCTCGGCGAGATAGGTGCTGGGGACGACGCAGTACCACTCGTCACCCGGGTCAGTGTAATTATAATATCTATCCATGTTCGCAGCCCTGCGACCGTCGCGAGGCTTACTCATGAAGCTCTCGTCATAGCCCTCAAGATAGCGAACCTCGGGCTTGGTGCTGCTGTAATAAAACTCCGGTGCGTCGGCAATGCTGTTTGTGGGCACAAGCCTGCCCGCGCGCGCTCTGCCCGCCATAAACGTGTCCATCGAGAAGCCGCCATTGAGAACGTTTAAGTTAATATCGTCGTATTCCGCGAACATAAACGGCTTTGCCAGCGCGATATCGTCAATGTATCCGCTGCGGGCGAGCGTGTTCACCGTGTAGGCGCTCACGACGACCTGTCCGGTCTGCCTGCCGTGAGAGTCAGTCAGTGCGCCGGAGATCTTCGCGTCGTCCACAATGCGCTCGAGCTGAGTGTTGTAGGACGCCGCGGTTGTCACGAGCTGACAGAGAAACAGCGCCGCCATAAACGCCAGCAGGGGAGAGGCAAAGCTCCTCGCGCCGCCGCGCTTTATGGACAGGAGGCTATATTTGACCGCGCCCCCGCGCATGATAGACGAGCGCGCAGCCTTGGGCACGCGCCTTGTCTTTTTCTTTTTCTGCGGGGCTGTGAAGCTCCGCTCGGTGAAGTAAAAACAGGAGAGCAGTGCCAGCGCAAAGACCGAAGCGCCGACCAAAATAAACGGCAGCAGCGGAAGCTCCGGCGAGTAGGCCAGCGGCTTTATAATAGACAGATTTCCGTTTGAAAAATGCGCGTCGAAGTTCGAATATCCACCCGCAAAGCCCTGCACCAGTGCGCCCACGCGCCCGCTCAAGAGATAGCCGATAACAGAGCCCACAGCCGCCGCCACAAGGGCGATGAGCCCCGAGCCGCCGAGGAAATACAGCCTTGTGCGGCGCTTGCCCGCGCCCAGCCTTATCATGATCTGCGAGACCTCCCGCTGGCGATAGACGAAGAGATAGCCGAATAAAATGAGTACCGCCAGCGCCACGAGCGCGCAGACGAGCGTCACCACGATGGCGACATTCAGGATATCGCGAAAGGGCGCGGCGACACTGCCGTAGCCCTGATCGTAGATGTTCACGAGCACGCGGTTCGGAAGAAGCGGCAGAACGGCCTCGTAAAAATCATCCGCCAGACTGTTGTCCAGGATGGCGGTGCCGAGCTCAAAACCGCTGTGGTTCTGGGAGAAATCGCGCCCGCCGCCCGCGGGGATAAACACGTGACCCGCGTACTGCTTGAGCGTGTTCGTGATGCCGACGATGGTAAACTCGTCCTCATATGCAAAACCCGTGCCCGACCAGTAGCTCTCAGCCGTCGGCGCGGTGGCGGAGACCGCCATGGACATGCTGATGCGCTCCCCAAGGCCGACATCCAGCTTTCTGCAAAGCTGATCCGAGACGATGCAGACCGGCGCGCCCCTTTGGGCGTATTCCTCGGCTGTGAACTCGCGGCCCGAGCTAATGTACAAATCCTGCTGGTGAAAGGGCAGCAGCGTGCCCAGGTCGCCCGTGGCGGTCACCAGAAGCTGGTTGTTTAGAACGCTCATGCTCTCAGCAAGCTCGGGAATAACAGAGCCCTCAGGTATGCTCCAGCCGCCGTCCGCGGTCGTGATATCCAGCCACAGCTGATCGTCCGCGAGCGAGATTCCGGCGTCCTCGGCCGCGGCGATATGCACATTCCCGATGCCGAAATACTTGTCGGCAGTCTGACCGTACAAGAGGTTTCCGGCCATGAGATAGTAGTGATCGCGCTCAAGTTCCGGTGTCGTTTCCGGATACATGCGCAGTCGCATACCGGAAATGTCCCGGTAAGAGTACAGGGTATCGACGACAAGGCAGCTGTAATAGCCCATGGACGTGCCGCTGTATTTCACGACGACTGCGGCAAACTCGGGCGCGAGCACCTCGGAGCTGTAGTCCGCGTATCCCTCGATAGACCCGAGCGCACGCTCTGGGCTCTCCCAGTGGAGGACACCGGGCAGGGCCTTGATGCTCTCGGCTGTGAGCTCGGCTGCCGCTGCATCGACGCTCGGGTCGCGCAGGCTCTCGTCCGGATATTCCGTGCCCATGTATTCAAAATATGCTATAGTTCGGTACTCACTCTCGCAGTCGGCAAGAAAACTCTCAATCGATACCCAGACGCTGACGCCGAGCGAGAAAATGACCGTCAGCACTAAAATAAGAAAAGCAAAAAGAGCCGACTTTCCGCCCGCTCTAACGATGTTTTTAAGGCTGTGTTTAAATATCATGCGGCTCCCCCCGTTTTCCGTATTTGGAAACTCTTTATCCCTATCTCTATTATAGCCGGACCCTCGACGTTTGTCTACTTTTTGTGTCCGCAAAAGGGCGCTTATATATCTTGTTTTTAAAAACAAAAATACTTGTCAGCCGACTGCAAGGCCTGCATTGGATTATGTATTGGATTCTGGATTAGGATTCGGATAGGATTGGATTACGGGAACATCTGAATACATCTGCATGCAATTGAAATCATCTGAAATCATCTGCATGCAAGTGAAATCATCTGCATGCAAGATAAAAAAGAGCCGGTGATTAACCGGCTCTGTGCGTGGCAGACTATTTATATGAAGAGCTTGATAAGTACCAGCAGAACAATTCCCGGAATCCCGAGCACGCCTGCGACAAGCGCATTGACCGCGTTGATGCCCAGTGAGAGATCGAAAAAGCCGCCGATGAAATTAAAAACGAAAAGCATGACAAGACCGGAGAGCATGTTCAGCAGCAGCTTGAAGGCGAGCTTCATCGGGGTCTTGATGATCGTCACGAGCAAAACGAGCAGCAGCACGCAGATGACGATCATGATCGTGGAGTTCATATGTAAAAAACCTCCTTTACAGATAAAATGATTTAATGTTGCGAACAGCGCAGTTATACTTCGAGCGCAGCGCGGTAATCTCGAGTATGCAGGCGTCCATAACAGACGGATCGGTGACAGAGTCAAATTTCTGATAAGCGTCGTCGAGTGAAATGCGAACCTCGCCCAGCTCCTCAACGGCACGTTTTAGCTCTGCACTGCGCAGTTTATTGTTTTTAGAATTCTTTGACATGGATGAATCACACTCCTTGTCAATATATTCTATTCAAAGCAAGTCCATTTTAACCATAATGTGAAAAAAATGCAAGATATATTCCCGCATCAATCGGTCATACTAGACTCGGACGAAAGACAAACAGCTTCCGATGGGGTATAGAGATAGAAAGACCCGAGACCGGTGCCGTCAAAGGCGAAAGGTCGCCAAGGGCGCAGAGCCCGAGGCCTTCGGAAAAATAAACGCCTGAGCCTTGTTGCGTCAGCAATAACAGCAATATAGGAACCGTTGATTGATTGTACTTCGTCAAGTGTTGCGGGATAACACGAACGTGTTATGGAAGCAATGCGGCGGGAGCTAAGCCTTTGGGCGGCTCCCGCTTTTTTTCTTTTTCAGGTTTTCGCCCGAGCCTGAAAAGCATGTGATTACTCACCGTATAATACAGAAGATAATTATACTCCCGGTATCAACAAGCCTGATTCGGGACAATTTTGGGCAAAGTGACGGATAAAAATGGGCGGAGCGTGAAAGAAACATCCTTTCCGCTCCGCTCGACTGCATATTTATCTTGCTGACCCCTTCGGTCAGAGGACGACAATTTACCCCGAAAACGAGCAAAGCGCGAAACTATCGGCAAAAAAGAGCTGTCGATTTCCTCCGCGCACAAGGGCGCAAAAGTCCCATTAATCAACAGCGTCTTGTGACATGGTTTTCATAACATTCCATTCTATAATTTATGTAAACTAACATTCCGGAGGGGAAAGTCATGGCAGCAAAGGACAAGGCGAAGGCGCTGGGGGTACCGGTGCAGGAAGGTGACAGGACGGCACAGATGCGAACCATTGGGATGGCGGGCTTGCGATTCCTGATCGGTTTTCTGATGTCGGCGGGCAGGGCAGGGGCGTCGGCCGCGCCATTTGGTGTGGCGGCGGTGGCGGAGGCAGGCACGGGATTAAACGGCATGGCGACTCTCGCGGGTGCCTGTCTGGGGTACTTGACAACAGGGGGCTTGGAATGGGGCATCCGCTATGTGGCGGCTGCCGTTTTGGTCTTTACGGTTCGTTTCATTTTTCAGGACGCGAAATTTTGCAAGCATCCGGCGTTCATGCCGCTGTCTGCCTCGGCGGTCATGCTCCTGACGGGGATGCTCAGCAGTTTCACGGGCAAGGCGGCGGTCTCGGGCGCGGTTTTCATTGTCGGGCTTGAGTCTTTGCTTGCGGGCGGCGCGGCGTTTTTCTTCCGCGAGGCACTGTCGAAATACGAGCGGACGACAGAGGCGGCGGAGACGCGGCACGACGCTGCGGTCATAGTGTTTGCGGCCTGCGGGCTGATGGCGCTGTCGCGGGTGACGGTAATATCCGTCATATCGATCGGCAGGCTTCTTGCCCTGGTGCTCGTGATGACCTCGGCGATGAAGGGCGGCTCGATGGCAGGCGCTGCGGCGGGCACGGCCTTCGGCATCGCGATGGATGCGGCCTCGGGCGGGGCACCTTTTTTCTCGATGGCCTATGCCTTTGCGGGGCTTGTCTCGGGGGTTTTCAGCCGCTTCGGCAGACTGGGCTTTCTTGTGGCCTTCATCATGGCGGATGCGCTGGCGGTGTTCTGCGCCTGGGGTCATACGGCGCATGTGGACGCACTGTTTGAGGTTTTCGCCTCCTCGGTCATCTTCATGCTGATACCGCCGGCGACTCTCGCGAAGATAAGCTCGCTCGTCCAGCCGATGACGCCGGGCGCGGGCGAGTCAGGACTGCGGCGCTACGCCTCACGACGTGTGGACGGGATAGCGCGAGCCTACGGCGACGTGTGCGCGGTCGTCCGCCGCAATACAGAGCCGGTGAACGACAATGATATCGCAAGGGTCTTTGACAGGGCGGCGGACGCTGCCTGCATCAAGTGCAAGAACAAAAACGAGTGCTGGACCAAGAGTTATATGGAGACGCTCGACGCCTTCAATACCGCCACGGGCGCGATGCTAAAGCGCGGCAGGCTTGAAGAGCAGGACGTTCCCGAGTTTTTCAGGGAAAAGTGCACAGGGCTTCCGGCCTTTGTCGCGGCGGTGAACGGCGAGCTTCGCGCGATGCTGTACAGAAGGCAGTATACCCTCAGGATGGAGGAGAGCCGCGCTGCGGCCTGGGCGCAGTATGAGGACTTTGCCGGCATCCTTCAGGATGTCGCAAGGGAGCTCGGCAGCATAAACGGCGCGGACCCGCTTGCGGAGCGGCGGCTGATGCGCTATCTGCGGAGTCTGGATATTGAAGCGGACGCAGCCGTGTTTCGCGACTCCGGCGGCAGACTTCGCGCGGTTGTGGAGTCGGGCAGGTTGTCGGCCCTGACCTCCGATCCGGCGTATCTGGACAAGCTCTCCGCGGTGCTCGGTGTGCGCCTTTGCAGACCCAATACGGCGGGAGAGGGACGGCTCACCCTGCTCGAGGCGGAGCCGCTGGCGGTGTCGGTCGGCATCGCGGCGATGAAGAAAAAGGGCGAGAGCGTATCCGGCGACCGCGGTACATATTTCAAAACGGATGCGGGCACGCTCTGCGTGATTCTCTCCGACGGCATGGGAGCGGGGAAGGAAGCTGCCAAAGAGAGCGTCGAGGCCGTCGCGATACTGGAAAAATTTCTGCGTTCGGGCGTTGACCCGGCGACGGCGATGAAGATACTCAATAGCGTGATGCTCCTGCGCAACGGCGAGGAATGGGGCTTTGCGACTGTAGATCTGATGTGTGTGGATCTGTTTTCGGGCGAGGCGTGCTTCTATAAATATGGAGCCGCACCCTCGTTTGTAAAGAACGGCAAGACCGTACGCCGAATATCAGGTGAAAGCTTGGCGGCAGGCCTGATATCCGGCGAGGGAGCTGTACCGGACATAGTCCGAATGAGACTGAAGCCCGGCAGTCTTGCAGTCATAGCGTCAGACGGCGTCATTCCTGGCGACGGTGACGAATGGCTCAGGGATTTGATGCGCGCAGCGGGCGAAAAGGACATGAAATCGATGGCAAGGGAGGTGCTGCGCAAGGCGTCCGCTGAATATGGTAACACAGACGACATGACCGTGCTGGCCGTGCGTGTGGACGCAAGAGTATGAGAGCGCCGGGCATACGCAGACCGGCGACAGTGAAAGGTGTGTCGCGCCGAGTGGTGATTGTGAGGTCGCCCGACCCCGAAATATTTGAAGAGGCCATTTTCTTCGTGCGCGACGACTTTCTAAACACTCCCGGCGTAAGCCGGGAGGAGCTGTTGCTTCAGGCCAGGGCTGCCGCGGGGAAATACGTTCAGCTGAACCTCGGCAAATCGCCCAAACCGCCCGAGGCGATAAGGTGGCTGAGAATAGCGGCGATATCATTGGCGCTGATTCTGATAGGGGTGATAGCATATACAATATTTATTTAGGCAACACTTATTGCGCCGGGGATGATACTCCGGCGCAATAAGCTTTTTAAATTTGCATTTGCCTGACCATCTCGCGCCGGAGGCGGGTGATGATCCGCTTTTCCAGCCGGCTTATGTAGCTTTGAGAGATCCCCATCATGTCCGCGACCTCCTTTTGCGTGTACTCCGTGCCATCCACGAAGCCGAAGCGCATGAGGATGATACGCTGTTCGCGCTCGGCGAGGGTGTCGATCGCCGCCATGAGCATCGCGCGGTCGGCGTCGTCCTCCAGCGGACGGATGACCTCATCCTCCTCCGTGCCGAGAATGTCGGAGAGCAGAAGCTCGTTTCCGTCCCAGTCGGTGTTGAGCGGCTCGTCAAAGCTGACCTCACTGCGCTGTGAGCCGAACTTGCGCAGGAACATGAGAATTTCGTTTTCGATGCAGCGCGAGGCGTAGGTGGCAAGCTTGATGTTTTTCGACAGCTTGAATGTCCCGATCGCCTTGATAAGCCCGATTGTGCCGATGGAAATGAGATCCTCAAGTCCGATGCCGGTGTTTTCAAAGCGCCGCGCTATGTATACTACAAGCCTCAAATTGTGCTCTATGAGTGTTCTCTTGGCGGCCTCGTCTCCGGCCTCGAGCGCGGATAGCGCTATGGCCTCCTCATCACGCGGCAGGGGCGCCGGCAGGGTGTCGCTGCCTCCAATATAATATATCGGCGGGGGAGCGATGCCGAGCCGCTCAAGCGCGCGCGAGAGCGACAGCCAAAGCTTCAAAGTAAGTGGAATCTTCATGAAATGCACCTCCAGGAAATTAGATTACAGCTGAATATGTACCGTCCTCGGAAAGCCGCGACGGATATACCGCGACGAGCAGGCTCTTTGCCTCGCCGCCCAGCCTGACCTCGTCCGGACGCAATGCCGCGAGCATTCCGCTGCGGGTGCCGACGGCGGAGTAGGGTATGAGCGTGATCCTGCCCAGACAGCCGGAGAGCCCTGAAAGCCCGCTGAAGGTCTCGGTCGGGTCTGATGACGCCAGCGCGTCCGCCCCGTCCGGGAAAAGCGGCAAAAGCGCCGCGGCCTCCGCCACGGCAACGGCCTTTCCGGAGACCGGGTCGTACAGCCCGTTGCCCGTGTCCCGCAGTGCACGCACCGTGGCGCGGCGACCGCGAAACTGGAGCTCAAGCTCGATTATCTCGCGCTCCGCTGTCTTTCCGACGCGCTTAAAGACTATGGATACCGCGGCGTAGCAGGCGGCGAAGGACAGGACCAGCACCCGCATCGAAACAGGCACGAAAATGTTCCCCGTGAGCGAGGAGCCCGCGAGCATGGATGCGCCCCAGACCGCGCCGCCAAAGGCGGCGGACACGGCAAGGAAGATCACAATGCATCGCGCAAGTCTGTCCTCGCCGCCGAAGGCGACAAGTGCTATAATGATGCCCAGAGCAAGCTTCATGGGCGCTGTGGAGAGAAAACCAGCCCCCGGCAGGACCGAGGCGACAGCGTATGCCGCGCCGATTACGGCGGCGAGGGCAAAGCGCCCGCGCCGGAGCACAGCCCCGGCAACTCTGCCCGAGCAGAGAAGCAAAAAATAGTCTATAATTAGGTTCAGCACAAAAAGGCTGTCTGCGTAAATTGTCTCCATGGACAAAGCATACACCGAAATCCGCGCGGAACTTGTCATTTACAAGCTGGGACAAGTATGCTAGAATGTCACGAATTTTAAATTTGAACTGAGGTATTAGGAATGTGGTTTGCATTTTCGCTATTGACCATCGCGTTTTGGGGCGGCAGTGACCTGTTCTCCAAGAAGGGCACGAGGCCCGCGGACAGATACAGCCACCTGAGACTTGTCATAACAGTCGGAACGGTGATGACGATACACGCGCTCGCCACGCTGCTCATCACGGGCGTGGACTGGCATCCGCGATCGATGCTTATCTATTTCCCGGTCTCGTTTATGTACATACTCTCGATGGTTCTGGGCTATGCGGGGCTGAGGTATATTGAGCTTTCCGTCTCCTCACCCATCTGCAACTCCTCCGGCGCTGTGACGGCGATTTTGTGCTTTCTCGTTCTCAAACAGACGATGGCGGCGCTTCAGCTCGTGGGTGTAGTGATGATCTGCCTGGGTATAATCCTGCTGTCGGTGCTTGAAAAGCGCGCCGTGGATATAGAGCGCGCGTCCGATATTCCGGAGTCCGAGCGCAAATACCGCTTCGGGGCGCTCGCGATCCTGTTTCCGATCCTGTATTGCGTGATTGACGGCCTCGGCAGTTTTTCGGATGCGTATTATCTGGAGTACATCATGGACGAGGACGTCGCGAATGTCGCGTATGAGCTGACGTTTGGCATCTGCGCGGTTCTGGCGTATTTGTACCTGCGCTTTGTGAAGAGGCAGAGCTTTTCATATTTTAAGGAGCGGGATTTCTGCTTCGGCGCGGTGTGCGAGACGGCGGGGCAGTTCACATATATATACGCCATGGGCGAGAACGCGATTGTCGCCGCGCCCATGATCGCGTCCTACAGCATATTTTCCGTCGTGCTCTCGCGCGTGTTTTTGAAGGAGAAACTCAGCCGCGCGCAGTACGCGGTGATCGTTTTGGTGATGGCTGGAATAGCTATTTTGGGAATATTTGATGTCTAAAGAGTAAATTTTGCATTTTGCCCTTTTAATATAGGTGAAAGTATATTAGAATGCTATTTTAGAGGTGATGTAGTTTGGACTTAAAACCGGCATATAAACGTGTCCTGCTGAAGATCAGCGGGGAGGCGCTCTCCGGCGAGCGCGGTTCTGGACTGGATTTCGGCGTTATCGGAAAGGTCTGCGACGCGGTGAAGCGCTGTGTGGACATGGGCGTCGAGGTTGGCATCGTCATTGGCGGCGGCAATTTCTGGCGCGGCGTCAAGGACGGCGGCGGAGTGATGGAGCGGACGAGGGCTGACCATATGGGCATGCTCGCCACCGCGATGAACTGTCTGGCTGTGGCCGACGTTATGGAGCAGCACGGAATCGACGTGCGTGTTCAGACCGCGATCGAGATGCGGGCTGTGGCGGAGCCGTATATTCGCCTGCGCGCGATGCACCACCTTGCAAAGGGCCGCGTAGTGCTTTTCGGCTGCGGCACGGGCTGTCCGTATTTCTCAACGGATACAGCCGCCGTGCTCCGCGCGGCTGAGATTGAGGCGGATGCGATCCTGCTTGCCAAGAACATTGACGGCGTGTATTCGTCTGACCCGA
>CAZHUG010000017.1:0-2981 GCA_964535405.1 uncultured Oscillospiraceae bacterium | reverse complement strand
AGTGCTCTCCAAACACCTTGCGGTGATGGACAGCACGGCAACATCCCTTTCAATGGATAATGATATCCCCGTCATCGTCTTTGCGCTCAAAAATCCTGAGAATATTGTCCGTGTCGTGTTAGGCGAGAAAATCGGCACGGTAGTTACGAAATAATTTAGGAGGACATTGAAATGGCTAACGGATACGATGAATTTGAAAGTAAAATGAAGAAAACTACGGAGTATCTCTCGGTGACCTTCGCCTCTGTGCGTGCGGGCCGCGCGAACGCTGCTGTGCTCGACCAGATCCAGGTGGATTACTACGGTGTTCCGACCCCGATCCAGCAGATCGCGACCATATCCAGCCCCGACCCCCGCAGTCTTATGATCCAGCCCTGGGACACCTCCGCCCTGAAGCTTGTCGAGAAGGCAATACTGGCCTCCGATCTGGGCATCAACCCCCAGAACGACGGACGCTGCATCCGCCTTGCCTTTCCCCAGTTGACTGAGGAGCGCCGCCGTGACCTCGTAAAGCAGGTCCGCAAATACGGCGAGGACGCCAAGGTCGCGGTTCGCAATATCCGGCGTGACGGCATCGACAAATTCAAGGCTCAGAAGAAGGCGTCCGAGATAAGCGAGGACGATCTGAAGCTGGCTGAAAAGGATCTGCAGAAGCTCACTGACGATTGGATTAAAGAGGTCGACAGACTCATTGAAGCCAAGGAAAAAGAGCTCTACGCGATATAAGCATGTCAATATTCAAGAAAAACGATGAGGCGGCGGGGGAGGGCATGTCCATTCTCCCCCGCCATATTGCCATTATTTTAGACGGCAACGGACGCTGGGCAAAGCGCCGCGCACTGCCCCGCACGGCGGGTCATGCCGCCGGTGCGGAGACCTTTCGCCGCATAGCGACCTATTGCCGCGACATCGCCGTCGAATATCTGACGGTGTATGCCTTTTCAACCGAGAACTGGAAGCGCCCGCGCGAGGAGATAGAGGGGATCATGTCCCTGCTGTCGAAATACCTGCGCGAGGCTGTGGAGACCATGGAGCGCGACCATATCAGGCTCAAAATCATGGGCGAGCAGAGCGTTCTCTCGCCGGATCTGCGCGAGCTTATTGATGAAACTGCCGGCATCTCCGGTCGCTACGGCGGCTTTCAGGCGAACGTCTGCTTAAACTACGGCGGCAGGGATGAGATTATACGCGCCGCCGCCCGCTATGCCGAGGACTATAAAAACGGCGTCGCAAAGCCCCTGACGGAGGCGAGCTTCACGGAATATATGTACTCTGCGGGCATTCCCGATCCCGATATCCTGATCCGCTCCGGCGGTGAGATGCGCCTTTCGAACTTTTTGATGTGGGAGTCCGCGTATTCGGAGCTGATGTTCTCCGACGTGCTCTGGCCTGACTTTACTTCGGCGGATATAGACGCCGCCATTGCCGAATACCGAAAACGAGACAGAAGATTTGGTGGGATAAAGTGAAAACAAGAATTATAGTCGCTGTTATAGCTGTGCCGCTGCTGCTGGCGGTCGTCATTTTCGCGCCCCTGTGGGCGATGGGCATCGTCGTCGCGGCAATCTCCGCGGGCGCGGCCTGGGAGTTTATGCGTGCCGTCTGCCCGGGGCAGAACAGGCGGGTCTATGCCTGGCCCTGTGTGAGCGCGGCGTTTATTCCCTTGGCTGACAGCCTCGGCTGGGAGCGCATCGCCATACCCGCCGCGGCCTTCGTGCTGTTCACGGTCCTGTTTGCTGAGATCATGCTCAGCTACCGAACAGAGGCCAGGCTCAGCATCAGCCTCGCGGCGTTTTCCCTTGTCGCGGGTGTCATAATGCCCGTCATGCTCTCGGCGCTTGTGCGTCTGGGGCTGGACGGTCGCGGCTGGGCGTATATGCTCCTGCCCTTTGTCGCCGCGTTTTCCTCGGACTCCGGCGCGTATTTTGTCGGCCTGTCACTTGGAAAGCACAAGCTTGCGCCGCATCTCTCGCCTAAAAAGACGATTGAGGGCAGCGCCGGCGGCTTTATCTGCTCCATCCTGTTCATGATAATCTACGGCCTTATCCTCAAAGCCTTTGGCTACAGCGTGCATCTGCTCGTCATGGCGGTTTACGGCTTTTTCGGCAGCCTTGCCTGCCAGCTCGGCGATCTGGCCTTCTCCGCCGTCAAGCGTGAGAGCGGGATTAAGGACTACGGCACGCTCATCCCCGGTCACGGCGGGATGCTCGACCGCTTCGACAGCATGCACCTGACCGCGCCGATGATAGAGCTTCTGATTCTCTGCGTGCCCGCAATAACGAAGTAGAAAAAGGCAAATAGAAAAGCGAAAACCAAGAAAGGCAATATAATGGTCAAAAGCGTATCAATATTGGGCTCAACGGGGAGCATCGGCCGCCAGACCGTCGCGGTCTGCAAGCGCCTGGGCATACCCGTCGTCGCCTTGAGCACGAATAAAAGCATCGACCTGCTCCTGAAGCAGGCCGAAGAGCTGCACCCGAAATATGTGTCTGCCTTCGATGAAGCCGCGTCGGAACGACTGCGCCGGGAGCTTGACGGCTCCGGCATAGAGGTCGGTCCGGCGGGGCTTTCCGGCCTTCGCCGCGCCGCCGCGCACGAGAGTGCCGACTGCGTCGTGACAGCCGTCTCCGGCGCTGTCGGTCTGGTGCCGACGCTCGACGCGATAGACGCGGGACGCCGCATAGCGCTGGCGAACAAGGAAACTCTGGTCTGCGCGGGCGATATCGTCATGGCGCGGGCGAGGGAAAAGGGCGCGGAGATCATACCCGTGGACTCGGAGCATTCCGCCATATTCCAGTGCTTACATAGCCGGCAAAATGAGCTCCGGCGCATTCTTCTGACCGGCTCGGGCGGGCCGTTTCTCGGCAAGACGCGGCAGGAGACCGCGCGCGTCACGCCCCAGCAGGCGGTCAAACACCCAAACTGGTCGATGGGCGCGAAGATAAGCGTGGACTCGGCGACGATGATGAACAAGGGGCTGG
>CAZHUG010000016.1:36210-39850 GCA_964535405.1 uncultured Oscillospiraceae bacterium | reverse complement strand
AGTCGGTGGCACATGGCTTTATACACCACAGCCATTCCACCGGCTCCGATTACCTCAACTATTTCATATCTGTCATCTAAATACGTTCCCAGATATTTATCCATTGTATTATCCATTGCAGCCTCCAGGTTACTTTGAGATGACGATGATCGTCACGTTATCTCGCGCGCCGCGAGCCAGTGCTTCATCCATAAGGGCGTGACCGAAAGACAGCAGATCGGGATGCTTATTTGAAATCTTAAGTATCTCACTGTCGCCAATCATGTTCGTGAGCCCGTCTGAGCATAGTAGAAGTCTGCTGCCGCGACCCAATCTCGGCGTAAATGTGTCACTCGGCACGTTCTCGTCAACGCCAAGAGCACGCGTAATGACATTCCTTCGCGGATGTGTAAGTGCTTCTTCCGGGGTGATTTCTCCTTTGTCTACCATTTCCTGAACAAGCGAATGGTCACGGGATATTTGTGTAATTCTATTTTTAGTCAGCTTATATACCCTGCTATCGCCTACGTTGAGGACAAAAATTTTATCCTCTATAAACATTGCAGCGACAAGGGTTGTGCCCATGCCGGTATATTCCCTGTCGAAACAGGAATAACTGTACACCATGTAGTTTGCGTCAGAACACGCCTGCTTCATGATATTGGCGCAATCCGGCACCTTGAGCTTTGAGGCAGCGAGCTTCTGTTTAACCGATGATATGAAGGTCTTTGCGGCAAGATCGCTCGCAACATTTCCCGCCTGCTCTCCACCCATTCCATCGCATAGCACGGCGATGAGGCAGTCGCGCCCCTCAACATGCTCGACTATAAAGCTGTCCTGATTGTCATGCCTGACCTTTCCTCTGTCAGTTATGCCAAAGCTGTTCATTGAAACTCCATCCCGGGTCTAGCCCTGCTGTAGTTTTTTACGAAGCTGTCCGCACGCGGCGTCAATATCGCCTCCAAGGCTTCGGCGAACTGTTACGTTAACGCCTTCCTGCTCGAGTATTGACTGAAACTCACGAAGCCGCTTCTGCGGAGTGGGCATAAACGCCCTCTCCTCTACGTGGTTTAAGGCAATGAGATTCACGTGCGCACCTATCCTCCTGGCGTGTCTGGCCAGCGACTTTGCCTGATTGGGAGAGTCGTTCACTCCGTCAATCATCGCATACTCAAAGGATATCCGGCGCCCGGTGACTTTATAATACCTCTCACAGGCATTCATGAGCTCTGCCACTCCCCTGCCTGCGTTTGCGGGCATCAGTCGTGAGCGGGTATCATCGTCGGGCGCATGCAACGAAACCGTTAAAGTCAATTGTAAATTAAACTCTGCCAGTTTGTCAAATTTTTCTGTCAAACCACAGGTAGACAGTGAAATATGACGCATTCCAATGTTCATTCCCTTGGGGCGATTGACCAGTTTGAGGAATCGCATCACGTTTTCAAAGTTGTCCAGCGGCTCTCCTATGCCCATGAGAACAATATTGGAGATCGCAAGTCCCGATTCCTTCTGCGAGAACATAACCTCATCAAGAATTTCCGACGGCTCAAGATTGCGTACAAGCCCACCAATGGTGGATGCGCAGAATGCACAGCCCTGCCGGCAACCGACTTGAGTCGATATGCAGACAGTATTTCCGTGCTTATAGCGCATGACAACAGTCTCCACCGCGTTGCCGTCAGCAAGCTCCCAGAGATACTTTATCGTGCCGTCCTCTTGTGATACCTGCTTTTTTATGACCCTTGGCGGTGATAAATAAAACTGCTCATCAAGCTTCTTGCGCAAATCCAGAGAGAGGTTCGTCATTTCGTCGAAGCTCTCCACAGCCTTTGTGAGCCATGAAAATACCTGTTCGGCGCGAAATTTCGGCTCGCCTATTAGGCTGAGCTTCTCACTCAGCTCCTCCGGGAGTAATGACTTTATATCGATCTTAGCATTTTGCATATGAAAAAACCGTCCGTTTTATGAACATTAGGCCAAAGTGTGTGCATTTTTTCGCAACTGAACTCAGAATTTCTGGCGAGAAATGCCGAAATGACGTCCTCGTTCTCGCAGCTGCGAACAGTGCAGGTGGAATATAGCAGAGTTCCGCCGGGCTTTACGCAGGCAGCAAGTCCGTCAAGTATATCAGACTGGATCTGCGGCAGCGCATCAAGCTCTGCCCTGCTCTTATATCTGATCTCGGGTTTCTTTCTAATGACACCTAAACCCGAACAGGGCACATCCGATATTACGACGTCTGCAAAATCTATTAGTTCCGGCTCCGGCCGCCGCGCATCCATTTGCCGCGTTTCAATGATATTGAGCCCGAGCCGGGTTGCACCCTCGCTTATGCGCCGCAGCTTTTTCTCCTGCACATCGCAGGCAACAATGCGGCCCTTGCCATACATCTGTATCCCTGCGGCGAAACTTTTTCCACCGGGGGCGGCACAGGCATCCAGCACAGTCATTCCGGGTTCAACCCCTGATATAATGACAGATTGACGCGCGGCCTCGTCTTGAATATAAAACAAGCCCTCGTCATAACCCGGAAGCTCGTTTACCCGGCCAGCACAGCGCAAAACAAGGCAGTCAGCCACGTTTCCGCGCTCAACCAAAACACCCGCATCAGCAAGAAGACTAGTCAGGCTATCCGCATCGGTTTTGAGTGTGTTGACCTGCGCATATATGGGCGGCTCTTCATTATTGGCGGCCAAAAACTCCGCTGTAAAGTCATAACCCTGCTGCTCGATCAGCTCATTCACCAACCATATCGGGTGACTGTATTTGATCGACAGATATTTTGCAGTTCCATCATCAGGAATTGCGGGCAGCTTATCGCGGTTTTCTGATATGCGCCGAAGCACGGCGTTTATCAGTCCGGAAGCCCGGCTGAGCTTCAGTGATTTGCACAGTGCCACAGCCTCGTTAACCGCGGCGGATGGCGGAATTCTATCCATAAACAGAAGCTGATAGGCAGAAATGCGGAGAATATCAAGCACCTTCGGTTCAAGCCGCCCGACGGGTGTTGAGCACCAAACTCCGATATAATGGTCAAGATATGCCGTGTTTTGAATCGTGCCATACACAAGTCGTGAGCACAGCGCAGCTTCGCGCGCATCCAGTCCGGCGGAAGCTCCGGACACAGCGTCCTCGGAGAAGGTTCCAGCGCGTCTCCAGCGCTCCAGCGCCCTCACAGCGGCAGATCTGCCACTTACTACAGCGCTCATACCTTTATTGGGTGGCCAAGAAGCCAGTCGGCAGCGAACATGCGTCTTTTGCCGGGCGCCTGAAGCTCGGTCACTCGAAGCGTCTGTCCACCTCCGCAGACAAACTCAATGCCGCCCTTCCCCGCCGATACGACAGCGCCGGGAGTCTTGTCGCTGTGGTTTTCGGTGTGTTCCGCCGCAAAGACCTTGAAAATCACACCCTCAAGCTCCATGGTCGCCACAGGCCAGGGGTTCAGGCCGCAGATATGCTTGACAATCTCCCTCGGACTGCGGCTCCAGTCTATGGGACAAAAACTCTTGTCGAGCGGCCCTGCATAGCTGGCCTGCTCATGATCCTGAGCAGTGCGCGGCGCTGTGCCGGACTCGATATCGTGCAGTGTGCGCACAAGCAGACCCGCGCCCATATCAGCAAGACGGTCAAACAGCTCACCGGCGGTCTCAAACTCTCCGAT
>CAZHUG010000016.1:0-36200 GCA_964535405.1 uncultured Oscillospiraceae bacterium | reverse complement strand
GTCTCGTCGGTGTATATGATGTCACCGGTGTCCATGTCTCGATCCAGATACATGGTTGTGACGCCGCTGACCTTATCTCCGTTTAAAACCGCCCATTGAATTGGCGCCGCACCGCGATATTTGGGTAGAAGCGAACCGTGGACATTAATTGCGCCCAGCCTCGGTATGGCTAAAATATCATCAGGCAAAATTCTGCCATAGGCTACAACGACCAGAATATCTGGCGACAGCGAGCGCAAGATTTCTGCCGCAGTGCCATCGCGCATTTTGGCGGGCTGATAGACAGGAAGGCCTCTTTCCAACGCGAGCTCCTTAACCGCAGAATATGTGACCTTCATTCCGCGGCTTCGCGGCTTGTCGGGCTGAGTAAACACGCCGACAATGTTAAATTCACCGTCACAGAGAGCGGCGAGGCTCTTCGCTGCAAAGTCAGGTGTCCCCATAAAAACTATACGCATGCTCAATCCTCTGGGTCCTCCCTCCACGAGCCCGTATCGAGCTCTTCATCGCTGAGCATACGCTCGGCAACAGAGGTAAACACAATTCCGTCCAGATGGTCAATTTCATGGCAGAACGCGCGTGCAGTTATGCCCGTTCCGGCAACCTCAAACCACTCGCCCGCCCTGTTCTGTGCCTTCACAGTGACATCCATGGGACGAGTTACAAGACCATAGCGCCCCGGCACCGAAAGACAGCCCTCAGGGCCCTTCTGATCGCCGTCACGCTCAATAACCTCTGGGTTTATGAGCTCAATAATATATGGTTCCTCGTCCTCGGGAACGTTTGTCTCAAGCACCAGCACAGCGCGGCGGAGCGCGCCTACCTGAGGTGCGGCAAGGCCAACGCCGTCTGCAAGGGCAAGAGTCTCGTGCATATCGTCCAGCAGAGTATGCAGACGTTCGTCAAAGTCTGTAACCTGACGGCATTTTTTATACAGCCTGGGTTCCTCACTTGTAAGGATTGTTCTGAGAGCCATATCTTTACCTCCTAATCGGATGGATTGTTGTCCGCGTATACAGACAATGTTTTATATCTTTTTTCAGATGAAAAGTGAATGACAATATCGGATACCATGCGCCTCAGACCAAGTCCCTCAGGCGCACAGAGCGTTACACGATAGCGGAATCGGTTGTTTACACGCAGTATCGACAGCGGCGCAGGGCCGAGTATTCGCGCGTCTGGAATGTTTTTTACTGAAACACACAGTGAATCCCGCAGCTCGCAAGCACACGCGAGCACCAAAGACTCGTCCATTCCCGAGGCAGTCACCGAAATAAGTTCAGTGAAGGGCGGCGTGCCCTGAAGCAGTCGCATCTCAAGCTCGGAGGTGAAAAAATCCTCATAGTCCTGGCTTGCGGCCTGGCGAATGACCTGATTGTCCGGTGTAAAGGTCTGAATTATCGCACGTCCCGGACGCTCAAAACGCCCCGAGCGACCAACGACCTGAGTTATGAGCGAAAATGTCCGTTCGGCGGCACGGTAGTCACCGGCGTACAGGCTTTGGTCTGCCGAAATGACACCGACAAGGGTGACATTCTCAAAATTGAGTCCCTTTGTAACCATCTGTGTACCGATGAGAATCGGAATATTGCCGCTGCGAAATTGCTCCAGCAGCGCGGCGTGGCTTCCCGCAGGCGCGACAGTGTCCGCGTCCATGCGCAGGACTCCCACATCCGGGAATATCTCGGACAACTCCTGCTCAAGCATCTGCGTGCCTATGCCGATGTAGTTTAGCTGACCGCCGCAGTCAGGACAGCTATCGTCGGGCCTTATCGTGTGTCCGCAATAATGGCACATGAGTTTGCGACCGTAGCTGTGGTAAGTCAGATTGACACTGCATTTGGGGCATTTATAGGTGTAACCGCATTCGACACAGGTAATAAGCTTGTTTGCTCCGCGGCGGTTCAAGAAAAGAATGCTCTGCTCTCCGGATTCTATATTTTTCTCAAGCTCCTCACGCAGACGCAAGCTTATTGAGCTGCCGTTTCCGCGTCTCAGCTCACGCTTCATGTCAACTATTTCAACTTCAGGCAACTCACGAGCGTTAAATCTGCCTGGCAGAGTGAAATAGCCATATCTGCCTATATCAGCAAAATATCGGCTTTCAACATCAGGTGTGGCAGAACCTAAAAGCAACAGCCCATTTTCCTGAGCACAGCGGAATTTAGCAATATCACGGGCATGGTATCGCGGAGCATTCTCGGATTTATATGTATCCTCCTGCTCCTCATCGATAATGATTATGCCCAAATCACGACAGGGTGCAAACACAGCGCTGCGCGTTCCAATGACAACGCGCGCATCCCCCTGCCGGATACGCTTCCACTCGTCATAGCGCTCTCCTGCTGACAGGCTGCTGTGCAGCACAGCTATACTGTCGCCAAAATACATTGAAAAGGTGTGCAGCATCTGCGGCGTAAGTGAAATTTCAGGCACGAGCAAAATAGACGATTTGCCGCGGCGCATAGCTTCATCAATCATCCGTATATAAACGGTGGTTTTTCCGCTTCCGGTCACCCCGAAAAGTAGGGCAGCGGCGGGTTTGCCTTCGTTTAGCATAGCTAAAATGCCCGAATACGCCTTGGACTGGTCTTCTGTCAGCTCCGGCATTGATTCCGGCTCACCCGCAAAGCGCTCAGGTCGGCGAAAAACCGGCTCTGCCTCAATGGTGATGAGTCCGGCATCGCGGAGTGCGCGAACGCTCTGGAGCGATGCGCCCGTAAATTCACGAAGCTCTGCAACTGAGGCACGTCCCACAGAGCAGAGCGTTTTAAGTATTTGAGCTTGTTGCGGTGCGCGGCGCCGCTTCTGCTCAACAAGCTCAAAAGCTTCCTCAGCAGGAAGCGATAGGCTAGCCATATCAACAGTTTTGTCAGATACACGCCGTTTGCCGTTTTTATACCAGAGACCGGACGGAAGCATCGCCTTGACTGCATCGTATACCGAGCAAAAAAACCGCTCGCGCATCCAAAGTGCAAGCTTAAGCTGTTCCGGATATAAAACAGGCTCCGCATCCAGCACACTTGTGATTGGCTTGAGCTTGTCAAACGCGCTTGTCCCCGCAAGAGCCAGGACTACGCCTTCTGTGCGTCTATTCGAGTTTGAATAGGGTACGGTCACGCGTACGCCGGGTTTAACGGAGTCAGAAAGCTCCTTGGGAATGCTGTAGTCGTAAGGCCTGTCCAGCCGGTAAAGCAATCCAGCCACCGCAACTTTTGCAATTGTCATATCCGGCATGTCCTACCCCCTAACAGCCGAAGCGGGGCGGGTAAAATCCCGCCCCATCTCAATCACTCTTTGATGGTCAGCTTTCCAGTGTAGACCTCTTCAACAGCTATCGAAACAGCCTTTTTCTCGAGGGGTGTTCCCTCTTCGTCGGAAATCTGCGCGATTTCACGCGCGCGGCGGGCCACGAGATTTACAAGTAAATAGCGACTGCCGACTTTATCGACAAGCTCGGACATGGGAGGATAAAGCATCATGATATAAGCACCTCTGTTACTAATTTTATTCTATCCGCCGTCTTGCATTTTTCAGCGGTAATAATTGAATCAAGTTCGTTTGCCGCAATTTCAGGGTTATCGTTCACGACAATATAGCTGTACTTGCCGGCCTCTGCGCATTCGCGCTTGGCCTGTAGCAAGCGCTCACGTATTTTTTCTTCTGTATCGGTGTTTCTGCTCCTAAGTCGCCGCTCAAGCTCTAAACCCGAGGGCGGCAAAACAAAGACTGTCACGGCATCGGGTCGGTTTGTGCAGACTTGCGAGGCACCCTGCACCTCAATATCCAGGATTACACTTGTACCCTCAAGCAGCTTGCCTTCAACATAATCAGATGGAGTTCCATAGCGGTTGCCGACATACTCGGCGTGCTCAAGTAAATAATTTTCATCTACAAGATCACAAAAGTGCTCCGGACTCACAAAAAAATAATCCTTGCCGTCTTTCTCGCCCGGTCTGGCCTGGCGAGTTGTGACGGATATGGAAAAGCAAACGTCGTCACGTTTTTCCATGACCTTACCGATAACAGTGCTCTTGCCGGCTCCTGAGGGGCCAGAAATGACAATAAGCTTTCCCTTGGGTTTATTCGCCATTACCACTTCCTCCTTTCGGCTCCGGTCTGCCTTCCGCACGGGAGGCAATGACTTCCGGCGATAGACCGGAAAGGAATACGTGACCACTGTCGGTTATTATAACTGCTCTTGTCTTGCGGCCATAGCTAGCGTCAATTAAAAGGCCGCGATCGCGGGTGTCTTGAATTATACGCTTTATGGGTGCGGAATCAGGCGAAACAACCGAAACCAGTCGCTCGGCAGAAACCATGCTGCCGAAACCAATGTTTATGAGCCTCATTCAATCACTCCACGTTCTGAATCTGTTCGCGAATCTTCTCAATTTCGCTTTTCATATCGACAACGACATACGCTATATCGGAATTCTGGCATTTTGAGCCGATGGTATTGGTCTCGCGATTCAGCTCCTGAATCAGAAAGTCCATCTTCCGTCCGACAGGTGATTTTCCGTTTATCATACCTCTGAGCTGGGACAGATGGCTGCGCAGACGAACAGTCTCCTCGTCCACGGCGACACGGTCTGCAAAGATTGCAGCCTCGGTCAGAATACGGCTCTCATCGATACCTGCAGCACCAAGAACATCGCTCATTTTCTGCTGTAACCTGGCGTGATAGTCAGCCACGGTCTTTGGAGAGTTCACTTCAATAATGCCGGTGAGTCTTCCGATCTCTTCAACACGCGCAGCTATGTCATCTCTGAGTTTGATGCCCTCGCGCTCACGCATAGCATCGTAGTCTGCAAGTGCAGCCTCCATAATTTCACCGAGGCCGAGTATGAGCTTGTCATTGTCAAGCTCACGCCTGTCAACGTTCAGTACGTCCGGCAGTCTGGCGACCGACATGAGTGACATGTCGTTTCTGAGATCAAATTTCTCCGCAACGGCACTAAGCTCGTCGATGTATCCGCGCAGCAGTGATTCATTCACTCTGACAGCGGAGTCCTCGGATTCCGAGGAGTCAACTGTGACAAAAACATCAACCTTGCCGCGGGTGATATGGCGCCCAACAGCGGACTTTATCGAGTCCTCAGCGAACATGAAGCTTCTCGGCATCTTCACAGACACGTCGAGGAAGCGGTTGTTCACGCTCTTGAGCTCAATCGAAATTTTGAGTCCTTCTGCGACTCCCTTTGAGCCGCCATAGCCGGTCATACTTTTTATCATATTTAATTTGCTCCTTGAGCGATAACGCTTATAATTTCATAGGTTATCGGTGCTCTTTTGTGTGTGCGCCCGTAAGCGACAGCAAGCAGCATACCAACCGCAAAAAAGGCAAAGCTCATAAGAATTGAGTAGCCCTCGCTCAGGTTAAACGATGCCGCAATAGCATAGCCGATGAAAAATAAAATAAAAGGGACAATATACACCACGACGGCAGCGCTAAGGATGCGAGAGGTGCGAGTTTCAATCTCCACCCTGTCGCCAAGCTGCGCCCCGATATTATTTTTCACCTCAACCCGAATCTTGGAGGCGTAGTGGCATACCTCGCAACTGCCACAATCATCTCCGCAAGCGGTGCCGCGCAGTACTTCAACCTCTGCCTTCTCAGGCCCGGTGATCTTTTTGATAATTGCAAATTGTGTCAAATCGCTGCCTCCTCTATCCGCTAACGTGAATTATAATTGTGTAATCCCCGACTGCACCTGCGTCCGGATAACCGTCAACATATATTTTTACACTAATAGACAGATCCCCGGTTGAGGTCACCTCAACCATATCCGCAACCGCGCGAAGATCCGCAGACTTAATCTTGTCAATTATATCCTCAGGTGCCCTGATTTTTACATCAATACTCTTATTTACGATCTCTGCGGTGTATCCGCTGGGTAAATTAATATACTTGAGGTTGGTCACGGGGAGCTGCTTTACAGCAAGCCCGCTGAGTTCAATTTTAACCTTGGCCTCTGTTATGCCGGTGACATTTTTTATCCCATCCGGCAGTTTAATTGAAAAAGTATCCTCATAGGTCAAGCCAAAGTCTGTCATATCAAGGGTAGAAACGATGCAGGATTCATAGTTTTCCAGAAGCTCGGAATCTCCCTGAACCGTGATTGTCTTAGGTTCAATGGTGACAATGGTATTCTTTTCGTTGGCACCGGCGCCGAAAATCAGCGAAACATCCAGCGGGACTGTTTTTGTAGCTGATATATTGAGCGTGACCGCTATGGTACTGACGTCAAATTCGAGTCCGCTCAAGTCTTCGAGGACGTTGTTATCCGTATCGCGCAGAACATAAGGCAGTTCAACATTGCGTGTCTTGTTTTGGTCGTCACCGCCAAGCTCGGCATAGACATGGTTTATCTTGTCCAGTTCAGACTGCGGTCCGCTTATCATGACGGTATTGGGTTCAATCTCTAGCTCGCCCTGAACAAAGCCTTCCGCAACCGTGCCGACAAAATCACACTTGACCGGAACAGTTTTCGTAGCCATGCGTGTGACAGTAAATTGCACCTGGGCAGGATTGCGTGACAATATGGTGACTGCATCTGCATTAACTTTTTCAGGGAACACAAGCTGGTAGAGGGTGGTGTTCACACCAGCGCTTGTAATCCTGGAAACATCAATTTGCGCCTGAACATCCTTGGCAGAGAGGCCGCCGATGTTCATTCTTGCTCCGCTTATCTTGACATCGACACTGCGGGTTTTGACGTCAGTTATGATAAGCTCGCGTGAATCCTGAAGGGTATCTTCACCGACAAACACCAACTCAACATTTCTAAAGTCAAGCTCAATTATCTCCTCCTGGGTACCGTTGATGTACACCCAAATGAGCAGAGATAATATAAGCGAAATGACGGCCCAAAATATTTTGCTGTCAAATATCTTAGATTTTTTCTTACTGTTCATGCGTTTTCACCTTGAGTGCGGCGATGATTCCTGCAATACCGCGCTTCTGCGCGATATCATCATCTTGTATGAGTTCACTGCGGAGAATTTTCTCCATCATCTCCGAGCTGAGATGGCGCTTTAGCATGCCATCCACGGCAATAGACATGTAGCCTGTCTCCTCTGATACCATCGCGACTACGGCATCAGAGTGCTCGCTCATGCCTATGCCTGCTCGGTGGCGCATTCCAATATCGCGGCTGAGACTCGCGTTCTGCGACAGCGGGAGCATGCAGCCGGCGGCGGCAATCCTGCTGTCTCTGATTATTACGGCTCCGTCATGCAGAGGCGCATTGTGAAAAAACATGTTTCGCAGCAGTTCAGCTGTCACATCGGAGTTTACTATTGTTCCTGTACTCATGGGGTCATTGAGACTGGAGGTGCGCTCAAAAACAATGAGGGCGCCGGTTTTGGTTCTCGCCATATCCTCACAAGCCAGAACAGTCTGCACAATTACAGACTCCACGGTCTGTGTCATATCGTCGCCACCAAAGAAATAATAGAATTTACCGCTGCCCACTCTTTCAAGCAAGCGCCTGAGCTCCGGCTGAAAGATAATTACCAGTGCAATAAGCCCAAGCTCAAAGGTTTTTCGCAGCAAAGTATTTACCATAGATAAGCCTACCAGGCCGGATATCCACATTGTGAGGAAAAGGAAAATAATTCCCCTTGCAACGCGATAGGAGTTTGTCCGCCTGATGAGCGATATGATAAAATAAATTAGGCCTGCAACAGCGAGAATGTCCACAAGATCCGAAATGCGGATAGTCAGCAGATAATTTATCGACCCTGATATGAAATTAGTTATATTTTCCATAAGCCTGTCCTTCGACCTCGGTTGTAGCGCGCCCCGGACCGTGGTCGGGACGCGCCGCTTTTAAGTCTCAATATTATATAATAAATACACGAAAATAGCAACTCAATTTCGTGAACAAATA
Source organism: uncultured Oscillospiraceae bacterium (assembly GCA_964535405.1). Taxonomy (GTDB): domain Bacteria; phylum Bacillota; class Clostridia; order Oscillospirales; family Oscillospiraceae; genus Scatomorpha. Next base: position 28,305 of record CAZHUG010000016.1, on the reverse strand, counting down.
ACATTACGCCTGACTTCGTATCAATTGTGCGGTCTGAGCTGCCGCGCGAGCAATCTCATTTCGAGTGTTAAATGGTGAAAAACTGAACCTCACAGTGCCTCCCTCGTCGGTACCGGCGTTCTTGTGTGCCAGAGGCGCACAGTGCAATCCGGCTCTGACGGCAATTTCATGAGCGCCTAAACTCTCCGCCAGCCACTCGCTGCTCACCTTTGCATGTCTTGCAGACAGCACACCCGCCTGGGCGCTGGGTTCTTTCGAAACGAACAGCTCAAGCTCCGGTATTTTTGCCAGCCCACGAGCCATCTGCATTGTAAGGCAACGCTCATGTGCTTCAATTTTGCTTATCCCTGTTGAGAGTATATATTGTGTCCCCGCTTGAAGGCCTGCTATACCGGTTATGTTGTGAGTTCCGGCCTCCAGCATATCAGGCAGATAGTCCGGCATGCTCTGATTTCTGCTGTCTGAGCCGGTTCCGCCTGCCATAAACGGCTTTGCCTGACCGCCGCAGAGCAAAACACCCGTGCCCTGTGGGCCAAGCAGCCCTTTATGTCCGGGCATGGCAATAAACTGCGCCTGGAGCCTCTGCATATCAACCTCGAGCACTCCGGCGGACTGTGACGCGTCTATGATTAAAGGAACCCTATGTTCAGCGCATAATTGTGCTATTTCATAAACCGGTAATATAAAGCCAAACACATTTGAAACATGGTTGCAGATTACGACATCGGCACCGGGTATCCTCCTTCGAAAAGCTTCCAGCGCTGACTGCTGATCAAACAGCGGTGAGTTCGCAACGTCAATATTCGCTCCAACAAGACGCAGCGGACGCGTTACAGCGTTGTGCTCATAGCCTGAAATGACAACTCTACTTCCTCTGGATACAAGGGAGTTTATCGCAATGTTCAAGCCGTGCGTTGCATTTAGTGTAAAAACAACATTCTCCGGCTCATCGACATTAAAGAGCTTGACAAGCGAGTTGCGGCAGTTGAAGGCTGTCTCTGCCGCCAGCATGGCGGGCCGATGCCCCCCTCTGCCGGGACTCGCCATCGTGCGCATGGCAGTTGTGCAGGCTGTTGAGACACTTCTGGGCTTCAGGAGGCTTGTAGCGGCTGAGTCCAGATAGATCATCCAAGCACCTCCGTATATCCGCCGTCGGGTTCAGATCGGAACAGTCTTCCGTGTGGGACTTTCGCCTTATGAAGAATACGTATGGAATCCTGAAACCTGCGGGACGCCACCTTTACACAGTAGCCGCAGCCCTCAGTATTTAGTTCCTGCGGAGCCCGTGCAATAGGCGCCGTCACTCCTGCGCGCTCAAGTGCGGCAGCCGCCCTCTGCGCGTAGGTCAGGGAGCGGCACATTATAAGATGGTACTGCATATGAAAATCCTCCCGCATGATACTTACATGTCATTCTATGCGGGAGTTGTAAAAATGCTATTCAATAAGAGCTACGGCATGCGCCGCAATGCCTAATCCTTCACCGGTGAAGCCCATATGCTCCTCCGTCGTGGCCTTGACGCCGACAAGTGAAACGTCAAGCTTTAGCGCAGCTGCGATACACCCGCGCATAGTATCAATATATGCCGCAAGCTTCGGAGCTTGCGCTACTATAGTGGAATCAACATTGAGAACTCTATATCCTGCCGTGCGGAGTCTATCAGCAACATCGCCGAGAAGAACCAGACTGTCTGCACCAAGATATTTGTCGTCATTATCCGAAAAGAGCTTTCCAATATCGCCCATTGCCGCCGCACCTAATAGCGCGTCAATTATGGCATGGGTCAGAACATCCGCATCTGAATGTCCATCAAGTCCCTTCTCAAAGGCTATCTCCACCCCGCCGAGAATGAGCTTGCGTCCGGAAACGAGCTTATGAACGTCATAGCCGTGTCCAATTCTCATGACCAGTCACCTCTTGACTCAAGTATCGCGTTTGCGGTATAGAAATCCGCCGGTGTAGTCAGTTTCAGGTTTTCCTCTGAGCCCTCGACGAGGAAGATGTCTGCATCCATCAGCATCGCCGCCGCGCAGTCATCGGTCAGCGATATTCCCAGCTTTGCGACATCCTCAAGTGCCGGACGTATGAGCTCAGCCTTAAAAACCTGCGGAGTCTGCATCAGGAAAAGGTCCTCGCGTTCAAGCGTCTTGAGCACGCGACCGCCTCTTGCGACACGAACTGTGTCCTTTACATTAATTGCCGGAGCTGCCGCACCACGCTCGCCCGCTGTAATAACGGCGCGCTCAATTATCTCTTTTGAAACAAGCGGCCTTGCCGCGTCATGTATGGCGATTAGCTCAGCGTTGTCGGAGCATTCCTTGACACCTGCCCATGATGATGCCGTACGGTTTTCACCGCCGGCAACAGCGGTTTTCAGCTTAGAAATTCCGCATTGCTTTGCCAGCGAAACAATCATCGGTATCTTATCGCCGTTTGCGGCGATAATTATCTCATCTATGTATGGAGATTCTTGCAGTGCAATCATTGTGCGCTCTATAACCGTTAAAGAACCAAGAGACATGAAGAGCTTGTCCTCACCCATGCGCACAGAAGCTCCGCCGGCTACTATGACGGCGGAGCAAAATTGGTGTTTTTCTACCTTCTTATTTCTTCCAAACATGGGGTAATCCTTTCTTAGAAGCAGGCGGGATGGACTATCCGCCTGCCTGTCTTTCATTCTAGCTAATAAGTGCGCTGTTTAGTCTATCCTCGACTTCTTCATAGCTTGTGCTTGCAGAAAGGACGATCTCTGAAATGAGTATCTGCTTGGCTGAATGGAGCATTTTACGCTCACCTGTGGACAAGCCGCGCTCAGACTCACGGGACATAAGGCCCTTAACAACAGAGGCGACCTCCATCAGATCACCGCTTTTTATCTTAATCATGTTCTCACGATAGCGCTTATTCCAGTTTTGTGTCATATTTATTTCTATGCTGGATATAGAGCTCAATATGCGCTCAGCCTCGTCCTCGTCTATTATAGGCCTCACGCCAATTTCTTCACTAGCTCCGACAGGTACCATTACAAGCATATCCCCTACCGGGAGCTTAAGGACATAGTAGTCCCTCTCAGTACCATTAATCTTTCTGCTGACTATACCCTCGATAATCCCAGCACCATGCATGGGGTGTGCAATCTGGTCGCCAACGCGGAAATTCATTAGGTCCTCCGTTTCCCTCTAAACAAATCTAATATACAATACTATATATTATACTCGTTTTTCTAGTATTTAGCAAGGAAAAGCTAATTATTGACTATATAGCCGATAAAAACAGCCCACTACTGCCTGTAGTGGGCTGTTTCATGCATTATTTACTCATCGTCGCCGGTGTAAGCCGGTATATGTCCGGTTGCCTGGCCAGTCTCGGAGACCTCGTAAACGAGGGCATCCTCACGGGCTCCGACAGGCTCACTGTAACTCATCTCCCTGGGAGCGGAGCGGCGAACGGGTTCCGGCTCGGACAGTGCGCGAGCGGAAAGGGATATCTTCTGCTTTTCATTATCGATAGCAGTGATCTTAACATCAATCATCTCTCCGACAGACAGAACCTCGTCGGGCTTGCCAATACGGTGGTTAGCTATCTGGGAAATATGGATCAGGCCGTCAACACCGGGCATGACCTCGGCAAAAGCGCCGAAGGGCATAAGCTTGACGATCTTCACGTTGGCGACATCGCCGACGGAGTATGCGTTAACAAACTTGTTCCAGGGATTCTCATCGGCCTTCTTGTGACCGAGGGAGATGCGGCGTGCGTCCTTGTCGAAGCCAATGACATAAACCTCGATCTCGTCACCGACAGAGACGACATCAGAAGGATTCTTGATGCGGCTCCAGGAGAGCTCAGAAACGTGAACCATGCCGTCTATGCCGCCGATGTCAACAAAGGCACCATAGCTTGTCAGGCTCTTAACCACACCCTGATATACCTTGCCAATCTCAATCTCGTTCCAGATGTTCTCTGCACGCTCGCGACGCTCACGCTGAGCGACGGCGCGGATAGAGCCAACAACGCGGCGACGGCCACGATTGACCTCGGTTATTTTGAGACGAGCCTTTGTACGCAGAAGCTCGGTCATGGGAGTGTCCTTGGGAAGACCCGACTGAGATGCCGGAACAAAGACACGAATGCCCTTGACGGTCACGACGATGCCGCCCTTGTTCTCCTCGGTGACGGTTCCCTCAACGATTGTGCCGGATTCCTGTGCGGCTTCAATGTCAGACCAGTTCTTGATAGCATCCAGACGCTTCTTGGAAAGCTGAGCCGTACCCTCAACGTCATTCACGCGAACGACAATGGCCTCAATGGTGTCGCCGATCTTGACGACATCCTCGAGCTTCAGCTCGCCATCCTCTGTAAGCTCAGAAGACGGAATGAAAGCAGAATACTTCGTGCCCAGGTCAACGCTTACTTCGGTCTGTGTAATCGCTACAACCAAACCGCTGACTCTGTCTCCGTTATATATAGTTTTCAGAGAATCTTCCAGCATTTCGTCGAAGGTCTTTTCGACAGCCTCGGCGGGCTCCTCAGCCACTGCCTCAACAACTGCTGCAACCTCAGCCTCTACAGGCTGTTCGACGATCTCCTCGACAGGAGCCGCCTCTTGATTCTCTTGAATTAGTATTTCTTCACTCATCTTAACCAGTACCTCCTTGATTATCCACTCCGGCGCAGACGCCCCGGCCGTGACACCTATATAATTCGCATTTTTTAGAAGCTCGACATTGAGCTTGTCCGCAGCTTCTATAAACTGCGTGTTGCCGCATAGCCCTGCGCACAGCTCGGCAAGATGCAGACTGTTCGCACTGTGTCTGCCGCCTATCACCACCATTGCGTCGCAGGTGGAGGCAAGGCTTATCGCCTCGTCTTGCCTCGTGGACGTAGCAGTACATATTGTATCAAAGAATTCCGCGTTTGTACACATTTTTTTTATTAATTCTTCGCATTCTAGAACATTTTTTTCAGTTTGGGTGGTCTGTATGACAATGGTGAGTGGTATATTGGCATTTTCAGGGTCCGATTCGAGCCAATTGCCAAGATTCTTCGCATCGGATACCACGACAGCATTCCTGCACTGCCCGCATATACCTGTAATTTCCGGGTGACCGTCGGCACCAATCACAACAACCTGTCTGCCATTTTCCGAAGCGTCATATACAATTTTATGTATCCGCGAGACATTCGGACAGGTCGCATCCACCACCACAGCTCCACGCGCCGCAAGCTCGTCTATTACCGCCCGCTCTACCCCGTGCGAGCGAATCAGGACATGGTCCCCAGGCTGCACCTGATCTACTGAATCAATGACGCTCAAGCCCTTGGCGGCGAGTCTTTCAACAACATCGTCATTATGTATGACAGGACCGAGACTCTTGCCCGGTCCATCCAACAGCAGCTCCTCAGCCATTTTTACAGATCTTGAAACGCCGAAGCAAAAACCGGCGCTCTTGGCCACAACTATACGGCTCACTTCGCAGCACCATCCCTCAGTCCATAAATTTTATCCATTACCTCGTCTGCCAGCTTTGCATAATCATCGTGGCTCTTACCGGAAACTGTATATGGTTTTCCAATAACTAAATGAACGCGGGAGAAAATTTTCTTACCCCGCGGTATATATATCGGCACAATAGGCGTATTGGTCTTAGAGGCAATTCGCACAGCGCCCGTCTTGGCATCGACGGCATTGTCGTCATTGACTCGTGTGCCCTCAGGAAACAGCACAACCTTCTCGCCGCGTTTTAGATAGCGCAGCATGCTGCGTATAGCATCAATATCACTGTCTCCGCGTTTTACAAAGCAGACCCCAATGCGCTCCAATATCCATCCGACGAAAAAAATATCACGAAGTTCGCGCTTTGCCATAAAGTGCATATGTGTTTTTCTGCCGTAGGCCACGCAAATCAGCAGTGGGTCAATAAAATTGGAGTGGTTTGCACAAATAACAGCCGGTCCATCAGCAATATTCTCGAGACCGGTGACTTTCATAGGGTATAAAAGCCGCACTAGCGGATAGAGGACCGTATATACAAGCCTGAAAAACTTGCTTTCCTTTTCGGGACTTCGTTCGGACATGCTTCAACCTCCAAGTCGCCCGGAGATGAGGGCGCATATTGCTTCGATGCTCTCTTGGAGCGTCAGTTCACTTGTATCCAGCAAAATGGCATCAGGCGCGGCACAGAGCGGTGCAGCTGCGCGGCTGCTGTCGTTCTTATCCCGAAGGTTTAAGTCGCTTAAAACTTGTTCAAAGTTTGTGTCAATGCCTTTGGCAAGCAGCTCTGCCAAGCGGCGCTCAGCCCGACGCCGGGGTGTGGCAGTTAGAAAGACCTTGAGATCCGCGCTTGGGAGCACAACGGTTCCAATGTCACGCCCGTCCATGACCACGCTGTAACGAGCAGCAGCGCTGCGCTGCATGTCTATCAGGAAAGACCGCACTATCTGCATGGCAGACACATCAGAGGCGTACATTGACATTTCGGGTGTACGTATTAGCTCCGACACATCCTCGCCGCCTAAGAACATCCGCTGCACGCCGGATACATCGTGCGTGATTTTTATGTTCAGGTCGGGGAGAACCAATCTGACCGCGGCTTCGTCCTTTGAGGCAGCACCTGCACGCATTGCCGCCAAGCCGACAGTCCTGTATATCGCACCAGTATCAACATACACAAAGCCAAAGTGCTCAGCAGCAGCTCGGGCCATTGTACTTTTTCCAGCCCCTGAAGGGCCGTCTATTGCAACGGAGAATAATTTGTCCATATTGAGCTCCTAGATCCTGAGTGAATTCCCGGCAAGGCAGCCGGTAGACCATGCAATTTGCAGATTAAAACCACCTGTGTAGGCGTCTAAATCAAGAACTTCGCCCGCAAAATACAAACCAGGCACAAGCTTGGACTGCATAGTTCGAGGGTCGACCTCCTTTGTGGAAACACCGCCCGCGGTCACGATAGCCTCCGAAACCGGTCTCGGCCCGGAGACTGACACCGGAAATCCCTTGAAGAGCCGAACCAGATTCGTGCGCTGGCTGCGAGTTATTGAATTTACACGCGTATCCCCCGGTATGCCGGATAAGCTAAGCAGAACCGGTATCATTGCCCGTCCCGCAAGATCACCCAAGGCATTTTGAAATTCGCGATTTGAATATTTTTCGAAATCCCGGAGGATTCTGGCGTCAAGCTTTTTTTCATCCAGACCCGGCTTCAGGTCAATTGACAGGCGGTATTTTGCCTTATCAAAGCTTCGCATATGCGCCGACGCAGACAGCACCAGCGGACCTGTCACTCCGAAGTGCGTGAACATCATCTCGCCAAGCTCCTTGTATATGAGCTTATCGTCTTCGAATACGCCGAGCTCAACATTACGGAGCGAGAAGCCCTGCATCTGTGCGCAGCAGTCGTCCTCTGACTCCAGCGGCACCAGCGAGGGATATGTTCTTGTTACAGTATGACCGAGCTTACGCGCAAACGCATAGCCGTCTCCGGTTGAACCTGTGCCCGGATATGATATGCCACCTGTGCATACGACCACAGACCGGCAGTCAATGGTTCCATCCGCCGTTTTCACAGCGCAGACGCCATCATCGCCCCTGATAATGTCAAGCGCGCGGGATTTAACAATTCTCACCCCGCCCTGACGCATGTATTTTGCCAGCGCATCTGCAACCTCGTGTGCACTGTCGCTTTCCGGAAACACACGGTTTCCGCGCTCAACCTTGAGCTTTACACCCAGCTGCTCAAAAAGCGCCATAGCCTCGGCACTGCCGAAGCGGTGCATCGCGCTCATGAGAAAGCGTCCGTCACCGGGTATGTTCGAGAAAAACTCCCGCGTATCGCAGGCGTTGGTGACGTTGCAGCGACCCTTGCCCGTTATTCGCAGCTTACGTCCAAGCTGGCGGTTAGTTTCAAGCAGCACTACATTGAGACCTCTTTGCGCCGCAACCGCCGCACAGAGCATTCCGGAGGCACCTCCGCCTATAACAACGGCATCAGCTTTCATTTTTTTCGAAAACCTTATAATCGCTCCAGACCTTCTCAAGGTAGCCGAAGGTGTCAGACACAGTATCGCGGGAGCGTGCCCCCACGGCGACTATAACAGCATTAACAAGGCTAAGCGGTGCAACAAGCGAATCGATTATCGAAACCATCTCACTCTTCGCGAAGAGGCATATGTCGGCGACTTTATAAAACGGCGAGTTTTTGCCGTCTGTAATGCCGATGGTCATAGCGCCGTGTTCTTTTGCAAAATCGAGTGCCTTGAGCGCCCGCGTGGAATAACGCGGGAAGGTCAGACCGACATAGACGTCACCCTCACCTATCCTTATTAATTGCTCATAGACCTCGGCAGCGCTGTTATCCTGCACAAGGTGCACGCCTTCATGCAGGAAATTGAGATAAAATGCAAGAAAATCTGCAAGGACACGGGAGGTCCTGGAGGCGCAAATGTACACATTTTTGGCATTAACAATATTGTCTACGACAGCGTTGAAGTTTTCCTGATCGACTTCCTCCAGTGTCTCCTGTATGTTCCGAATATCATCGTTTAGAACGGTCTTAAGAATGTTACGCCCATCAATAAGATCCTTGACAGCCTCCATACGCTGAACTGATGTCAATCGACTTCGAATCATCTCTTGCAGCGCCTTGCGCATGCCGGGATATCCATCATAGCCCAGTTCCGCGGCAAAACGAACCACAGTAGATTCACTCACGCCAACTGTCTTCCCAAGCTTTCCCGCTGTCATAAAGGCGGCTTTATCGTAGTTTTCTAAAATATACTTGGCTATCAGCCTCTGACCCTTAGAAAATCCTCGGTTTTCCTTTGAAATCAAAGTCAGAATGTCTTTATCCACAGTCAACCCCCCCAATGAAGAATAAATTTATTAATTCAAAATAAAGGAATTTTAATTTCTATTTTACACATATGGTTCCAATATTTCAAGTGTTTTGCATGAACAAGTATCGCATACTTGCATTTTACAGTAAAGATCTCAGATAATTAAGCTCCGCTGGTGTGAGCTTTCGCCATGAGCCGGATTTCAGTTCGCCCAGCTTGAGTTCTCCTTCAGATATTCTGGTAAGCTTGAGCACGCGGAGCTCAGCCTGGTCACACATCTTGCGTACCTGACGATTGCGTCCCTCGGAAATGGTTATGTCCAGCACAGTCTTGCCGTAATCGGACGATACTATTTCACAGCCGACCGGGTTTATCTCCCTGCCGTCAATATCCATCGGCTTGCGCAAAAACTCCACAGATTTTGCTATATTGCCACCGCGAACAACAACACGGTATGTTTTTTTGACATTGTGTGACGGGTGCATGAGAACATTTGCAATTTGTCCGTCATCCGTCATTATTAGCAGACCCTCAGAGTACATGTCAAGCCTGCCGACCGGATACAGTCTGCGTCCGGCGTCGCGAATAAGTTCAGAGACATCACGTCTGCCCTTCTCGTCTGAAAGCGTCGTCACAAAGCCACGTGGCTTATTGAGCATTATGTACATGCGCTCCTTCGGATTCGAGAGCGCAACGCCATCAACCGTGACCTCGTCAACCTCGAGGTCGGCGCTCATACCGAGCGTCGCAATCTCACCGTTGACGCGCACGCGGCCGGAGTTTATTAGAGCCTCCGCCGCCCGGCGCGAGGTAATCCCCGCACCGGATATAATTTTTTGTAATCTTTCTTTCATCAATTTTCTCCAACGAGATAATATGGTCTGCCGTGACCAGCTAGGGCCCAGGCACGCCGAAAACGCTCTGTCGGGGTCAGGGCGAGTCCCGGCTCGACATCAATACTCTTCTGATAATAAAGATCTTCAGAGCACAGTTCGGCGCCGTCTGCAAATGCGAAGATGCGGCCCGCGATCTGTCCCTCTTTCACAGGTGAAAATACAAAACGAGGCAATTCAACATGATACTCAATAACTGTATCTTTGTCCAGTATTATCGCAACATCTGTGTTCGGCGCCACGACTACCGCTATTTCAGAGCCGGAGACCACCGGCACGGAATAGATCTGCTCTCTTGAAATTACCTTCTCGCATCTGATGTTTGCAAATGCCCAGTCGTAAAGAGCCGCGTGATCCCGCCAGTCATCAGGGGCGTTTAATGTGACACAGATATAGCGCGCACCGTTTCGCTCGACGCAGGAAACAAGGCTTCTGCCGGCAGCCTTCGTATAGCCGGTTTTGAGACCTATGCAGCCATCGTAGCTGGCCAGGAGCTTATTGTGATTGTGAAGCGTCTGCTCGCCCACAGTTTTGCTCTTAGAGCTGACAATGCTGTAAAAGCTCTCGTTTTTCATGCAGTATGCAGCAAGCGTTGCCATATCACGCGCGGTTGAATAGTGCCCGTCCTCATCCAAGCCGTGCGGGTTCATGAAGGAGGAGTCGGTCATTCCGAGTTCCGCAGCCTTCTCGTTCATGAGCCCGGCAAAATCCTCAATGCCGTCTGAAACATGCAGCGCCAAAGCAATCGCCGCGTCATTTCCGGAGACAAGCATTAGTCCGTAGAGAAGCTGTTCGACGGTATATTTCTCGCCCGCTTTAATATACATGGACGAGCCCTCTACACCTGCACTGCGGGAGTCAATTTTTACAACTTCATCAAGTTCACAGTTTTCGATCGCCACAATTGCTGTCATGATCTTTGTCGTGCTCGCCACCAGCATTCGCTGATCGGCATTGCGCTCATACAGAACCTCACCACTGTCGGCGTGGATCAGTATTGTGCACTCCGATGAGCCGCCGGGTGCGGCTGCATGCACCGGAAAAGCAAGACAGGGCAGCAATATGAATGCCGCCACAATTACACTAATTATTTTTCTCAATAATAGCACCACCCTTTTATATTTACGGGCGGTGCTATTATTGACAGTTAATCGGTAAATTATCCTTATTCGACGGGCTTATCTGCCTTCTTATTCATTGCTTCCTCAGCCTTATCCAAAAGCTGGGGTATGAGATCGACAATGCGATCTATGGTAGTATTTGCAGGTGGCTGAATATTCAGCATGCGAACCAAGCCATCCTTTATGATGAGAAATCCGATTGGATCAATTTTTACACCGGCGCCACTGCCCCCGGCAAAACCACTGCGGTTTTTAACAATATCGCTGCCACCACTGCCAAAACCGAAGCTGACGCGGGAGACAGGAATTAGAGTAAGTCCGTCCGGCGTAGAGATAGGGTCGCCAATTATTGTGCTGACGTCCACCATATCCTTAATTTTAGCCATGCTGACTTGCAGGAGTTCCGCCATCGGGCTTGAATGTACTTGTTCCATCCTTATCCTTCCTTTCTTCCGGGCGGTTGCCGCGGTCTATATTATCTTTTTTTGCGCGTTTTACTATCCTTAGGAATCCGAAGCCGGCAATAATTGCTACAGCAAGGATTCGTCCAAGACTGATTGTGATTGTCAATTCTGCATCAAGGGCGAAATCGCTTGATTCAAAATCAACCGCGGTCTGAACATCGCTCTTGAGTACATTGAAGGCTCTCCCCTGCTTCGATTGCAGGAAGCCCAGCAAGGTGTTCACAACGCCATACATAATCGCGGCATCACAGGGATCGTCGCTCGCGACGACAAGGTGAAGCTTAAAGTTGTTGACAGTCAGCTTTCTTCTAAAACGCGAAAGTGTGTCCATCAATAGCTTAATGAGCTCAATTATCACATCTGGCTTTAGCAGATATTTTATATCTTTCTTGGGTTTCTCCTCAGTTTCAGACTCATCCTTGGACTTTTTTGGCTTCTTTTCTTTCTTGACTTTTTCCGGCTTGTCCTTGCCCGGAATAATTCCGATGTTAAAGCAGAGAACGCGCGCGGCGACCGAAAGCTCTTCCTCTTCATAGGCAAGCGATACGCCGAACGGAACAACAAGAATTAATATAATTATAGCCAAGATTATAAGGAGTACAACCAAGAAATCACCTCCACGAGACTTAGTCTCCCAAATTTTCTATAGCAAGCTGTTCCCCGCGACCTTTTATTGAGTCTATTGCGCCTTGCAGCTTCTCCAGACCGTCCGTTGATGACATGTCAGGCAAGGGCGGCAACTCCTCGAGCGATGAAACACCCATGACACGCAAAAACGCTTCCGTCGTTTTAAAAAGAGTCGGTCTGCCGGGCGCATCCAGACGTCCCGCAGACTCAATGAGACCCTTTTCAGCCAGCGAGCTGACCGTGTACGAGCTGTCCACTCCCCTAACCTGCTCGACATACGCGCGTGTGACAGGCTGGAAGTACGCCACAACTGCCAAAACCTCCAGCGCGGGTGGTGATAGTCTAGGCGGTGCGCGGTGCTCTATGACGCGGGCAATCACCTTCGCGTGCTCCGCCGCGGAGCAGAGCTGAAGGGCATTATTTAGCTTCAGCAAGCGAATCCCCCGATTTTCAGATTCATATCCTGCTGCAAGCTTGTCCGCGCAATCATTTATATCCTCCTCCGGCACGCCGAGAACAAGAGAGATTCTCGCCGCCGGTATGGGCTCTCCGGATGCGAATAAAATTGCCTCCAGTGTTGAGCTCAGGCTTTTTTCATCCATGTGCTGAGTACTCCAATCATGCTATTCCTCAATGTTCTCCAGTATCTCCTCGATGTTGCCGCCTGTGAAGGTCACCATGAGCTCGCCTTCGGCATCAGATATAACAACATTTCCCACCGAGCAGAGTTCCAGAATTGAGATAAAGGTCGCAACAAGTTCCGACCTGCTTTTGCCTGCGGCGTATAGAGACTTGAGGCTGCTCGGCCCGAGTCTCAGCCGGTCTATAAGCTCCCTGCTCTTTTCCTTGACGCCATATACGATGCGGCGCGGCGCAAGAGCGCGCATCTCCGGCGGTCCGGGCAGTTTCACGTCGCCGCGTGTGAACGCACTATACAACGCGCGCAGAAGATCCGCCGGCTCATGCTTGTAGTCGTAAACCTTGGCAGATGCCGCGATTGGCTCCTGCTGTCTTGTGTAAAGCAGCATTCCCCGCTGCGCCGCCTCAGCCATCCAGGGCATGACGGTCTTCACAGCCTCATGCGCATCACGACTGCGGAGCTTTTCCAGTGAGCTCATAAGCTGCTCGAGCTCAGTTATCTCCTCCTCCACAGCCAGAAGTGTTTTAGTTTTAATGTACAGCAGATACGAGGCCATTTGGACAAACTCACTGGCTACTTCCAAATCCATCGATTCCATCTGAGCCAGATAGTCCAAATACTGTTCAAGTATTTCGCTTATGCTGATATCACGTATCTGTATTTTATTCTTGGAAAGGAGCATCAGGATAAGACTCAACGGTCCTTCAAAATCAGTAGTCTCTCCGCGTTCAGTCACGATGCCTTCCAGATGAAAAGTTGGGTTACTCATTGCTTCTCCGCCTATAAAACGTACTTGATTACCAGATCAAAACTCCATTCTGCTATGAAAAACAGTTTGTTAAACACCCAAGCAACCGCGGTTCCAAGCGGATCAAGGCTTGTTCTGCCCAGAACAATAATCAGTCCAAACAGGATTATCATACCGTAACGCTCAACCTGCATCAGCTTTTGATATGCCGAATCCGGAAGAAAGGAATAGAGCATCTTCGAGCCATCAAGCGGCGGTATTGGTATAAGGTTAAATATTGCCAACATAACACTTAGATATGCCGTAGTGAAAACGATATTTAGCACATACATGCCGATCGTGCTGTCATACAGCATTGGCGTAAGCGCCCCGTATAGCAGAAGAAAAATAATTGCAATGAAAAAATTCATCAGCGGTCCTGCCGCCGCAGTTATCGCCATGCCCTTGCGTGGCTCCTTGAATTTGTACATATTGACCGGAACAGGCTTCGCCCAGCCAATTTTAAAGACAACCATTGCGACCAAGCCCATGATATCTATGTGCTTCACCGGGTTTAATGTGAGGCGTCCTGCCCTCTTTGCAGTATCGTCTCCCAGACGGTAAGCGACATAGCCATGAGCCAGCTCATGAAGTGTAATACACAGCAACGCCGGCACTACGCTAATCAGTATATCAGTCAGGAATGACCAGTTAAGTCCATTCCATATAGTGCCCAGTGTGGATATTATTGCCATTTGTTCACCTCATTAAATAAGATTATAACAATTTTCCTTGAGGAATACAAGAGCGGGACGCGCCAAAAAACGACACAGTCCCGCAATTTCTTACAAATATTTCTCTATCTCTGACCAAAGCTGCCCGCGACCGTCACCCTTCTCGGCAGAAAAGGGCATCAGTATGGTATCGTCGTCCAGCCTCAGGGTGTTGCGTATCAGCAGCAGGCTTGGCTCCAGCGCAGCTTTTTTGATCTTATCAAGCTTGTTGGCGATCACGATAAAGGGGCGCTGGGTTCCCTTAAACCACTCTGCCATCGTGACATCATCCGCCGTCGGCTTATGTCGTATATCGACAATCATTACGCCCAGCGTCATCTGCTCCGGCTCCGCAAAAAAATTTTCCATCAGCTCACCCCAGCGGGCACGCTCGGTCTTCGACACCGCGGCATAGCCATATCCCGGAAGATCCACGAAGTAGCATTTGCCGTCAAGCAGGAAGTAGTTCACGTGGACTGTCTTGCCCGGCTGGTTGCCAACGCGGGCAAAATTCTTGCGGTTTAGCAGTCTATTCAGAACCGAGGATTTGCCGACGTTTGATTTGCCGGCAAATACTATGCGCGGCAGTGAATCGCGTATAAAATTTTGCGGGTCCACGGCTGACTTTATAAATTCAGTTTTATTTATATTTATCACTGACTTATCCTCACTGAGCCATCTTGCGCTCTTGGAACTGCAGGCATAGTCTCCGAACGCAGCTCAGCTGTACCATTAGCTACCCGACGGTTAAGTGCGACATCTAAAATCGCATCAACGTGGTCGGCAGTGATGAACTTCAGCGCACAGCGCACGCTCTGGTCAATTTCGTCCAGATCGGCTTCGTTTGAAGCGGGGATTATAACCGTTGAGACGCCTGCACGCAGAGCCGCCATCGTCTTTTCCTTCAGGCCGCCTATAGGCAGAATCCGACCGCGAAGCGTAATTTCACCCGTCATGGCCAGATCGCGCCGCACAGGGATTCCCGTGAGTGCCGATATTACGCCAATGCAGATGGTTATGCCCGCGGATGGTCCGTCCTTAGGCACTGCACCCTCCGGGAAATGGATGTGGATATCCTTGGTCTTATAGAAATCAGGGTCTATTCCCAATGCCCCCGCCCGGCTGCGTATATAGGTTATCGCCGCCTTGCAGGACTCCTTCATGACCGAGCCGATATTGCCGGTAAGCTCAAGATGGCCCGAGCCGTCCGCTATGCCGACCTCGACATCCAAAACCTCACCTCCGACTGACGTCCAGGCAAGACCGCGGACAAGGCCGACCTCGTCACGGGGATAAATCGTTTCAGGCTTATACCTCGGCGGACCCAAAAGCGGTTCAAGCTGTCCTGCGCGCACGGTGAGCGATTTATACTCACCCTTCGCTATGCCGGTTGCGCACTTGCGGCAAACTGCGGCAAGTTGCCGCTCGAGTATACGGACACCTGATTCACGGGTATACAGAGCAACGATTTCACGTATCGCTTCATCACTGACCTTTAGCGTGACGCCGTTCAGCCCGTGCTTTTTGCGCTGCTTCGGCAGAAGATGGCGCTTTGCAATCTGGAGCTTCTCCTCATCCGTGTAGCTCGTCAGCTCAATAATCTCCATGCGGTCAAGCAAAGGCCGCGGGATAGTGTCTATCGTGTTTGCAGTGGTTATGAAAAACACGTTTGAGAGATCAATCGGGATTTCCATATAGTTATCGCGAAAATGATAGTTCTGCTCACTGTCCAGAGCCTCTAGCAGAGCCGCCGAAGGGTCCCCACGGTGGTCAGAGCCCAGCTTATCTATCTCATCGAGCACCATCAGCGGATTCATGCTCTTGGCCTGAATGAGTCCGGAGACCAGTCTGCCAGGCATGGCGCCGATGTAGGTTTTACGGTGTCCGCGAATCTCGGCCTCGTCATGTACGCCACCTAGTGCCACTCGCGTGAGTTTGCGGTTCGTCGCCCTTGCGATACTCATGGCGATGCTCGTTTTTCCGGTTCCGGGAGGGCCGACAAGACAGAGAACCCCGCCCTTAACGTTTGGTGCAAGCTTGCGCACAGCCAAAAACTCGATTATACGCTCTTTGACCTTTTCGAGGCCATAGTGGTCCTCATCGAGCATACGCTGCGCCTTGGCAATGTCCAGCGTTTCGCGGGTCTGTTTTTTCCAGGGTATTTCGAGACAGGTGTCAAGATAGCTGCGTATTACAGAGGATTCAGCCGAGCCGAAGGGCTGCCGCGCAAGACGGGAGATATCTTTCAGGAGACGCTCCGTGACCTCTGCGTCCAGATCAAGCGCCTTAATCTGCTTGCGGTACTCGTCAAGTTCATGCGGGGTATCATCCTCACCAAGCTCCGACTGGATAATTTTCATCTGCTCTCGCAGATAGTATTCACGCTGGTTGCGGTTCATCGCCTCCTGAGTGCTTTCACTCAGGCCGCGCTCTATTCCAAGCAGCGTAAGCTCTCGCGTGAGCATGCGGCAAAGATTTGCAAGCCGCCTCGACGGGCGGAGCTCTTCAAGCAACTGCTGCTTCTCGTTGGGTTTGAGATAGATATTCTGCGCGACAAAGTCAGCGACATAGGCCGCATCGGTGCTGGCCATTATATTAATAACCGCCTCCGGCGCAATGCTGCCGGAAGCCTCGGCGTATTCGCCGAAAAGCGCACTGCAGCGACGGCACAGCGCCTCAGTCTTCACGCTCTGTTTTTCAAGCACATCAGGCATAGGCAAAATATCGCCGAACATGCAGGGTTTATCCATCGTGAGAACATCAATGTGTCCACGTGCAAGCCCCTCCACCATAACGCGCACGGTTTTGTTTCCCGGCTGGCGCAGAAGCTGGCGCACGCGGCATACCGTTCCTATTTTATAAATATCATCAAGAAATGGTATATCCTTTGCTATTTCCTTCTGTGACGCAAGAAAAATGAGCTGGTCTGAGGCCATCGCATAATTAAGTGCGGCAATAGACATAGGCCGCTCAACATCGAAGTTGAGCAGCATGCCGGGAAACACAGACAATCCTCTCAGTGGAAGGATGGGCAAACTGCGCTTTGCAGTAAATTCAAATTCGTTACTCATGCTTACACTCCTTTCTGGAGCTAGTGAATGCTTATATATAGTGTGCCCACTTGGGCAAGAAAGGGCGGAGTTTTCTCCGCCCTTTCCAAAAAAATCATGAAACTATTTCTCCGCTTGTATTCTGGCGGATGACAAGCGGCTCAGTGCCGTTTTTGACACATTCAGCCGTAACGATGACCTTCTCAATCGTTGGATCAGACGGCACATCATACATTATCTGTGTCATTATGCCTTCCATAACACTGCGCAGGCCGCGTGCGCCGATCTGCATTTCAACCGCCTTGTCGGCAATCGCGCCAAGCGCGTCATTCTCAAACTCAAGCGTGACATTGTCATAGCTCATGAGAGTCTGATACTGTTTCGTCATGGCGTTTTTTGGCTCTGTCAGTATACGCACAAGATCATCACGACCAAGGCTGTTGAGCGATGTCAGAACAGGCATACGACCGATAAGCTCCGGTATAATACCAAATTTCAGAAGGTCATGAGGCTGAACCTGAGCGAAAATTTCGCCCACATCGCGCTGACCGGCACTTTTGATATTGGCCTCAAAGCCCATCACCTGGCGATCGGTACGGCGCTCGATAATCTTATCAAGTCCGTCGAACGCACCGCCGCATATGAACAGGATGTTCGAAGTGTCCACATGAATGAACTCCTGATGCGGGTGTTTGCGCCCACCCTGAGGCGGCACGTTTGCAATAGTACCCTCAAGCAGCTTGAGCAGTGCCTGCTGCACACCTTCACCAGAAACATCGCGGGTGATCGAGGTATTCTCGCTCTTGCGCGCGATTTTATCCAGCTCGTCAATATAAATGATGCCATTTTCAGCGCGTTCAACGTCAAAATCAGCAGCCTGAAGGAGCTTGAGAATAATATTCTCGACATCCTCGCCGACATAGCCGGCTTCTGTAAGCGTTGTCGCATCAGCAATGGCAAACGGGACATTAAGCATCTTGGCCAGCGTCTGTGCAAATAATGTCTTGCCGCTTCCGGTCGGGCCAACGATCAGAATGTTGCTCTTCTGCAACTCAACCCCGCCGTCAGAAGCATGCATAATACGCTTATAGTGGTTATACACCGCGACTGAAAGAATGACCTTTGCCTTATCCTGACCAATTACGTACTGATCGAGATTCGAGCGTATCTCGGCAGGTTTCGGAAGGTTCTCAAACGCCATATCAAGTTCCGATTCCGACTTTGCTCTGTTGTCCAGAGAATAGCCCTCATCAATGATGTTCATGCAGAGTTTTATGCACTCATCGCAAATGTATGAGCCATTTCCGGCAATAAGCCGGTTCACCAACGACTGTTGCTTTCCGCAGAAAGAGCAGCGTATGGGTTTTCTATCTTCGGTCTTTGCCATTTCACACCTCGCTGGAGATGTGGATAAATCCACATTACTGTATTACTTAAACATCTTATCTTTGATAGATCACCTTATCAATAAGTCCATACTCCCTGGCTTCCTCGGCCGGCATGAAATTATCGCGCTCAGTATCTATCGCAACCTGCTCAATGCTCTTGCCTGTTGCCTCAGCCAATATCTTGTTGAGCTTCTCGCGGGTATGAAGCATCCACTCAGCCTGGATCTTGATGTCCGACGCCTGACCCTTAGCACCGCCGGAGGGCTGGTGTATCATAATCTCGGCATTGGGCAGTGCAAGGCGCTTGCCCTTTGTGCCGGCAGCAAGCAGGAGCGCACCCATGGAAGCCGCCATGCCGATGCAGATGGTGGAAACATCGCATTTTATATACTGCATGGTATCGTAGATAGCCATGCCTGCCGTGACGGAGCCACCCGGGCTGTTTATATAGAACTGGATATCTTTATCCGGATCCTGTGCCTCAAGATACAAAAGCTGTGCGACGACGAGGCTTGCTGTGGTATCGTTGACTTCCTCAGACAGCATAATTATGCGGTCATTGAGAAGTCTTGAAAAAATGTCATATGAGCGTTCTCCGCGGGAGGTCTGCTCAACTACATAAGGTACTAAACTCATTTATAAAACTCTCCTTTCGATGCTTTATAGAGCATAACCGGGTAATGCTCTCATTAGTCCTGGTTTTCTGCTTCCCCAGCTGCTTCTTCAGCTGCTTCTTCGACCTCGTCTACCTTAGGGGCAACTTTGACGCCACTGTCGTATATCATGTCCGCCGCCTTCTTGCGGGACAGGTCACGGATCATTAGATTCTCGTCCACCATCTCCTTGACCTTCTCGGCTTCGGGGCCGTAATCATCCTCAAGCTTTTTGTAGAAATCAGCCTTTTCTTCGTCGGTGACTTCAATCTTCTCTTCCTCGATGATCTTGTCTAGCAACATGTCGGCCTGAACCTGACGCTCTGCCGTGGGACGCATCATCTGGGCAAAGGCTTCCTCTGTCAGACCCAGAGTCTTTATAAGGTCCTCGCGGGTGATATTTCCACGCATACCCATGCTGTCGGCATAGTTACGCAGGAACTCATCCGTTTTCTCGTCCACCATGCTCTCGGGAATGATGGCGGTCATGTTATCAATTGCCTGGTTCATGAGAGAACCCTTGTAACCGTTCTCAGACTGCTCAGACAGATTCTTAAGCATACTCGCACGCAGATCAGCCTTGTACTCCTCAAGAGTGTCAAACTCGGAGATATCCTTTGCAAACTCGTCGTCCAGCTCAGGCAGATGCGGCTCGCGAATTGTGTGGATGAAGACCTTGAATATGGCGTCCTTGCCTGCAAGTGCTTCGTCGTATTGATCAGGGAAAACTACGCTGACTTCGCCCTCAACGCCACGCTCCATGCCGATGAGGCCATCTTCAAAGCCGGGAATAAAGGAGCCGGAGCCGATCTCAAGATTGTGCTCCTCAGCCTTGCCGCCCGAGAACGACTCTCCATCAACAAAGCCCTCAAAGTCAAGAACTATGGTGTCGCCCAGCTGGACAGGGCGCTCAACGTCAACGTGACGTGCGTTGCGCTTGCGGACATCCTCAAGCTCAATTGCAAGAGTCTCGTCAGATATAACAGGCTCAAGATACTCGCCCTCAAGCGCCTTATACTGTCCGAGAGTTACCTCAGGATACAGCTCGGTCATAAAGGTGATATTTAATACACGGTTCTCGTCTACATCAAAATCGGCGATTCCGGGCATACCAACATTGTCAAGCTTCGTCTCTTCAATTGCAAATTCGAACGCGTCAGGAGCGATAGCGGTGACTGCCTCTTCATAGAACACATCGCGACCATACATGCCCTCGATAACTGTGCGGGGTGCCTTGCCCTTGCGGAAACCGGCAACGTAAATGCTGCCCTTCATGCGCTTATATGCCGTACTGACAGCAACCTCAAAAGCCTCAGCTTCTACCTCAACCTGTATGGTGGCGGTGCTGTTTTCTTTCTTCTCTACGTTTTTGACGATCATGTGGCGGATTCCTCCTAAATTTATCGTTAATTTTTTATTCTCAAATTACAAAGTGCGCAATGAATTATAGCAGATTACGGTAATAATTGCAATTGTTTCTATGAATTTCTATATTTGCTTAAATTACTGTCAATCCATAACTTTTACGGGCTTAAACAACACATGATCGGCGGACACGAGCTTATAGCTTGTGCCGCGATAGCTGCTTTCAAACGCCATTGCGCAACCGTGACTGTGAATGTGACCGTACCAGCACTGACGCACATCGTAACGCTCCAGCATATCTAAAAGCTCCGTGCATTCATAGCCCAGATATTTGGGTGGATAATGCAGAAACACCAGTTTTTCCTTATCCCCAGCACACTTTAGCGAGGTTTCAAGCCTTCCAAGCTCACGCAGCATGATTTTTTTGTCATGCTCAGCGCTGCGCTCCTCCTCATAAAACCAGCCGCGTGTGCCGCAGATAGCATAGCCGCCATATTCCCAGCAGTTATTATTAAGTATATCGATGCTTGTAATGCCATTTTCAGCAAAAAAACTATAAGCCTTGGTCGCAGTCGTCCACCAATAGTCGTGGTTGCCCTTAAGTATGATCTTCCTGCCGGGCAAACGGTCTATGAAGAGAAAGTCCTCGCGAGCCTCCTCAAAATTCATGCCCCATGACAAATCTCCACAGAGCACGGTCACATCGTCAGCTTGAAGGGTCGAAAATCCTTCTATAAGTTTTTCAACATAATTTTTCCAACGTCCGCCAAAAACATCCATCGGCTTATTAACACCAAGTGACAGATGCAGATCTCCAATCGCATAAAGTGCCAATTGATTACCTCCGAATAGATTTTAAACACAGGCTAATACTAATGTCAGGTCAAGGACCTGTAAAAAGAGAATTGCGGAGGATAAAGAAATGGATACCAAGAAGTATGAGAGCAAGCACGCAACAATAGGCTGTGACGCAAAAAATTGCAGCTACAACGAGGCGGGCAGCATATGTGCAGCATCACATATAATGGTCGATGGACAGAGCGCCAACAGCACTGATGAGACCTGCTGCAGAACTTTTAAGCCCAAATCTTACTAATTAGCGTAGGGGCGGACGTTTACGCCCGCCCTACATAAGTCATTTCAGGAAATCTCTCACAACTGAGGCAAGTTCTTCATTTTTAACGTATTTGCTAAATCTGACAGTTTTTCCGGCAAGCTCCGAAAGAGGTGCCGGAGCCTTTGTACCGCTCACGACTTCAAGTCTTCCGATAAGTTCGGTTCCCGCCGCATCGGACGGCTCCCCAAGCGCTGCTAGTACACTGTCACAAAATTTATACGGGCTTGCAGTTGAAACAATGACAGCAGGAGTTGCGTTGCCGGTTCTTTTGCGGTAATTTGCCAAAACCTGCGATGCTACCGCCGTGTGCGTATCTATTAAATAGTCATGCTCTGCCCAAACCCTCGCAATTTCTGCCGCCGTGTCGGCATCGTCGCAAAACCCTGCCTCAAAATCAGCGGAAATCGCCTTTGCCAGCTCCTGCGGAACTTCATATCGCCCGGTATTCGCAAGTGAGTCCATCCATGCGGCAACGTCACCATCGCTTCGGGAGATAAAATACAGCAGACGTTCAAGGTTGCTTGAAATGAGAATATCCATAGACGGCGAGCTGGTCACCCGGAAGCTGCGGTTTTTATCGTACACGCCGTTTGCAAAGAAATCCGTCAGTACATTATTCTCATTGGACGCACAAATAAAACGACCCGCTGGCAGCCCCATTTGTTTTGCCAGCCAGCCCGCAAGAATGTTGCCGAAGTTGCCTGTCGGCACGCAAAAATCAAGCGCATCGCCAAGCTTAAGGCGGCCGGCGTTCACAAAATCGCAGTAGGCAGAGAAATAGTAGACTATCTGCGGCAGGAGTCTGCCCCAGTTGATCGAGTTTGCGGAGGATAAAAACCAGCCGCGCTCTGACAGCTCAGACGCCAAATCCGTATCAGAAAATATGCGTTTCACACCGCTCTGGGCATCGTCAAAGTTTCCTTCAAGCGCGCAGACGAGGACATTGTCACCCTGCTGTGTTGACATTTGCAATCTCTGCACGTCCGACACTCCGTCGCGCGGATAGAAAACGAGTATCTTTGTGCCGGGTACATCCGCAAAACCCTCAAGCGCTGCCTTGCCTGTATCGCCGGAGGTTGCAACCAGTATGCAGACCTCGCGCTCCTCGCCGCATTTACGCAGTGAGGCCGTCAGCAGATGCGGAAGCATCTGAAGCGCCATGTCCTTAAACGCAGACGTCGGGCCGTGCCACAGCTCAAGGTATCCGGTGCCCGCATCAGTAAAATGCAGCGGGGCTATCCGGACATCATCGTAGTTGTCCCCGTAGGCCGCAGTCACGAGAGAGTCAATCTCCTCCTGCGAAAATTCAGGCAAAAACGCCGAGAGTATCCGCGCGGCTCTGGCGCGATAGTCCATAGTGAGGAGCTCGGAAACATCAATAAGGGGAAGCTCCGACGGAACGTAAAGTCCGCCGTCAGGAGCAAGCCCTCTTGTTATGGCTTCGGCGGCAGATATGCGCTCGCCTGCATTTCTTGTGCTAAAATATTCCAAGTTCATCCCTCACTCAAAAGCGTTTTCTATATGGTTAATCAGCTTATCGTCCGTATATATCTCGATAACGTCAAATCTGGGCTGGAGCTCGGTTTCATTGGACGCCAGCCACTGCATAGTGGCACGCCGAATGCGGTTTTGCTTTGTGCTTGTGACAAACTCCCGAGCCTGCGCAAAGGACGCATCCTTGCGGAGCTTCACCTCGACATAGCCATCCTTCTGTGCTATTACATCTATCTCTCCCATTCGGCAGGAGTAGTTTAGGCCAATAATTTCATAGCCCTTGCGGCGCAGATACCTTGCCGCTTGAGCCTCGCCTTCACGTCCAAGCAGTTTTCTGAAGTCCATTTAGCACCTCAATGTATCTTTTTTAAAAATGACATCCTGTGAATTTCGCAAGGGCCGTGCTCACGCAGAGCTGCGTAGTGCAGCTTAGTGCCGTAGCCCTTGTGTTTTCCAAAGTTATATTCAGGATATTTCTCAGATATTTCAATCATATATCTGTCTCTGGTGACCTTTGCCAGAATTGATGCGGCGGCAATATCGGCGCACAAGCCGTCTCCCTTGATTATGCAGCGACAATCATACTTGACGCCCTCGATGCGGTTGCCGTCTACCAGCGCCAAGTCCGGGCGGAGCTTCAGTCCTTCAAGCGCCCTGTTCATTGCAAGATATGTAGCGCCGAGGATATTTAAGTTCTCAATTTCCTCAACCGACGCCGAGGCAATGCTGTAGTCCAGTGCCGACCGGCAGATTACATCATATAGCAGCTCGCGCTGCTGCTCCTTGAGCTTTTTCGAGTCATTGAGTCCAGGTATTACCAAGCCGCGCGGCAGAATTACCGCAGCGGCACAGACAGGGCCTGCAAGCGGGCCGCGCCCAGCCTCGTCCACCCCGCACAGCAGTTCATATCCCTCGTCGTAAATGCTGTTTTCAAGTTCCCACAAGTCAATCGATTCAGCCTTCATCCGGCAGCTCCATGGTTATGCGCCCAAGCTTGCCTCCACGGAATTCATCGAGCAGGATCGCAGACATTCGCTCTGTATCATACTCACCGCGTCCGGCCAGAAAGCCGCGTTTTTTTGCCGCAGCCTCTAAAAGCTCCCAACCCGCCTCGCCGTCCTCGTCAGTGAGCTTATATCGCTTGGCGAGTGCTTCCGGATACATTTTTTTGAGTCGCACCAGGAAGTTTGCAGCCAAAGTTTCTCTATCGAGCACATCATCTTTAATTGCGCCGGTAACTGCAAGCAGCTCACCGACCTCCTGTGAATCAAAGCGGGGCCACAGTATGCCCGGCGTGTCGAGAAGGTCAAGCCCCTTATCCACGTTTATCCACTGACGGCCGCGTGTGACACCCGGTCTGTCAGAGACAGCTGCGGCTTTTCTGCCCGCAACCTTATTTATAAATGTAGACTTGCCAACATTGGGTATTCCCAAGATCATGACGCGCAGAGGGCGCGTTGCCTGACCTTTTGCGGCGTATGCCTCAAGCTTCTCCCGCAGTACTGAGCGCACAGCGTTTGAAAAGCCGGATATGCCCTTTCCGCTTTTGCTGTCAGTCTCAAGCACGGGCAGACCCTGAGCCTTGAAGTGTGCACGCCATTTCGCAGTTGCAGACGGATCGGCCAGATCGACGCGGTTTAATATCACCAGACGCGGTTTTCCGCCCGCGAGTCTGTCAATATCCGGGTTACGGCTGGCAATCGGAATTCTGGCATCTAAAAGCTCGCAAACAAGATCAACAAGCTTGATATTATCCTCAATCATTCTCCCGGCCTTAGTCATGTGCCCCGGGAACCAATTTATATTTAATTTTTCGAAATCATTTGACATTAGTTATAGACACTCCCAAAGTTTTTAAGCGGGTAGATTGTAAAATACACCTTGCCCATTATACAGCGCTCGTCGATCATGCCGATAACGGAATAGCGGCTGTCGGTTGAGTGACGGCGGTTATCGCCCAGAACGAAGACGCAGTTTTCAGGAACGGTCACAGGGCCGTCGAAGTCATAGCGCTCACCCGTGGTCAGTTCCGCAATATACGGCTCATCCATCGCCTCCCCGTCGACATATACTATGCCCTTGTCAAAATCAATGTACACGGTCTGTCCCTCAACGGCGATGATGCGCTTCACAAGCGGCTCGTCCTTATATGCGTCCTTACGGAAAATTACTATATCACCCTGCTCAGGTGTGTAAAGCAGGTTTGACACGAGTACCTTGTCACCATCCTCAAGCGTCGGATACATTGATGGTCCAATGACATCGATAAGACGGGC
Source organism: uncultured Oscillospiraceae bacterium (assembly GCA_964535405.1). Lineage (GTDB taxonomy): Bacteria > Bacillota > Clostridia > Oscillospirales > Oscillospiraceae > Scatomorpha. Next base: position 2,885 of record CAZHUG010000016.1, on the reverse strand, counting down.
GAAGAATGAAAACAGCAACACGCAAATGACCAATGCAACAACAACGCATTGAATCCAGTCATAAATTTCATTGCGCGTGCTGACACTTTTATCATTCATAACGTATACCTCTAAACTCAGTAATAGTAGCAGGCACATTTGCCTATCGTTATATTATACATTTTATAGTATGTTATAGCAACAAAAAAATCTCCTCCCGGACCACGGGAGGAGATTTCAGTAGTCTTAACGGAGTTATATGCGCTCCTTGACCTTTGCCTTCTTACCCACGCGATCACGCAGATAATACAGCTTTGCACGGCGAACCTTACCGCGGCGAACAGTCTCAACAGAAACGATTGTGGGAGAGTGCACCGGGAAAACCTTCTCACAGCCGATGCCGTAGCTAATGCGGCGAACGGTGATGGTCTCGTTGATTCCACCATGCTTCTTGGCAATTATTGTGCCTTCAAAAGCCTGGTTACGGACGCGAACGCCCTCTTTGATGCGGACTATGACGCGAACAGTGTCACCGACATTCATCTGTGGAAGCTCAGGCTTCATGTACTGCTCAGTCAGGGTTTTGACCAAATCCATTGTATATCCCTCTTTCAATGCAGACGTTCGTGCCGGCGGACAAGGTCACAGTCTCGGCAGAGGACCATCTTAATTCTGCGCATTTCGCGCAGGCCATGACATTTTAGCACAGTGTTTTACCAATTGCAAGAGGAAAACGGCATTATTTATGCTAATTTGCAGTTGTTCTCTGCTATTTAAACAGTTCCATTTCAGAATCATAAATTTCAAGCCGCGTGAACTTTGCAAAGTCGGGTGCAATGTCCGCAGCATGCTCACGCAGTGCCGCAATAAGAAGGTCGGGATTCACCGTTGGCTCCTGGGCAGATATCACGGCCTCAAGTATCAAGCCGCCGTCAGCAGTCTCTACATACAGCTCATCAATATTAGGTGCGAGATCGAAAACGCCCTCTCCCCTTTTTGTGCGCTTTGTTACAGGAACACTGTCCTGCGAAAAAAACTCCATGAGCCCGATTGCCATCTCCTGAGCGGCGCGATCATCATAATCCAGCACGCCCTCAACCCTCAGCCACTTGACACCGGAGGCTTTTCGCTGTGGCTCATATGCCTCAATAAAGTGAATCCCCCCAGGCGACACGGCGTTGAGCAGCTCCGGCAGCGCAGCCAGATCAATGTCCTCAACCACGCGGAAATCCATCAGCTCGCAGACGCTTGCGCATCCGACTGAAAGCGGCAAGCCAATCGAGATCAGAGGATGGGGATTAAAGCCTTCGCTGTAGCGCAGAGGCGTCTTTGCCCTTAAAAATATGCGCTGTGCAACCCTCATCATATCCAGATGTGAGATATAGATCGCCTTGCCAGTCTTTTCAAACCTCAATCTAAGCTTATCCATCGCAGCGTCCCTCCGTCAAAAGAGCGGCGGCACCGCAGGCAGAGCAAGCCACACGGCAATCTGGCGACAGCTTCGCCTCGTGCGCCATGTGGCGCTCGTGCAGCAAAAGCTCTGTGCGTACACCCAGCGAAATGCGGCTCCACGGCAGAACCTCGCCCTCCCCGCGCTCACGTGTCGCATAGAACTCGGGGGTAAGTCCGCAGGTCTCAAAGGCCCTCAGCCAACGCTCAAAGTTAAAATAATCGTCCCAGGCCTCCATTCGTCCGCCATTGCGCCAGACCTCCTCAATAACCGCGCCCATGCGCCGGTCGCCGCGTGACAGCGTGGCCTCAATCAGGCTTGTGTCCGCGTCGTGCCAGTTATAGCCCACGTTTTTTGCCGTGATGCTCGAACGCAGAAGCTTCACCCTGCGCATATACTCCTCCCGGCTGACCTGAGGCTCCCACTGGAAGGGGGTATGCGGCTTCGGCACGAAACAGGAAGTGCTGACGGTTATGCGGACTCCGCGCTGTTTATTTGGCGAGTATGTTCGCCATGTATAAAGCACATCAGCGGCAAGGTTTGCAATGCCTATAACATCCTCGTCAGTCTCAGTCGGCAGGCCGAGCATGAAGTAGAGCTTAATCCCGTTCCAGCCGCCCTCAAATGCTATGCGGCAGGTGTTTAAGAGATCATCTCTTGTGACATTCTTGTTTATGACATCGCGCAGACGCTGCGTCCCCGCCTCCGGCGCAAAGGTCAGGCCGCCGCGGCGCACCTTCTGGAGCTTAGACATCAATTCAATTGAAAAGTTGTCCGCACGCAGGCTGGGCAGTGAGAGGCTTATATTCTGAGGCTCACACCACTCGAGCAGGCCGTCGCAGGCCTCCGGCAAATATTTATAGTCACTGCTCGACAGTGAGAGCAGGGTTGCCTCCTGACAGCCGGTGTTTGCAAGTGACTGCTTGCCTTGTTCTATGATTGTCTCGGCACTGCGGGCGCGAATTGGTCTGTAGGCATAGCCCGCCTGGCAGAAACGGCAGCCGCGCACGCAACCGCGAAACAGCTCAAGATTCACCCTGTCATGCACGACCTCAGTCGATGGCACGATGGGCGATGTCGGATAATATGCCTCGTCAAGATTTGAAACTATGCGCTTGATCACTATATCAGGCGCACCCTCAAGAGAACGCAGAACGGCGAGTGTGCCGTCAGCATTATACTCAGGCTCGTACAAAGAGGGTACATATACGCCCTCAATCTGCGCTGCCGCAAGCAGAAAGGCGCTTTTACTCCAGCCCTCATCGCGAGCTTTTTGGAAAAGCTGCAATATCTCAATATCCAGTTCCTCGCCCTCGCCAACAGCCATCAGATCGAAGAAATCCGCCATAGGCTCAGGGTTACAGCAGCTTGTCCCTCCTGCAAACACCAAAGGAACGAGCTCAGTTCTGTCGGCACTCTTTATGGGCAGTCCGGCCATATCAAGCATGTCCAGCAC
>CAZHUG010000015.1:14350-41828 GCA_964535405.1 uncultured Oscillospiraceae bacterium | reverse complement strand
TACGGCACCTTTTATAACCGCAATGTCTCGCATGAGAACATGGGCTATGTGTTTAAAGCCGCTGAATACGGCCTTGACATTAAAATAAGCTGGCCCTCCTCAGACCTTGAGATGATAGATGTATCAGTCCCTGACTTCATAAAAAGCGAGGCTCCGTTCTGCGCCTACTATATGACCTTCAGCGGACATTATCAGTATAACTGGAACAATGCCATGAGCGCTAAAAACAAGGACGCCGTCAGTGAGCTGGACTATACCGAGGAGGTCAAGGCCTATATTGCCTGCAATCTCGAGCTGGAATATGCGCTCGCGTCACTGGAAAAGAAACTTGATGCCGCAGGTCAGCTCGATAAAACAGTTTTTGTCCTGACCGCCGACCATTATCCCTACGGGCTCACCCAGTCCGAATATAATAACCTTGCCGGCGCGGATGTGGATACGGTGTTTGAAAAGTACAGAAGCTCATTTATCTGCTACGTCCCGGGCATGGAGCCCGTGCAGGTCTCCGATTATTGCAGCACCATCGATATACTCCCGACGCTTTTAAACCTGTTTGGAATGAACTACGATTCAAGGCTTCTGGCCGGCAAGGATGTCCTATCCGACGCGCGCCATGTCGCCATACTCTCTGACCGGAGCTATATTACCGACAGCTTCAGATATGACGCTGCCACGGATACGGCGATATCGCCCGACGGTGCTGAGGTCTCTGCCGAAACGATTGAGGAATACAGCGCCTACGTGGGGAGTCTTTTTGACCTGTCTGTGTCGATCCTCGACCTGGACTATTATGCACATGCGTATAAGACGGCAAAGCCCGGCGGCGACTCCGACGGCTATATTAATGTGTTCTCGGATGTGACGAACGTGTATTACAATGCCAGCTCCGTCTATGTATCTGAGCATGGCTATATGATCCCCGACTCGGAAACCGTCTTCGGCGGCACGAGAAATGAAATTATAGGTGAATTTATAGATTCAATTTATCGGATAGCGGGCGCACCTGCCGTGGGGGAAGATCCGACGCTTCCAAAGGAGACGATGTATCGCGATGCTGTTATTTGGGGCAGAGCCAATGGTCTTCTTGACAGGTCGGATAATACGGAGGACAATATATCATTTAAGCAAGTCGCGGTGATAATTTACAGATATAATAACCCTGACGGAGAAAGCACCGATATAGATCTAAATGAAATTTACGGACTTTCAAATATGTTTCCGGGTCTCACCCGGGAGGAAATAATCGCAATGAACTGGTGCGATCAGACGGGAATAATCCAGTCTACGTCTTCACTTTATGTGCAGGAGATGGGCGTGGACCTGATCACGCGCTTTCAGGGAGCCACCTATATTACGAGAATGTGTACCTATACTTTTTCGTAGGACTGAAGAAAATTGAAGAGCACGGTGGTTGTTAACCATCGTGCTCTTGTTTGCCGTTTTCTTGCATTGTGCTGCCGTCTGATATAATGGACATATGAATTTGCTGAAAATATACTAAATTGCCTTTGGAAACAGGGCATAATTGTGATATACTTTAAATGGTAAAGATACTGAACAGGAGGCCAAAAAATGAGAGATTATAAGCTTGAATTTGAGCAGCGTGTTGAGTTTATTCGAGCGCAGCTTGCCGCGAGCCATACGAGCGGAATCGTGTTCGGAAACAGCGGCGGCAAAGACTGCGCGCTTGTGGGAATACTGTGCAAGGCCGCCTGTGAGAATACTGTCGGCATCATAATGCCCTGTGCGTCCAGGCGCAACTACGGCGCGGACAGGGATGACGGCGTGGAGCTGGCGGACAAGTTCGGCATAGCCACGCGCACGGTTGATTTGACGGCCGTGCGTGAAGCTGAGATCGCGGCGCTCGACGGCGCGACCGAGCTTAGCGAGATGGCACTTGCTAACATCGCGCCCCGACTGCGCATGGTGACGCTCTATGCCATTGCACATGCGGAAAATCGCATAGTTGCCGGTACCGGCAACCGCAGTGAGCTGTACATGGGCTATTTCACGAAGTGGGGCGACGGCGCGCATGACTTTAACCCCATCGCAGACCTGACGGTGACGGAGGTCTATGAGTTTTTGGAGTATCTGGAGGCGCCGAAGTCAATCATCGCAAAGGCCCCTTCAGCCGGACTGTTTGAGGGTCAGACAGACGAGCGGGAGATGGGCGTGAGCTATGCGGAAATTGACAAGTACCTCGAAACGGGCGAGGCGACTACGGAGGCAAAGGCGATCATCGACCGTATGCACTCTGTGAGTGAGCACAAGAGAAAGCCTATTGCTACATTTAAATAACAAGATAAAACTCCTGACCGGAAAAATCCCGGCAGGAGTTTTTTGTGTCTTTAGCTTACAGAGTCAGACTCTCGCCGGGGGCAAGTACCACGGCGTCGATACCGGCTGACTTGACGCTGTCCGCGAAGGCCTGCGCGTCCTGAACGATGGGGGGCATGGTGTTGTAGTGCATGGGAATCACCAGTTTGGGCTTTATGAGCTTTGCCGCGCGCAGCGCATCCGCCGGACCCATGGTATAAACATCGCCGATGGGCAGCAGGGCAACATCAATCTCCTCGTCTGCGAGCAGAGCCATATCCATGGTGAGCGCGGTGTCGCCGGCGTGATAAATTTTCTTGCCGGCAATGTCGAAGATGAAGCCGCAGCAAAGGCAGCCGCAAACTCCGCTGCCGTGTATGGCAGGCACAAACTTGGCTCTGCCGAATCGGGTGGGTATCCAGCCGCCGAGGTTGCCGACTGCGGCAGAAACACCGGCAGGCTCATAGATGCCGCTTGCCAAATCAACCGTGCAGCAGACTTCCGCGCCGCAGCGCCGGGCAATTTCAACCGAATCACCGACGTGGTCGCCGTGACCGTGGGTGACGAAAATCATGTCCGCTGTAACCTCGTCGGCAGAAGCTGCTGCGAGCGGGTTTCCGGACAGAAACGGGTCTGTTATGATCTTAGTTTTGCCATCATCCAGAAGGAAGCAGGCATGGCCGAGAAATTTTAGTTCCATGTCAAGTTTCTCCTTTTATAGTATGAAAATCAAGGTACAATCAGGATATCAGACTTTGGTCAAATCTGCAATAACACGGGTTTGAGGAATTTGACTAAAAAACACGACCATAAAAACGATGTGCTTTAGCGACCTAAACCACCAGGGACCGAGCTATCAAACACTGTGATCATTAAAACTCTATTTCCGGATTAATGGCTGTAAAATGTTTGACAAAGTGTGCATTATAGACTATAATTTCCTTACCAATAATATGGGTTCTTGTGCAAATGGGTGGCATTTGAACATCTAGACGCTGTCAAACAACAAGAAGTATAATGGGGGGCTGTAAATTGAAAGATCTGAAGCATCTGATCTACTTTGAGAATCTCCTGCAGGACGCTCAGAATGAGCTCGTAACAAAGGCGGTTGGCGAAGGACAACTGGCCTTGGGATATAACTGCTACTATATTCCCGAGCCGCTTATGAATCTGCAAGGATGTTTTTCATCCAGACTGCGCGCACCGCGTTGTGTGTCAACCGACGTCGCTACATACTACATGACAAGCCGCAACTGTCCGTATGCACGTTCCATACTGGAGCGCGCAATTGAAGGCGGCTACAACTATCTGAGCGCCCTGTTCGGCGCAGAAAGTTGTGCCTCAATCGAGAGAATGCAGGCGCATTTCTTCCTCATTAACCCGGTTAAGAACGACAATTTCTTCGTGACCATCATCGACCCGCCTCTGAAGGGCGACCAGACCTCACTGGACTACTACAAGGCCCAGTTACAGCTGAAGGTTCTTGACGAATTGTCTGCCAGATTCGGCATAGACGTCTCTGACGACGCAATCCGCAAGTCAATTGAGAAGTTTAACGGGCTTTGCGATGTCATAACCGAGATCGGCAACTTCAGAAAACTGAAGAATCCGCCCATCACCGGCTATGAGTTCCACGTCATTCAGCTTGTCACACAGGCCTGCCCGCATGACCTTATCATGCCCTATTTGAAGGAAACTCTGGAGGAGATCAAGACCCGCCAGCCGGAGCCCGTGTTCCCCTTCCGCGCACGCCTGGCGGTTGTCGGCTCGGAGATCGACGATCCTGAGTTCACGAAGCTTATTGAGATGTGCGGCGGCATGGTTGTTGCTGACAGATACTGCTTCGGAAGCTTCCCCAGCCGTGAGAGAATCGATATCAAGGAGGGTGAGACTGCTTTCAACGCGGTCTGCCGTCACTATCAGTATTGGAATCAGTGCCCTCGCTTCATGGACGGGCCGAAGATCGAGCAGCGCCACAATGAGATTAAGCACCTCGTTGACGAGTTTAGTGCTGACGGTGTCGTGTTTGAGAACATGAAGTTCTGCGAGTTCTGGAGCTATGAGAAGGTTCTTGGCAGCCACGTTCTGACCAATGAGATGGGCGTGCCCTGCTGCACAATAGAGAAGGAATATGCTCTCGGCTCTGTTGGACAGCTTCGCACCCGCTTCCAGGCCTTTGTCGAGAGTCTGGAAATCAAGAAAATTAACTCTTGAGGAAGGGGGAGAAGAAATGAAAAATCCTGTTACTAAGTTTATTGATAAGAAGATGCAGAAGTTTGACCCCATGTGGCAAGCCAAAAATGGCGTCGGTGGTCTGCGCAGCCGATACTACGACAAGACCGGTATTGCAAAATATCGTGAGTGGCGTGGCGTCAGCGACACACTGTATGACTATGTTGCCTGGCTGAATAACCTTGCGGCAATGGGACTGATGGTCGCAAAGGCTCCTCTGCCCGTACTCAAGGGCATGTGGGAATACCGCTGGATGGGCTCATATCTGGGCACATTTGCGTTTATCGACCGTTTGTTTGAGGGCTACCGCGGCTACGAGCTGAAGGTTGCTCACCACAACATGCACGCCATAGTTGGCAGCCTGACCGAGAAGATCGCACTTGTTCTTTCAAACGACCTGCGTTTTGGCGGCGGACCGCTCACCGACAAAATCGTGCCCATGGACGAGGTTCTGCCTCCTCTGTTCATGACCGGTTTCCCGAACCTTGTTCCCATTCCTCTGCAGACCCTGCCTGAGTTTATCATCTGCGATATTGACCAGCATCTGCAGCCTTACTATATAGACATCGCTGAGTCTTTCGGACTGCCTGCCGACGTTTGCTCACGCTGCTCTGCTGAAACCGGCGTAGCCCTCGATGACGCATTTCCGCTGCTTGGCAAGGCAATGCTCTCCACGAACATGCCCTGCAACGCCAGCGAGGCGACCTCGATGTTCCAGCGCCGCCGCATCGGCTTGCCTGACTTCCCCGTGACCATGGCAATGATCCATAACGAGCCCGGCGGTCACCCCTATTCCGAGCAGGTGCTGCGGGACTGCATCAAGTTCATTGAGGAGCAGTACGGCGAGAAGTACGATTGGGATGCACTGTTTGCCCGTGCCAAGCACATGAACGAGCAGAACACCATCGAGCTTGAAAAATGGGATATATTCAAGACCCCGTACTCCGCTCTTGGCGGCATTGCAGAGACTCTGTACAGGCTGTATTCCTGGGCTTCTGTCAACGGTCAGGAGGACCGCATGACCAAGACCGACCGCAAGGTCATAAAGATCATGCGCGACTGCTACGAGAAGAAGTATATGCCCTTTGGCGGCACAACCCGCCACCGCGCCTTCCTGTGGGGACCGTCCGCTGTTTATTACACCGACTTCCCGACCTGGACTCAGAACTGCTGGGGCATCAATATTGTGCTTAACATGGACTCCACTATGGGTCATAATATGATAAGCACCGATGACCCTGATAAGGCCATGAACGATCTGGCGCTATTTTCCGAGAAGGGCGTCATGCGTCACCATGCCGTCGGCGGCTGGGACAACGTAAACGCTATCTGGGATTGGGCGAAGAGCTTCAATTGCGACATGGTTCTCATGAACGACAACGTGTCCTGCAAGGGCATGAACGGCGTGCACGCACTTATGGAGGAGCAGGCAAGGGACCTCGGCTTCCACTTCCTCTTCGTCGAGCACGACCTTGAGGATCCCCGCACAGTTTCCCGCCGCGATATGCGTAACAACGTCAATGGCTACATGACCGTTGTTATGGGTGAGACTCCTCTAGATGAGACTCTCCTCGATTTCGATGACTCCGAGGCGTGGTAAGAAAGGCAGGAAGATAAAATGAAGAAATGCAATATAGCCAAGAAAAACACGAAAAAGCCCGGCAAAAAGCTCGGCAAGGTTTTGGGTAAGGCGGCACTTTTCGGATTTGTGGCCTTCGCCTCGACCTTCACGATATATATGTTCAATCTTGAGAATAAGCTCATATACTACGTCGTGCGTCCGTTCCTGAACAAACATTACGATAACCAGAAGCGAGACAGAAGGATAGTATAACTGCAATGACATTGTCCCCGCCGTTTTGGCGGGGACAATTTTTGCCTATTACATGGTGTAAAAGCTTATAAAAGCCGGGTGCAAAACGTCGGTTTATTGTTCGATTGTCTGAAAATGATTTATTCCTTGTAAATACGTTGTTTTTTCAGGGAAAAGCCGATATTATTTAGATATCAAGAAAGCGCGAAGGGGGCGTCCTGTGATGGTTTTCCTTAAATGTATTTCAAATCACCGGGGAAGCTACGCCCAGCGTCCGGGTATAATAGTGTAATAGTATAAAAACAAGGCCACGGCAGATTTGTCGCGGCCTTGTTCGGTTTTTCGGGAGGGAGAAAAAAGGACATGTCAGTAAAAAAAGTGTTGGTTATAATGGGCAGCGACAGCGACTGGCCGGTGGTAGAGAAGGCCGTCACTCAGCTGCGCGAGCTGGACATTCCCGTTGAGGCGAGGATCATGAGCGCCCACAGAACCCCGGAGGAGGTGCGCGCCTTCGCACTGTCCGCCAGAGAAAACAACTTCGGCGCAATCATCGCCGCTGCGGGCAAGGCTGCTCACCTTGCAGGCGCAATTGCCGCAAACACGACCCTGCCGGTGATCGGCATTCCCATAAAGTCGAGCACGCTCGACGGACTGGATGCGCTGCTCTCAACAGTGCAGATGCCGTCGGGACTTCCCGTGGCTACCGTCGCGATCGACGGGGCTAAGAACGCGGCCCTTTTAGCTGCGCAGATACTGGCAGTCGGTGACGGTGAGCTTGCGGCAAGGCTTGACGCCATGCGCGTCGAGATGACCCGCGAGGTTCTAAAAAAGGACGAAGAGCTACAGAAGAAGCTGAAATAAAAGGGAGGAAAGTGCGTGGAAAGGCGCGAGGGGCTCGTTGAGACACATGAGAAGCTGGATGAAGATCGCTTCCGCCGCGACATGGGCGGAGCAGAAGATGCATATCAGGAGGTCATGCGGCGCCTAATGGGCTACGCTGGATAATATGAAAGATATTTTTGATAAGCTCCACGAAGAGTGCGGTGTTTTCGGCGTGTTCGGCGATTCGGAAACTGACGTAGTCGGCACAGTCTACCACGCACTTTACGCTCTTCAGCACCGCGGACAGGAGAGCTGCGGTATAGCCGTTAACGACGACGGTGTCATAAGCGGTTACAAGGACGTCGGCCTTGTGGGCGACGTGTTCACCACCGAACGCCTTCTTGCGCTCAACCGCGGTCAAATGGCCGTCGGCCACTGCCGCTACGGCACAACAGCGGGCGGCCAGTATCGCGATAACGCCCAGCCGCTTGTCATCCGCCACATCAAGGGCGGCATGGCGCTGGCGCACAACGGCAGTCTCACGAACGCGGCGGAGCTGCGCGAGGCGCTGGAGCTGCAGGGATCTATTTTCTACACGACCTCGGATTCCGAGGTAATCGCCTATGCGATAACCCATGAGCGCATGACTGCAAACTCCATACAGGAGGCGATTTCACGCGCGATGGATAAAATTCAGGGCGCATATTCGCTCGTCGTCATGAGCCCGCGCAAGCTCATAGCCGTGCGCGACCCGAGAGGCTTTCGCCCGCTGTGTATCGGAACTCTGGGCGAGGGATATGTCGTCGCCAGTGAGAGCTGCGCTCTCGACAGCATCGGGGCGCGCTTCCTGCGCGACGTGTTACCCGGTGAGATTGTCACAATAACCGAGGATGGCATCGCCAGCGATACGAGCCACTGTGGCGGCGAGACCTCAGCCTGCGTTTTCGAGTTTATTTACTTTGCCCGTCCCGACTCTGTGGTGGACGGCTCAAGCGTCCACATCGCGCGCCAGCGCGCGGGCTCGTTTTTGGCGCTGGAGCACCCGGTTCAGGCGGACGTCGTCGTCGGCGTGCCTGATTCCGGTCTCGACGCGGCGCTCGGCTATGCAAGGCAGAGCGGCATTCCCTATGGCGTCGGCTTCGTGAAGAGCAAGTATATCGGACGCACCTTCATCCAGCCCGGTCAGCAAAAGCGCGAGGATGCGGTTCGCATAAAGCTCAATACAATAGCCCCGACTGTGCGCGGCAAGCGCGTCATCCTGGTCGATGACAGCATCGTGCGCGGCACGACAATCGGGCGCATTGTCAAGCTTCTGCGTGAAGCCGGCGCGACCGAGGTTCACGCAAGACTCTCCGCGCCCCCGTTTAAGTACCCCTGCTATTTCGGAACGGACATTGATTCCTCCGAAAACCTTATTGCCTACAAGCATACGGTTGAGGAGATCAGACAAATCATCGGCGTTGACAGCATTGGATATCTGAATGTAGACTATCTTGATAAACTGGCTGATAACAGCGATTGCGGCTTCTGCAAGGGCTGCTTTACCGGCGAATATCCCTGCGCGATCCCGAGCAAGGCACAGAGATCAAAGTTTGAGCAGAAGTTAAGTGAAAAGAAGGAGGAGAACTGATGAAAAGCGAGAGCGCGAGCTATAAGGCCGCGGGTGTAGACATCACTGCCGGGTATAGGGCGGTGGAACTCATGAAAGGTCACGTAGCCCGCACCCTGACAAGCGGAGCCATCGGCGGCCTGGGTGGATTTGGTGGACTTTTCGAGCTGGATCTGGCGGGCATAGAGCGTCCGGTGCTGGTTTCCGGCACAGACGGCGTCGGAACAAAGCTAAAGCTTGCCTTCATGCTGGACAAGCATGACACTGTCGGCATAGACTGCGTTGCGATGTGCGTGAACGACGTCATCTGCAGCGGTGCAAAGCCCCTGTTTTTCCTGGACTACATAGCCTGCGGGAAGAACGTGCCGGAACGCATAGCGGATATCGTCGCGGGCATAGCTGAGGGCTGCGTGCAATCCGGCGCGGCACTCATAGGCGGCGAGACGGCTGAGATGCCCGGCTTCTATCCCGAGGACGAGTATGATCTCGCCGGTTTCTCCGTCGGCGTGGTGGACAAGAAAAAGATCCTCGATAACTCCGGCATGAGAGCGGGAGACGCGATAATCGCCCTGCCCTCGTCAGGCGTGCACTCGAACGGCTTTTCGCTGGTTCGCCGCGTGTTTGACATTGAGCACGGCGGACTCGAACGGCAGTATGCCGATCTCGGTCGCAGCCTGGGCGAGACCTTGCTTGAGCCGACCGTCATATATGTAAAGCCCGTTCTGGCGATGCTTGCCGCTGCAAAGGTCTCCGCAGTGTCGCATATCACCGGCGGCGGTTTTTATGAGAACATTCCCCGTGCGCTTGCGCCCGGATTCACGGCAAAGATCGAAAGGGCGGCCCTGCGCACGCCCGCGATATTTGATGTCATAGCCCGCGAAGGCAATATCCCCGAGCGAGACATGTTCAACACCTTCAACATGGGTGTCGGCATGTGCGCTGTGGTCTCAGCGGAGGACGCCGACAAGGCCGTGCGCACGCTCAATGAAAACGGAGTCGCCGCCTATGTCTGCGGCGAGCTCAAAACCGGCGAAGGCGGGGTAGAGCTATGTTAAAGACCGCTGTGCTGGTTTCCGGCGGAGGCACGAACCTGCAGGCGCTCATCGATGCGTCAACTGCGGGACGCCTGCCGGGTGTGGAGCTGACACTGGTCGTATCAAACCGCTCGGGTGCCTATGCCCTTGAGCGGGCGGGCAGCGCAGGCATACGCGCCGTGGCGCTGGGCAGGGACGACTTTGAGGAGCGCCTTTCCGGGCTGCTGGAGGAGGAGGGCGTGGGTCTCATCGTTCTCGCGGGGTTTCTGCGTATTCTCTCCGAGGAGTTTACCGCACGCTGGGCGGAGCGAATTATAAACATACACCCGAGCCTTATCCCCGCATTTTGCGGCGAGGGCTTTTACGGTCTGCGCGTACATGAGGCCGCGCTGGAGCGCGGTGTTAAGATCAGCGGAGCTACAGTACATTACGTCAATGAAATTCCTGACGGCGGCGAGATTATCCTGCAAAAGGCTGTTGAGGTTATGCCCTTTGATACGCCGAAGACACTTCAGCGCCGGGTTATGGAGCAGGCCGAGTGGAAGATACTGCCGCAGGCGCTTTGTATAGTCGCCAAGAGACTGGAAGGGAGAGAAAAGCCATGACGGACATTTTTGGATATCTGCGCGAGCGCCCATACCCCGGACGGGGCATCATGCTGGGCAGGACGCCTGCCGGTCGTACGGTCTGTGCTTACTTCATCATGGGCCGCAGTGAGAACAGCCGCAACCGTGTTTTTGAAAAGACCGCCGACGGAATTCGCACTCGCGCCTTTGACGAGTCGAAGATGACGGACCCCAGCCTAATAATTTATCATCCCCTGCGTCGGGTGGAGGATGCCGAGGGTGTCAGTGTCATCATCACGAACGGCGACCAGACCGATACTATTCGTGACAGCTTTAGTGCTGGCGGCTGGCTCTCCGCGCTGATGAGCCGCCGCTTTGAGCCTGACGATCCGAACTGGACTCCCCGCATCTCTGGGATGCTTTGGCCCTGCGGCGGGTACATGCTCTCCATCCTGAGAGCGCAGAACGGCAAGCCTGATTGCTGCGAGCGCCTTTTCTACACCTATGACAACCCTGCCCCCGGTCAGGGGCACTTCATCAGTACATATGAGGGCTTTGGCTCACCCTTGCCCAGCTTCCACGGCGAGCCTGTGGTCATCGATATCCCCCAAACGGATGCCGGGACACTGGCAAAATCGCTCTGGGACTCTCTGGACGAGGAAAACAAGGTTTCCCTGTACGTCTGCATCGACGGCGAGGAGATAATAATAAATAAAAATACTGCGGAGGGCTGAGATTTGAAGGAACTTGAACTTAAGTATGGCTGTAACCCGAACCAGAAGCCGGCTCGCCTCTTCATGGCGGACGGCAGCGAGCTGCCCGTCGAGGTCGTAAACGGTCGTCCGGGCTATATAAACTTCATGGACGCGCTAAATTCCTGGCAGCTCGTCCGCGCACTGCGCACGGCGACCGGCACGGCGGCAGCGGCGAGCTTCAAGCACGTTTCGCCCGCAGGCGCGGCGGTCGGCAGGGAGCTTTCCGACATTGACAGGCTGGTTTTTCACGCACCGGCTGACATTTCGCCGCTGGCCTCGGCCTACGCCCGCGCCCGTGGTGCGGACAGGCTCTGCTCCTACGGCGACTGGGCGGCTCTGTCCGATATCTGCGATGCGGACACCGCGCGCCTGCTACTGCCGGAGGTCTCCGACGGTGTTATCGCGCCTGGCTATACCGATGAAGCGCTGGAGCTTCTGCGCGCAAAGCGCGGCGGCGGCTATAACGTCGTGCGCATAGACCCGGACTATGAGCCTGCGGCAATCGAGCGCCGCGACATTTTCGGTATTCGCTTCGAGCAGGGCTACAACAGCCTGCCCATAGGCCGCGACTGCCTCGGCAACATCGTGACGAAGAACGCTAAGCTGACGCTTGAGGCCGAGAACGACCTGCTTTTGTCCCTCATCACGCTTAAATATACCCAGTCGAACTCTGTCTGCTACGTCAAGGACGGACAGACCATCGGCGTTGGCGCGGGTCAGCAGAGCCGCATCCACTGCACACGTCTGGCGGGCGATAAGGCCAACAACTGGTGGCTGCGCCGCCACCCAAGGGTGCTTGAAATTAGCTTTGCGGAGAGTATGAAGCGCGCCGAGCGTGACAATGAGATTGACCGCTTCATAGCGGAGGAGCTCACTGCGAACGAGAAGGCAGACTGGATAGCGAAGCTGGCCGGTGTGGCGCTTGGCTCCGACGCCTTCTTCCCCTTTGGTGATAATATTGAGCGCGCTGCAAAAAGCGGCGTCAAGTACGTTGCACAGCCCGGCGGCAGCATCCGCGACGACAATGTCATCGAGGCCGCCGACAAATACGGCATGGTGATGAGCTTCACCGGCATCAGGCTGTTCCATCATTAAGATAAGCGAGGTGCCACCAATGAAAATACTGGTCATCGGCGGCGGCGGCCGCGAGCACGCCATAATACGCAAGCTTAGGGAAAGCCCGCTCGTAAGTGAAATACACGCGGCACCGGGCAACGGCGGCATAGCCGCAGATGCGGTCTGTGTGCCGATTAGCGCCACGGACATTTCCGCCGTGTGCGACTATGCGCGCGAGCAGAGCTTCGACTTTGCCGTTGTCGCGCCTGACGATCCCCTGTGCATGGGCATGGTGGACGAGCTGGAGTCCCTGGGCATACCCTGCTTTGGCCCGCGCGCCAATGCCGCGATTATCGAGGGCAGCAAGGTCTTTTCCAAGGAGCTCATGGCAAAATACAATATTCCCACCGCAAGCTGCGAGGTCTTCACCGACATGGGGCGGGCGCTTAGCTATCTTGAGACTGCGCCGATTCCCACCGTGGTTAAGGCCGACGGCCTCGCCCTCGGAAAGGGCGTCACGGTCGCGATGACCCGCGAAGAGGCGAAGGCGGCGGTTCGCGCGGCCATGGGCGACAAGGTCTTTGGCGAGAGCGGAGCGAGGATAATAATCGAGGAATACCTCGAAGGACCCGAGGTTTCCGTCCTGTCATTCACAGACGGCAAGACGCTCGTGCCTATGCTGTCCTCCATGGACCACAAGCGCGCGCTCGACGGCGACGAGGGCCCAAATACCGGCGGCATGGGCACGATCGCGCCGAACCCTTACTACACCCCAGAGCTTGCCGAGCAGTGCATGCGGGAAATTTTCCTGCCGACCATGTTCGCGATGCGCGAGGAGGGCAGACCCTTCTCCGGCTGCCTGTATTTTGGACTGATGCTGACAAAAAACGGCCCCAAGGTCATCGAGTACAATTGCAGATTCGGCGATCCAGAAACCCAGGTCGTACTTCCGCTTCTGGAAACTGACCTGATGGAGATAATGCTCGCCATATCCAAGGGCGAGCTTGAAGACCTGCCCGTACGCTGGAAAAACGAGTCTGCCTGCTGTGTCATTCTGGCATCCGGCGGCTATCCCTCGGCGTACAGGAAGGGACTTGCCATATCCGGCCTGGATTGCGGGCAGCTGCCCGGCGGCGGGGCGACGGTCTATCATGCCGGAACGAGGCTGACTGAGGACGGAGGGCTCGTGACCTCCGGCGGCAGGGTGCTCGGCGTCACCGCCACGGCTCCTGATTTGCAGCAGGCGATTGAGCGAGCCTATACAGCAGCAGATAAACTGAGCTTTGATTCCGTACACCGCAGATCAGATATAGGTCGCCGGGCACTGGCGGCCGAGATGGAGGCGTAAAATGGCAGTTTTTAGAGTTTATGTTGAAAAGCGTGCCCCATACGATGTGGAGGCCGCCGCACATCTAAGTGAAATACACAACATTTTGGATATCAAGAGCGTGGAATCCCTGCGTTTTCTGAACCGCTACGACGTTGAGGGCATTGACAAGGAGCTGTTTTCGCGCTGCCTGCCCGTGGTATTCTCCGAGCCGCAGACGGATGAGGTGTATTCGCAGCTTCCCGCGGCGGACATTGCCTTTGCGGTTGAGTATCTGCCCGGTCAGTTTGACCAGCGTGCGGATTCCTGTGCCGAGTGCATCCAGCTCGTGTCGATGGGCGAGCGCCCCGCAGTGCGCACAGCGCGCGTATTTCTGCTCTCGGGTGATGTGTCCGAGCAGGAGCTCGGGCGCATAAAGAAGTATTTAATAAACCCTGTGGAGAGCCGAGAGGCAAGCCACGAGACCTTCGCGACCTTGGCGACCGATTATCCCGAGCCGCCCGACGTGGAGCTGCTCGAGGGCTTTACCGAGCTGTCCCGGGAGGGGCTGGCAAAGCTTATTGAAAGCATGGGCCTTGCCATGGACATGGGCGATATCAGCATGTGCCATGAGTGGTTCCGCAGCGAGCAGCGAGACCCGACGGTGACCGAAATCAAGGTTCTGGACACCTATTGGTCGGATCACTGCCGCCACACCACCTTTGGCACGATCATAGATGGTGTTCAGATATCGGATCCGGCTGTTAGTCAGTCCTGGGCGCGTTATCTGGAGATTCGGCGCGAGCTGGGGCGCGAGAGCAAGCCCGTGACACTCATGGATATCGCGACGATAGGTGCGAGATATCTCAAGAGCAAGGGTCAGCTTCCAAAGCTCGACGAGTCGGAGGAGGTAAACGCCTGCTCTGTCCATATTACAGTTGACAACGACGGCGTGCCCGAGGACTGGCTGCTCATGTTCAAAAATGAGACCCACAATCACCCCACGGAGATTGAACCCTTCGGCGGTGCTGCGACCTGCGTCGGCGGCGCTATCCGCGACCCGCTGTCCGGACGCAGCTATGCCTATCAGGCGATGCGCGTGACCGGTGCGGGGGACCCGCTTGCACCCGTGTCCGAGACGCTCGAGGGCAAGCTGCCCCAGCGCAAGCTTGTCACCACGGCTGCCGCCGGCTACAGCTCCTACGGCAACCAGATCGGCCTTGCAACCGGTCTGGTCGATGAGATATACCACCCCGGCTATGTCGCAAAGCGCATGGAAATTGGCGCGGTTGTGGCGGCGGCGCCTGCGGAGAACGTTCGCCGCGCGAGGCCGGAGGCTGATGATGTTGTCATCCTGCTCGGCGGACGCACAGGCCGCGACGGCTGCGGCGGCGCGACCGGCTCTTCCAAGGCGCACGCCCTGGACAGCCTTGAGAGCTGCGGGGCCGAGGTTCAGAAGGGCAATGCACCCGTGGAGCGCAGGATTCAGCGCCTGTTCCGCGATGGGAACGTGACCCGCATGATAAAGCGCTGCAACGACTTCGGCGCGGGCGGCGTTTCTGTCGCCATCGGCGAGCTTGCCGACGGACTTGAAATTAACCTTGACGCAGTGCCGAGAAAATATGAGGGACTTGACGGCACGGAGCTTGCCATATCCGAGAGTCAGGAGCGCATGGCGGTTGTCGTCGCGCCTGAGGATGTGGCAAACTTCCTTGACTGCGCCGCCGGGGAAAACCTTGAGGCGACGGTGGTTGCGCGCGTGACTGCCGAGCCGAGACTGCGCATGAACTGGCGCGGCAAGACCATTGTTGACCTTTCCAGAGCGTTCCTGGACACCAACGGCGCCCAGAAGCACAGCTCTGCCAGCATACCCGCGCGCGAGGTCGCCGACCGTTCACCCGAGGTTTCCGGCAGTTTGCAGGATAGGCTCACAATGCTCGTGAGCGACCTTAACACCTGTTCACGCAAGGGCCTTTCAGAGCGCTTTGACAGCACAGTCGGCGCGGCAACGGTGCTCATGCCCTTCGGCGGCAAATATCAGCTCAGCCCGATACAGACGATGGTCGCAAAGCTGCCCGTGATGGGCGAGACCACGACCTGTTCAGGCATGGCGTATGGCTATAATCCCTTTGTTTCGGAGCAGAACCAGTACCGCGGCGCGTATCTCGCCGTTGTGGAGAGCGTCTCCCGCCTCGTCGCCTCCGGATTCTCTTATAAGGACGCATATCTCACCTTCCAGGAGTATTTTGAGCGTCTGCGCACGGAGCCTGAGCGCTGGGGCAAGCCCCTCGCGGCGCTTTTGGGCGCGCTGGATGCCCAGCTCGGCCTGGGGCTTGCCGCAATTGGCGGCAAGGACAGCATGTCCGGCAGCTTTGAGATGCTCGATGTGCCGCCCACACTCGTCTCCTTCGCGATTGCGGCGGGCGATACCCGAAAGGTTATGACACCGGAGCTGAAGTCTGCCGGAAACCGCCTGGCACTGCTGGGCGCAGATCCCTATGACGCGGCGGCGATGCGCAAGCTCTACGAGCGCATTGAGACACTTGCGCAGCGGGGCGTGCTTCGCTCGGCCTGGTCTGTCGGTCACGGCGGAATCGCCGAGGGACTGTTCAAGATGGCTGTGGGCAATCGCCTCGGCATCAAGCTCGACGCTGCGTTTGACGCGGACAGGCTCTTCGGCTGGAGCTACGGCTCCTTTATTCTTGAGCTTGCGCCCGACTATGCTGATGGCGAAACCATCGGTGTCGTGACAGAAAAATACGCCCTCGCCGCAAAGGGCGAGAGTGCGGACTTATCGCTTGTTCAGGAGGCTTGGGAGGGCAAGCTTGAGCCCGTTCTGCCCTATCGCACAGCGCCCGGACAGGAGAGTGGAGACGTTCGCGCAATTTCCTATAAGTCAAATGTCCGCCTTGCGCCGAAGCTGGGCATAGCCAGACCCAAGGCGCTGATCCCGGTGTTCCCCGGCACAAACTGCGAGTATGACACCGCCCGGGCGCTCAAGCGCGCGGGTGCGGAGCCCGAGATACTGGTCGTGCGCAACCTCAGCCCTGCCGATGTCGAGCAGAGCGTTGAGCGCATGGCAAAGAGCATTGCACAAAGCCAGATGATAGTCCTGCCCGGCGGCTTTTCCGGCGGTGACGAGCCCGACGGCTCCGCGAAGCTAATCGTTTCCTTCTTCCGCAATCCGCGGCTGACCGAGGCAGTGCACGAGCTGCTCGGCGCGAGGGACGGACTGATGCTCGGAATCTGCAACGGCTTCCAGGCACTTATAAAGCTGGGGCTCGTTCCCTTTGGCCGGATCGTGGAGACCGACGACAAATGCCCGACATTGACCTTCAACAACATTGGCCGCCACCAGAGCATGCTGGTGCGCACGCGTGTTGCCTCCGACAAGAGCCCGTGGCTGTCTCGTTGCGAGCCGGGGCAGGAGTATACCATGGCGATCTCCAATGGCGAAGGCCGCTTCATCTGCCCGCCGGAGCTTCTGCGCGAGCTTGAGGCAAACGGTCAGCTCGCCGCGCAGTATGTCACGCCGGACGGTGTGCCGACCATGGATGTTCGCTATAACCCGAACGGCTCTGTGCTGGCGGTTGAGAGCATCTGCTCACCCGACGGTCGTGTTCTGGGCAAGATGGGACACAGCGAGCGCAACGGAAACAATGTGTATCTGAACGTGCCGGGCGATAAGTACCAGCCCCTGTTTGAGGGCGGCGTGGATTACTTTAAGCTGTAATTAAAAAGAAATAGTCGGGACGGCAAAGGCCGTCCCGACTATTTTTATATTTTACTTTGGGCGCTCAGCCCCAGTTTTTGAAGAAGTCCGCGATGCCGCCCAGAGCCTTGACGACGTCGCCTGTTTTGGAGTCTAAATCATAGCTGTACTCCATGTCTCCCGACTTGAATGACACACTGCACTGCCCGTCTTCGCTCACTTTTATATCAAAGTCGCCGATTAGAGATGGATCAATGCCGGAGTTTGCAATAGCGCGCTCTTTTGCCTCGTCCAGGCTCAGTCCTGCTGTTTCCTCAATTTGGTCAATTGAGCCGTCTATCAGATCGCCTGCGCCGCCGCCGATGGTCTCGGACACCCAGCCGATGACGCTGCCGCTTTTTGCGTCGATGCTGTATTCATAGCTTATGCCGTCAGCAGTAAACTCGATCTCGTATGACAATCTTCCGGCAGCTGTGTCTATGACCGCGCCTGCCTTTGCACCATCCTCTGATATTCCCGCGTGGGCATAGGCGCTCGCGAGCGCACTGTCTGCGCTGACATATGCCGAGCTGTTGGCGGTGCCGGTGGTGATGAGGCCTTCGAGCGTGCCTGCCGAGCTGCTCATGAGGAAGTTGAGCTCGTTCACGCCCAGCTTTGAAAGCTCAAATCTGTTGCTGTTTCCAAGGAAGTCTGCGAGCTTATCTATAAGCTCGGCGCGACCGGCGGGAATACCCAGCTGTTCCGACAGCTCCGATATAGATTCCGCTATCTGCTGTGCGACAATTGCACCGTCGATCCCCAGATCGGATAGGACAGCGTCCGCGAGCTGCGTGATGTGCGCTTTGAGCTGGGCCGCATTTTCGCCGCTGACGCTGATGAGTAGAGAATTTTTTTGCTCGCTTATACTTCCGGAGCTGACCATGAGCTCAATAACCTCGGATGCGGCCTGATCCATGCTCTTGCCCTTAAGTGTTTTCTTTAGTTCATCAGTGGAGCCCTCACCACTCACGGATACAACCTTGCCGCTTCGATTCAGCTCCAGATCTATGCTTAAACCTGCATCCAGGCAGACGGTTGTGACTGCGGCCTGCGCCCTTTGAATTCCACCGTAGCCGAGCGTTCCGAAAAGCACCAGAGCAAGAGCCGCGGCAATGGCGGTCAGGCGGCGCTGCCAGGTTTTGCCTTTGGCTTTTTTTCCCTCGTGCATATCCGCGATGTCAATCACTTCATGTGAATCAGGGCTGTCTGCAGAATTGCTGCATTGGGCCAATATGCTCTCAAGCACGTCCGGGACCGCGTGGTCGATGGCGGTGGAGAGTCTCGCTTCAACGTCCTTCTGATTCATATCAGCTCACCTCCGATTAGAGCCTGTAGTTTTTTTCTTGCCCTGCTGTATTTTGAAAGTACAGTAGAAATCGGCATATCAAGCATAGCTGCGATTTCGGCGTGCTTGAAGCCCGTCACCGCGTGCAGCATGACAATCTGCCGCTCCTGCTCCGACAGACCGCGCAGGGCTGCGTCGAGAACGAGCCGGTCCTCGCTGGTGACGGCGGGACTTTCAGCGTAGAAAAGCTGCCAATCCTCATCGTCCATGTCCGAGACGCGGACGCGCTCCCGGAGCTTGCTGCGTGAGAGGTTTTTTGCGATCGTGAGAAGCCATGCCATGGGCTTGCCCTGAGAGGAGTAGCTTGCGGCAGAGGCCCAGACGCGGATATATGTTTCCTGCAGCACATCCTCGGCATCGTGTGCATTTCTGAGAATGGACAGCGAAAAGCCGTAGACCGCGGATCGGGTCTCATTGTATAAGTCGGCGAGGGCGGCCCTATCAGCGCATGAGATGCGCACTATAAGCCAATCCAGTGCCTCAGAGTCGTCACGCCCATCACCGATGTTTGCAGAAATCACCCACTTCGCCTCCTCTCATATTAACAACGCCGCAAGAGCGTGTTTTATTGCATGGAAAATAATTATTTCACAGGCATCAAACCGAAAAAGGCTCGCCATGAAAGGCGAGCCTTGTTTCGGTGAATAAATGTTGAGCCTTGCTCACACAGCGCGAGTGACCTTACCGCTGCGCAGGCAGCGTGTGCATGCGTAGACACGCTTGGGGCTTCCGCCCACAACGGCCTTAACGCGCTTGACATTGGGCTTCCATGTGCGATTGGAGCGTCTATGGGAATGACTGACCTTTATGCCAAAAGACACATCCTTGCCGCAGAATTCACATTTAGCCATTTGAGAAGCACCTCCTGTCTGGTAGATAATTACCGTTAAAACAGCCTTATTATAATAACAGACAAGCTGCAATATTGCAAGATGATTTTTTGTATTTTATATGATGTTGTGAAAAGGATTGCCAAAAGCGGGTAATATGGTTAAAATGAGGTATATCCGCCAATGCGGAGGGAGGTATTGCCTTGAACGACAAATATTCTGTCAGTCTGAGTAGTATAGTTAAAGAGCAAAAGCTGACGGTGCTCCATGCCGCAAGCGATTTTGAAACGGCGAGGCTGCATACTGCTGACGTTAACAGACCCGCCCTGCAGCTTACAGGCTTCTATGATTATTTCGATCCCAAGCGCATTCAGCTCATCGGCCGTGTCGAGAGCACGTATCTGGAGAGCCTGGGTGAAAAGGGGCGCTATAAATCGCTGGAGGAGCTTATGAGCTTCGACATAAGCGCGCTCATAATCTGCCACGGCACGAAGCCGTTTCCGGAGTGCATAGAGCTTGCCGAAAAATATGACCGTACGCTGTTGTTGACGGAGGAGGACACCTCCACGTTCATGGCAGATCTCATAAGCTCACTGACGAATGCGCTGGCACCGCGGATCACCATGCACGGAGTGCTGGTTGAGGTATACGGCGAGGGTCTGCTCATAACGGGCGACTCCGGCGTCGGCAAAAGCGAGACTGCGCTGGAGCTTATAAAGCGCGGACACAGGCTGATTGCAGACGATGCGGTTGAGATACGGCGCATTTCAAGAGATACGCTCGTCGGCACGGCGCCGGAGCTTATCCGCTATTATATGGAGCTGCGCGGCATAGGCGTAATCGACGCAAGGCACATCTTTGGCATAGGCGCGGTCAAGCCGGAATCGAATATCGATATGGTTGTTAATTTTGAGCTTTGGGATGACAACAAGGCCTACGACCGGCTGGGTCTGGATACGCAGTATATGAAGATTTTGGACGCTGATGTCCCGAGCCTCGTAATTCCGGTTAGACCGGGACGAAACCTTGCCGTTATTCTTGAGTTGGCAGCCATGAATAACAGGCAGAAAAACATGGGCTTCAACGCAGCCAAAACTCTTGCGGAGGAGCACGATAGATTTATTGACAACGGAGGGGTATAACAAAATATGCAAGTAACCGAATCCCTGATATATGATATACGCCGGCAGCTGCCGGAACTGCGCCTTCTGGAAAACGAGCCTTTGAATGCACACTGCTCATTTCGCATCGGCGGCCCGGCAAGGCTTTTTGCGGAGCCTTCCTCAGAGCAGGAGGCGGCGAAGCTCTGCAGCATAGTGAGGTCTGCGGGGCTTGAACCCTTCATCATGGGCAACGGAACAAACCTGCTCATCTCCGAGCAGGGCATTGATGCTGTGGTTATCCACCTCGGGGACAGTATGAGCCGGATAGAGCAAGTCGATGGTGAACGCGTGCGCGCCGGTTCTGGTGTGCCGCTGGCTAGGCTTGCCGTGTCTGTGCTGGGTTTTGGCCTGACGGGGCTGGAGTTTGCCCATGGGATACCGGGTTCGCTCGGCGGCGCGGTGTATATGAACGCGGGCGCATACGGCGGTGAAATGCGCGATGTGCTGGAGTCTGTGCGCTATGTTGACGAGCTGGGCGGGCTTATAGAGCGTCCGGCGTCGGAGCTCGGACTTTCATACCGCGGCAGCATGTTTTCGGGCAGCCCATATCTCATCACCGGTGCCAGTCTGAAGCTTATGCCGGGTGAGCCGGAGTTTATTCAGGCGCGGATGCGCGAGCTTGTCCAGAAGCGCCGCAGCTCTCAGCCGCTTGATAAGCCCTCTGCCGGCAGCACCTTCAAGCGTCCCGAGGGCGGCTATGCCGGTGCACTCATAGAGGCTGCGGGACTGAAGGGGTTTTCAATCGGCGGTGCTCAGGTTTCCAAAAAGCACGCGGGCTTTGTCGTAAATACGGGCGGCGCGAGCTTCGACGATGTGATAAGACTCATTGAGCATATCCGTCAGACGGTGTATAATAGCTCTGGCATCACCTTAGAGCCGGAAGTAAAGATAATACGAGGATAAAATGGAATTTCTAATAATATCCGGAATGTCCGGCGCGGGCAAGAGCCGCGCGGCGGATATTCTTGAGGATTTTGACTATTACTGCGTGGATAATATGCCTGTGGCTCTCCTGCCGAAGTTTGCGGAGCTCTGCCTTGCCACGCGCGGACGCTATGAGCGGGTTGCGCTCGTGACCGACGTGCGTGAGCGTGAGAGCTTTGACGGCCTCTTTGCGGCTCTTGACGGGCTGTGGGAGCAGGGGCTTGAGTACCGCATACTGTTTGTGGAGGCGGATACGCCGACCATCGTGCGCAGGTATAAGGAGACGCGCAGACCGCATCCTCTGCTTGAGGAGGGCGGGTCTATCAGTGACGCGATTATACGCGAGCGGGAGGTTTTGTCCCCGCTTCGCGAGCGCGCGGACTATATTATAAACACCACAGGACTCACGAGCGCAATGCTGCAAAGCCGCATAAGCGATCTGTTTTTGTCTGCTGAGTCAAAGCGGAGCATGGCGGTGACGGTGACGGCGTTCGGCTATAAATACGGTCTGCCGATGGACGCAGACCTTGTTTTCGACGTCCGGTTTCTGCCGAATCCATATTACATTCTGGAGCTCAGACCCCAGTGCGGGCTGGACAAGCCGGTATCAGATTTTGTATTCAGCTATGACGATACGAAGATGTTTATGGAGCATTTAAGCTCGATGCTGGATTTTCTCATTCCGCTGTACACAGAGGAGGGCAAGTTTACCTTGAACATAGCCATAGGCTGCACCGGCGGCAAGCACCGCAGTGTCGCGGTGGCAAAGGCCCTTGTCGACAGACTATCTGCACAGGACCTGAATGTAACTGGGAACTATCGCGATGCTGACAAGGGGTGAGACCATGAAAAGCAGGAAAAAGGCCGCACCGCGCATAGTTGTCATTGGCGGAGGCACCGGTTTGTCCACGATGCTGCGCGGTCTGAAGCTCTATTCTGAGAATATAACCGCAATCGTCACGATGTCTGATGACGGCGGGGGCTCGGGCATGCTTCGTGAGGAGCTTGGAATGCCGCCTCCCGGCGACGTGCGCAACTGCATTCAGGCTCTGGCGAACACGGAGCCGATAATGGAGGAGCTTTTGTCTTATCGTTTCACCGACGGCAGTCTCAAGGGACAGAGCTTCGGAAACCTGTTTCTGGCGGCACTCAACGGCATGTCGGATACCTTCGATCAGGCGGTTCGACGCATGAGCGAGGTTCTGGCTATAACCGGAAGGGTGTTGCCGGTCACAAACGAGCTTGTCTATCTGGCGGCTGATTTTGACGACGGCAGTCAGGTGCTGGGTGAATCACGGATAGCGGATTTTAAGAAGGGCACAGATAAAAAAATAGAGCGCGTGCGGCTGATTCCGGAGCAGCCGAAGGCCCTGCCCGGGGCAATTGAAGCCATAAATCAGGCCGAAATGATCGTCCTCGGCCCGGGCAGCCTGTACACGAGCATAATGCCGAACCTCATAACGGACGGCGTTGCCAGTGCGGTTGCGCAGTCGGATGCGTTTCGTATATATGTTCTGAACGTCATGACGCAGGACGGCGAGACGGAGGGTTATACCGCCTCCGATCACATCAGGGCGCTGTTTAGTAATTCGGGCGAGCACCTCTTCGACTGGTGTCTTGCCAACAGCACGGATATACCGGAGGAACTCGCGGCAAAATACCGCACTGAGGGTGCCGAGCAGGTGGCTATTGACGAGCAGGCTATTAACGATCTTGGCGTGGGTCTTCTGCGCGCGCCGCTTGCCGTCTGGGACAGCGGATATGTGAGACATAACCCGCGGGAGCTGGCTCGCCAGCTGCTGCGTGCGTATACAGATAAATCAGGAACAAGAATTTACAAATAGGGGTTGAAAAAATGTCCTTCTCATCGGACGCGAAAGCGGAGCTTTGTCGCAGCACATCCAGGAAAAAATGTTGTGCGTTGGCGGAGGCATACGGTGTTTTGCTGTATTGCAGCACCTTCTCGCCCAGGGAGATACGGATTGTGACGGCGAGCGGGGCCTTTGCCCAGACTCTGCCGGGGCTGTTTCGCCGCGCATTCTCGCTCGAATTTGACTCGCTCCCGGATGAGGGCGCTACGGGAAAGCGCCGCTTTCTAATTACAGATATGCAGAAAATTGAAACGATTTTCCGCGCCTTCGGCAACGAGGCGTCTGAGACAATCACACTTCATATAAATCTCGGAATGCTGGAAAATGACTGCTGCAAGTCGAGCTTCGTGCGCGGCGCTTTCCTCGCCGGGGGCAGCATTACAGATCCGAATAAGAGCTATCATCTTGAAATTGTAACCGGGCACAGAAGCGTCAGCCGCGAGTTTTTCTCGGTGCTTCTGGAGCTGGGCTTTGATCCGCGCGAGGCAAAACGCGGCGCGGCATACATGACCTATTTTAAACAATCCGACGCCATGGCGGACTTTTTGACCACCATCGGTGCGCCCATCTCCGCGATGGGGATCATGTCCACAAAGGTTGAGAAGGACATGATAAACTCAATAAACCGCAAGGTAAACTGTGACACTGCCAATGTTGACAAAACGGTGGCGGCGGCACAGGCGCAGCTCGCGGCAATCCGCCGCCTGGAGCGGGACTACGGCCTTGAGGAGCTCCCCGAGGGGCTGCAGCAGGCGGCGCTATTGCGCATAGCAAATCCGGAGGTTAGTCTGTCTGATCTCGCCCTGCTCTCGGACCCGCCCGTGACCAAGTCCTGCCTCAGCCACAGGCTCAGAAAGCTTGTGACCATGTCAGGCGGGAAGTAAACTGTTTTTAGCTTAGATAAGGGGGAGCGACAATGTCCTTTGTCCATCTTCATGTTCATACAGAGTATAGTCTGCTCGACGGTGCCTGCCGGATAGATGCCGCGGTGCTCAGGGCGAAGGAGCTCGGCTTTGACGCGCTTGCAATGACCGATCACGGTGTCATGTACGGCGCGGTTGCCTTCTACCGAGCCTGCAAAAAGGCAGGAATTAAGCCCATAATCGGCTGTGAGGTCTATGTCGCGCCGCGTGGTATGAGCGACCGTGAGCATAGGATTGACTCTGATTACAGCCATCTCATTTTGCTCTGCAAGGACGAAACGGGCTATAAAAATCTCTGTCGCCTGGTTTCAGCCGGATTCACGGAAGGTTTCTACATCAAGCCGCGCATTGACTGGCCGCTGCTGCACAAGCATGCCCAGGGGCTTGTGTGCCTGTCCGGCTGTTTGGCGGGTGAGATACCGCAGAAGATCATTCACGGCGACTACGAGGGCGCCAAGGCCAGAGCGCTGGACTTGCAGGAGCTGTTCGGCGAGGATTTTTATCTTGAAATTCAGAAGCACGGCATCCCCGATCAGGAAGAGGTCGCCCGCGGCCTTGTACGCATACATAAGGAGACAGGCATCCCCCTGGCTCTGACGAATGATGCGCACTATATAAATAAGGAAGACGCATATTATCAGGACGTGCTCATGTGCATTCAGATGGGTAAAACCGTGGAAGAAACCGAGCGTATGCGCTTTGAAACCCAGGACTTCTACCTCAAGAGCGAGCAGGAGATGCGCGAGCTGTTTCCGGAGCTGCCGGAGGCCTGTGACAATACGGCGCTCATAGCCGAGCGATGCAATTATGACTTTGAGTTCGGTCACTATCATCTGCCGAAGTTCGCCCTGCCCGAGGGTGAGACTGACAGCACCGAGTATCTTAAAAAGCTCTGTGACGAGGGCTTTTCTCAGCGCTACTCCGCCGATCGCGAGGACGTGCGCGAGCAGCTCAGGTACGAGATCGACATGATAAACCAGATGGGCTTTGTGGACTATTTCCTAATAGTCTACGACTTCATTGACTATGCCAGGCGAAACGGAATCCCCGTCGGCCCGGGCCGCGGCTCTGCCGCCGGCAGCGTGGTCTCCTACTGTCTTTTCATAACCGACGTTGACCCGATAAAATACAGCCTTTATTTCGAACGTTTTTTGAATCCTGAGCGTGTGTCAATGCCCGATATCGATATCGACTTCTGCGTCCGCCGCCGCGGTGAGGTCATTGACTATGTCAACCGCAAATATGGCGACGACCACGTGGCGCAGATTGTGACCTTCGGAACGATGGCGGCGCGCGCCGTTATCCGCGACACCGGCCGTGCGCTCAATATAAGCTACGCCGAGTGCGATGCGGTTGCAAAGCAGGTGCCCTTCGCCATAGGCATGACCCTTAAGGAGGCTCTAAAGCTCTCCAAGCCCCTGCGCGATATGTATGAGGGCGACCAGAAGATTAAGGGCCTGCTTGACACAGCCATGGCTCTGGAAGGCATGCCGAGACATGCCTCCACCCATGCCGCGGGCGTGGTTATAACCGAGCGACCGGTCTGCGAGTATGTGCCGCTGGCGAAAAACGACGAATCTGTGGTCACGCAGTATCCGATGAACACGCTTGAGGAGCTTGGTCTGCTCAAAATGGACTTTCTCGGTCTGCGCAACCTCACGGTGCTTGATGATGCGCAGAAGCTCGTCCGTCAGCGAGCGCCGGATTTCGATATTCTGACGGTGCCGGACGACGATCCTGCGACCTTTGCAATGCTTTCGGCAGGCAAGACGATCGGCGTGTTCCAGCTCGAGTCCTCTGGCATGACCTCGGTCTGCACGGGACTGAAGCCAAAAAGCGTCGAGGATATAACGGCTATAATTGCCCTCTACCGTCCCGGCCCCATGGATAGCATCCCCAAGTTTCTGGAATGGTCCGCGCACCCGGAGCGGATGCGCTATAAGCATGAGAGTCTCAAGCCGATACTTTCTGTAACCTACGGCTGCATAGTGTATCAGGAGCAGGTTATCGAGATATTTCGCCGTCTTGCCGGCTTCTCTCTTGGACAGGCCGATCTCATTCGCCGCGCGATGAGCAAGAAAAAGCACGCAATCATCGATGCCGAGCGTGTGGCGTTTATTCACGGCGATCCGGAGCGCAATATCGCAGGCTGCGTCAAAAACGACATACCCGAGTCTGTTGCCAACAGCATCTATGATGAGATACTTGACTTCGCGTCCTATGCCTTTAACAAGGCGCACGCCGTGGCCTATGCCATCGTCTGCTACAGAACTGCGTATATGAAATGCCACTGGCCGCGGGAATACATGGCGGCGCTTTTGACCTCCGTGCTCGACTCGCCGGGTAAGGTGGCGGAGTATATCGCCGAGTGCCGCGGCATGGGCATAAAGCTTTTGCCCCCGGACGTGAACGAGTCGGACGCGGACTTCACGGTTGTGGGCAAGAACATCCGCTTCGGCATGGCGGCGATAAAGAATATCGGCGAAAAATTCGTCCATCTTCTCATGACAGACAGAAAAGAAAACGGCCCCTTTACGGGTCTTGAGGATTTCTGCCGCCGCATGTCCGGCAAGGATCTAAACCGCCGCGCGGTCGAGAGCCTCATACGTGCCGGCGCGTTTGATGAGCTGGGAGTACACCGCAAGGCCCTGCTTCAGATGATGGACAGGGTGCTCGACGGCATAGCTTCTGACGGCAGGCGCAATATAGACGGTCAACTTGACCTGTTCGGCTTCGGAGATGACCCGGCGGCGCAGGAATCCGGCGTCGCGGTGCCCAATGTGACGCCGTTCAGTCCGCAGGAGATGATGGCGATGGAGAAGGAGATGACCGGACTGTATCTCAGCGGTCACCCGATGGACGCCTACAGTGACTCTGTGCGTCGGGCGGGCGCGGTTTCCATCGGCGCGATTATGTCAGACTTTTCCGATGAGGAAGGGCCGAAACGCTTCTCCGATAACCAATATGTGACCGTCGCGGGTGTCGTCGCCTCACAGCGCACACGCACGACGAGAAATAACAGTCTCATGAGCTATATCCAGCTTGAGGACGACAGCGGCACAATGGAGCTGCTCGCCTTCGCCAAGGCGCTCGATTCCGGCGGAGGCTACGTCGCGGAAAACGCGGCATTGCTCGTCAAGGGCCGCATCTCGGTGCGTGATG
>CAZHUG010000015.1:0-14340 GCA_964535405.1 uncultured Oscillospiraceae bacterium | reverse complement strand
TGATGAAAAAGAGCCCCAGATCGTCGCTGACAGCATACGCCCGCTGTCAGATCTAAACCCGCTGGGCTCGGATTCACCTCCGCCAAAGCAGAGGAAACTCTGGTTGAAGCTCAAAACTCGAGACGGGGAGATTATGCACAGGCTTGAGCTGCTTCTGGACATGTTCCCGGGCGAAAGCCATGTGATCATATATTTCGACGATACCGGCAAGCGCCTGGGTACGGACTGTCTTATTCATGACGCGCTGCTTGCAGAGCTTGAGGAGATGCTGGGCGAAGAAAATGTAGTGGTTAAGTAAAAAACACAATAAAAGACAACAGCCCCCACCATAGGTGAGGGCTGTTGTCTTTTGGAAAAAAGAGGGGGGTAAAAAAGATCTGGGAGGAGTAAGTTAGCTAATTGTAATGGTTCTGTTTTCGGGAACCAGCTCGGGCTTTTTCGGTAGTGTCATGCAAAGCACACCATCGCTGTAGCTTGCCGAGATGTTGGCGGTGTCGATACCTGAAACATCAAAGCTGCGAGAGAAGGAGCCGTAGCTGCGCTCGCGGCGGACATATCCGTTCTTGTCCTTCTCCTCAGAGTCATTTTTGCGCTCTGCCGAGATAGTCAGACGCTCGTCAAGCAGGTCAATCTTGATATCTTCCTTCTTGAATCCGGGCATATCGGCCTCCAGCTTGAAAGCATCGCCAGAATCGGTGATATCAGTCTTGAGCTCGCGTGTGACGGAGTTCCAGAAATCGTTATCAAAAAAATTGAACGGGTTTATCGCAACGCGGCGGGTGGCATAAGGCATAAGTTCGAACATGATGATTACCTCCATGTTATTAATATATATTGTTGGTATGTGTACATTTAACTCGCGGAATTTTTATAACTCTCGTTTGTTTATGTATATAAATTACCACCCATTTATTAATAATTCATGAACGTAAAATGAACTAAAAGTAAACATTAGCACTCGAATGAGCCGAGTGCTAATGTTTGTTGATTTCAAGTTAAATTGCGATCGGAACAGCGTCGGCCTCGATGGGACAGGTGTAACCGTCCTTCGTGCGGCGCTCGAACTCCTCACGCGCGGCTCCGAGAAGCTCGGGGCGCTCGATGAGGTCGATTGCGGTGCAGGCGAGGACCTTGCCTGCGCATATGAGGCCCTTGTGGCCGATGGAGGAACCGCCGCAGCTCACGTTCTGCCAGGAATGCCCCGGCGCGCCGAAGGGGAAGCACACGGCGTTAATCTGTGAGGTCGGGGTCTGCCAGCTCACGTCGCCGACATCCGTGGAGCCGGGGACGAAGCCGGTGCCGTGGTAGTCGGGAAGAATAAAGTCGCAGAGCCCGTCAGAGAGATCTCCGGTCTTGCTCTTCACGAGCCCGGCGATATCCGTGTCAAAGGCAGGACCGATGCCGGGGGCGGCGCTCAGAGGATAAGTCCCGCGCAGGGCGGCTGCAAACTCGCGCTCTTCATCTGTAAACTCAGCTGCGCCGACGGCCTCGAAGTTCTCGTGCAGCAGGGTTTCAAGCGGAAAGTTTGGAACAAGCTCCGCCGTGCCATCTATAAAGACACGCTCAAAGCTCGTGCCTGTCATGAGCGCCGCGCCGTTGGCAATGTCATCAACGCGCGCCTGAAGCGCGACGGAATCCTTGACCTTATTCGCGCGAACCATGTACAGCACGGAGGCGTTGGGCTGAACCACGTTGGGGGAGATGCCGCCCGCGTCTGTTATTGCATAGTGGATGCGGCAGTCCGGGGTCATGTGCTCACGCAAAAACTGCACGCCGATGTTCATGAGCTCGACCGCGTCGAGCGCACTGCGTCCGTTTTCGGGATCGCCCGCGGCATGAGCCGAGACACCGCTGAACTTATACAAAACCTGTGTGCAGGAGTTATTCGTGCCCGTGCGCACCTCGTTGACATCGGACGGATGCCAGGACAGAGCCGCGTCGAGCTGCCTCCAAAGCCCCTCGCGCGCCATGAAGGCCTTGCCTGCGCCGCCCTCCTCGCCGGGGCAGCCGTAGAAGATAACCGTACCGGATGCGCCGCTTTTCTGGAGATATTCCTTGACGGCAAATGCGGCAGCCAGCGAGCCGGCGCCAAGCATGTTGTGCCCGCAGCCGTGTCCGGCGGCGCCGGGCGTGATAGGCTCGCGCGAGCTTGCGCCTGCGACCTGTGACAGGCCGGAGAGGGCATCATACTCGCCGAGAATGCCTATGACGGGCTTGCCACTGCCGAAGCTGCCGCTAAATGCGGTCTGGATGCCGCAGAGTGACTCCGTGACGGCAAAGCCGCCCTCGCGCAGAGTCTTGCAGTATAGCCGCGTTGCGTCAAATTCCTTGAGGGACAGCTCGGGGTTTTCCCATACTGCATCAGAAACAGCGGTGAAGATACCTGCGTTTTCATCTAGATATTCAGTTGCTATCAGTTTGCTTTTATTCATCATATCAACACCTTGGACAGAAAGTCCTTAAGTCTCGGGCTGCGCGGGTCGCTGAACATCTGCTGCGGCGGGCCTTCCTCGACGAGCTTTCCGGACTCGAGGAAGAGTACGCGGTTTCCGACCTCGCGCGCAAAGCCCATCTCGTGCGTGACGACGACCATGGTCATTCCGTCGCGCGCAAGCTGCTTCATGACCTCGAGCACCTCGCCGACCATCTCGGGGTCGAGTGCGCTGGTGGGCTCGTCAAATAGCATGACCTCGGGATCCATTGATAGGGCGCGTACGATGGCGACGCGCTGCTTCTGACCGCCGGAGAGCTGGATGGGGTATGCTCCTGCGCGGTCAGCAAGACCGACGCGATCAAGCAAAGCCATTGCCTTCTCCTCAGCCTCGGCCTTTGTGGCTTTGCCGAGCTGAATGGGGGCGAGAGTCATGTTTTCCAGCACTGTTTTGTGCGGAAAGAGGTTAAAATGCTGAAAGACCATGCCCATTTTCTGCCTGTGGAGGTCGAGATTAATCTTCTTGCCGTTCTCATCATGCTTTTTCGTGATGTCCACACCGTCGAATATAATTTCACCGGCGGTGGGAACCTCAAGCAGGTTCAAGCTGCGCAGAAAGGTGGATTTTCCGCCGCCGGACGGGCCGATGACGACCATGACGTCGCCACGGTTGATGTCAACCGTCACCCCGTCCAGGGCTTTTATGGCACCTTTATTATAGTGCTTTACCAGGTCGTGAACCTGTATCAGTTTACCGAATGTCTCCACGGCTCATCTTCCTTTCAAAGTGGGCTATAATCTTCGAGGTCGGGAATGTCAGGCAGAAATACAGAGCGGTTGCGATGATGAGAGGCTCTGCGATGATCGAGGTAGCGCCCTTGACTGCGTTGACAGCCGACATGATGTCCTGCACGCCTATGGTGTAGCAGATTGAGGATTCCTTGATTATAGTGACAAATTCGTTTGCAACGGCGGGCAGGATGTTTTTAACCGCCTGAGGCAGAACGACGAGTTTCATGGTCTTCCACTGTGAAAGACCAAGGGAGCGTGCGGCCTCTGT
This sequence comes from uncultured Oscillospiraceae bacterium, assembly GCA_964535405.1. GTDB lineage: Bacteria > Bacillota > Clostridia > Oscillospirales > Oscillospiraceae > Scatomorpha. The sequence continues at coordinate 10,849 of CAZHUG010000015.1, read as the reverse complement.
CTGTCCCTGGTCAATGCTCTGAATGCCGGAACGCAGTATCTCGGACAGGTATGCGCCGGAGTTCAAGGCGAGCGCAATTACGCCGGGGAAAAAGCGGTTAAAGCGAATAAAGCCGAAGAGCTTGAAGCCCGGCAGAATATCCACATTCGCAAAAACTACATAGTAGATGATAAAAATCTGCACCAGCATGGGCGTTGCGCGGAAAAGCTCAACATAGACAGTTGCAATCGCGCGGAAAAATTTATACTTACCCATCCTGCACAGCACGATTACGAGGGCGAGTATAAAGCCCAGAACAACCGTCAGTGCGGACAGTGACACCGTGCAGACTACGCCCTGCCAGAACAGGTCTATGTATTTAAATGTAGTTTCAAATCTGGAAACAGACAGCATTTTAAAGACTCCTTTAAGCAGATCGGTAAACAGGCATCTTCCTCCCCTCAATATCAGGGGAGGAAGAGTTGTTGTCGGTTAATTTAGCCCGGACTTAGTCGTCCAGCAGACCCTCGATGATGTCACCGGTGGCCAGCTCATTGGCGTCGGCGACGAACTGAGCCATGGAGCCGTCCGCAAGAGCGGCCTCGACAGCCAGGTTCACAGCGGCCAGCAGAGCGGCGTTGCCCTTGCTGACACCCACGACAGAACCCGCAGCGTCGTAGGGAACATCACTGACGATGACAAGCTCGGGATAATTAACCGCGTAGCACTCTGCGACTGCGGTCTCGATGAAGGCGGCGTGGAGCTTTCCGCCGAGCAGCTCGGCAATGATGTCGGTGACCTTCACAAGGTTCACGATGTCTGCATCAGGGGTGTGCTCGTTTGCAAGGTCAATCTGGATGGAGCCGTTCTGGGCACCGATGGAGTACTGGGCATCGTTGGCGACATCTATGCTGGTGATGGTGTCCTCCATAGCCTTGGAGGTGACAAAGGACTGACCGCCGGTGTAGTAGACAGAAGAGAAGTCCATTGCTTCGGCTCTCTCAGGCTTGGGTGAGAAGCCGGACATGCCGAGGTCAACTGTGTGTGCGCTCAGCTCGGCAAGGATGCCGTCGAAGTCCATGGGGATGATGTCGAGCTCAAGGCCGAGGTAATCGGCTATGTACTTGGCCAGGGCAACGTCGAAGCCGGCGAGTGTGGGTGTGCCGTCTTCGTCTATTGCGTAGAACTCATAGGGTGCGAAGTCGGGGCTCGTCGCCACGGTCAGCTTTCCGTCGGTGACGGTGCCAAGCAGGGGCTTCAGCTCATCGAGAGTCATCTTGGAATAGTCAAGGTCGGCACTGGGATCGGGGTCTTTCGCCCCGCAGGCGGCAAAAGCAAAAATCATGCACATCGCCAAAAGTATTGATAGTAGTTTTTTCATTTTATCTTCCTCTTTCAATATTAAATAGTCGCAAGTTGTTTGTGTGCCAATAATAGCATTCCTATATCTGTTTGTCAATGCCTATAATGAAACTTTATGCGATATATGCAAAGAAAGCCCCAAAAACAAGCCCGAATATTCAACTCGTAGTGAATATTCGGGCGCTTATCTGATTTTGAAATGAATATGCGAATTTGTGTTAGTGCAAATTGACCAAAGAGCTATTTTTCCTTTATCGCGCCAATGGCGGCAAACAGGGCAAAAGCGACAATGTTCACAGCCACGACACTGGCGCCTGATGGCGTTTCCAATGCGTATGAGGCAGTCATGCCGATGATGAAGCAGACGACTGAAAGCACGGCCGAGCAGATGGTGACGCTCTTGAAGCTTTTGCATACGCGCATGGCAGACAGCGCCGGAAAGATGATGAGGCTGGAGATGAGCAGGGCGCCCATTATGCGCATTCCGAGTACGACAGTGATGGCGGTGAGGACAGCCAGCAGGGTGTTGTACGAGCCGGCGCGCACGCCCGTCGCCCTGGCAAAGTTCTCGTCAAAGGTCACGGCAAAAATGCGCGGGTAGAACAGCGTGAATACTGCGAGTACGACAGCACAGAGTATGATTGCCATCACAGCGTCGCTTTTGGATACTGCGAGTATGCTGCCGAACATGTAATTGGATACATTGGTGTTTGCGCCGCTTGTGAGCGAGATGATGAGCACGCCGATGGCAAGCGAGCTGCTGGAGATGAGCGCTATTGCCGCGTCGCCGCGGATCTTCCCGTTTTGGGATATGCGCAGCAACAAAACTGCAGCGACGGACACAATGGGAACGGAGACATACAGCGGCGCAATGCCCAGGGCTGTCGCGATGGCGAGCGCACCGAAGCCAACGTGTGACAGGCCGTCACCGATCATGGAAAATCGCTTCAGCACCAGCGATACGCCCAGCAGTGCCGCGCACAGCGAGACCAAAATGCCAACCGCCATGGCGCGAAGCAGGAATGGGTAAGAGAGCATCTCAAATATAATCACGGGCGGGAGCCTCCTCTCAAGCGCCTGATGGCGTCGCTCTTTTTGTACTCGGCGACGCTGCCGAAAAAAAGCTGAGAGTGGCCGAGCTGCAAAATGTGCGTGGCGTAGTTTAGTGCTGCATCGACATCGTGCGAGACCATGACGACGGTTACCTTGTCGCAGAGATTGATGAGCTTCAGAAGATTATACATATCGCCTGTCGCCACGGGGTCAAGACCCGCGACCGGCTCATCGAGCAGCAAGAGCCTTTTCGTGGCGCAGAGGGCGCGGGCGAGCAGCACACGTTGCTGCTGACCGCCGGAGAGCTCCTGATAGCAATGATTCCTAAACCGGAGCATGTCCATGCGGTCGAGGTTGTCCTGGGCGGCGAGCCTGTCCTCCTTATTATAGAAGAAGCGATTGCCGAGACCGTTCAGGCGGCCTGAGAGCACGACCTCAAAGACCGAGGCGGGAAAGTCCCGCTGAAGCTCTGTCTGCTGCGGCAGATATCCAATTTCACCTCGGCGCAGCCCGTCACCGAGCAAAATTTTGCCCGACTCCGGCTCTTTGAGCCCGAGCAGCCCCTTCATGAGTGTGGATTTTCCCGAGCCGTTTTCGCCGACCACGCAGAGATAATCCCCGGCGTGCACAGAGAAATTGGCTCCCCTCAGAACAGTTTCGCCGCCGTAGGCGAAGCTCAGATCCTTGCAGCACATAAGAGCCATCAGCCAAGAGCCTCCTTCAGCGCATCGACGTTTGCCCACATCAGCTCGAGATAGCCCACGCCGGACTCAAACTGCTCGCGCGTGACGTTGTGGCAGGCGGAGAAGAGCAACTTTTTCGCGCCCGTCTCGTCGCAGACCGTGTCCGCTAGATCCTCGTTTGAAAGTTCAATGTGGAACACCACGGGTATTTTCTCGTCAATTACCTTATCAATAAGGAAGGTCACCGTAGCGGCTGAGGGCTCGGCATCGTCAGAGCAGCCCGGATAGGCTGCGAAATACTCAAGTCCGTATGCCTTTGTGAAATAGACGAGCGGAAACCTGTCGGCGAATACGATGGTGTTTCGCAGGCCGTTTTTGACAGTGTCGGCAAAGGCCGTGTCAAGCTCCCGGAGCCCGGCGGAGTAGTTTTCCAGATTCGTATTAAAATAAGCGGCGTTTTCGGGATCGGCCTCGACGAGTGCCGCGCAGATTTTCTCGGCAATCAGACCCGCGTTGCGCGGGCTTGTCCAGACGTGCTCGTCATACTCGACCACGCCCTCGTGCTCTTCCTCCTGCTGCATGCCGTCGACAAGCTCCTCCTCGAGCAGCTCGACGCAGTCCATCAGCGTGACGGTGCGAACGCCGTCGCCGACGGCTTCGAGCACTTCGGAAACCCAGGCGTCGTTCTCGCCACCGACGTAGATAAACACGTCGCAGTTTTGAATGGCAATAATATCCTTGGGAGACGGCTCGTAGGAGTGGGACTCGGCGCCCGGCGGAAGGAGCAGACTGACGCCCCCCTTGTCCCCGACCAGTTCGCGCGCGAAGTCGTAGGGTGCAAAAACCGTGGAGACGACAGCAAGACCGCCCTCGGGCTCTTTAGTGCCGGAGGAGCAGGCCGACAGCGCGCCGCATAGCAGAGTCGCAATTAATATAATAGTGAAAAGTCTTTTCATATACCCTCCGGTCTCAGCTATAATATCGGAAATTCGGACAAAAACAGCCGGATAACAGTACCTATAAAGATAGCCGCCCACCCAAGGGGTGAGCGGCTATAATACACGGGGAATATGCGCCCCCGAGCGTGGCAGCGGGAGAAGGATTTGAACCCTCACATACGGAGTCAGAGTCCGCTGTGCTACCATTACACAATCCCGCTACGCGCAAATGATATTATAACCCATAATAACAGTTTGTCAAGGCATTTATTATCAGTACAACAGGCTGAAATTGGTTGCTTAATTATGCTCTACTCACCGATTTTGTGAATGAGCACCGAATTGTGTCATGTGTAAAAAGTCCCGTTTATCAAGGTTTTGCACACTTTCAACAGGGTTTTCAACGGGGTCATATGTCGAATAATGTAGTTTTTTATTCGCCTTTGGTTGACATAACGCGGTTGAGCGTCGAAAGGGGTCGAATATTTTTTAGCAGTTGACGATAAGTGTGCAGGAGGTTACAATAAGAATGAACGTGTTATTAATATTATAGGGGACGGTGTCCTGAATGAAAAACAGGTTTAGTGGAGACAGAAAATATTTATATTGGGGAGTGACAGCCTTTTGTGTCATTGCCGCGGGAATTTTGCTGTATGTGATTGCTGACAACTGGCTGAGCATATACGAAACTCTCAATAAAATAATGCAGGTACTCAGTCCTTTTATATGGGGGGCTGCCATTACATATTTGCTTCGCCCGCTGGTGAACTTCTTTGAGCGCCGCGTGACGCTGCCGCTTGGTGACGCGATCTTTAAGAATAATCAGCGCCGCGTGTTCGGCTTTGGACGCGCCATGGCGATTGTAATTTCTGAGCTTATCATGCTCCTGATCGTGTTCGCCCTGCTGAGACTTGTGTTGCCGCAGCTGTATTCGAGCATAGACAGCATAATCACAAACAGCCAGGGCTACTATGACAAGGTGGTCACCTGGATACAAAAGGTGCTTGACGACTATCCCCAGCTTGAGCAGTCAGTTGTTGCGGTACTGGACGATGTGTCGGTCGCGCTCATTGATTGGGCGAAAACCAGCCTGCTGCCGCAGATGACTAATATATTGAGTTCCGTGACCAGCGGCGTGTTCTATTTTGTGCGCGGGATCTACTACATCGCGGTTGGAATCATCGTCTCGGTATACTTGCTTTTTAATAAGGAAGCAGTCGCCGCCGGCGGAAAGAGAATGCTGTACAGCGTCTTCACGGTTGGGGCTGCCAAAAAACTGCTTGACGGTCTGCGCTTCACGGACGGCACTTTCATGGACTTTCTGTCCGGCAAGCTGCTCGACAGCGCGATTATCGGGGTTCTCTGCTATATTTGTTGTACCCTGATGAGGATGCCTTATACGCTTCTCGTCTCGGTCATTGTGGGCGTCACGAATATAATTCCGTTTTTCGGACCCTTTATAGGAGCAATACCCTCCGCATTTATCATTCTGCTCGTCTCGCCGATGAAGTGTCTCATTTTCCTGATTTTCATTTTTATTTTGCAGCAGTTTGACGGCAACATTCTCGGACCTAAGATTCTCGGCGGTTCTACGGGCGTCAACGGTTTCTGGATAATGTTCTCAATTATCCTCGGCGGCGGACTCTTCGGCTTCATGGGCATGCTCTTGGGAGTTCCTGTGTTTGTGGTAATTTATACCGGCATCAAGGGTCTGATTTGCCGGAAGCTTGAGCGCAGCGGCCTGCCGACAGAGGCATCTGAATATGAAGATCTCCACCACTTCGACCCGGTTTCGGGCGAAAAGGTGGAGAACCCGCCGTCCATGACGGCGGAGGAGCGGCGCGAGAAGCGCGCAACCCTGCGCAAGGAGGCCAGCGCCAAAAGCAGCGCCAGAGCCACCAGAATGCGCGAGCTTATGGTGCGTCCCCGCAGCGAGAAGGATTCGGACAAGGATTCAAAGAAGAAATAGCAGCAGGTCGAGTATGCTGCTCAGCTGTGCGCGAGCGTCGTCCGTGCCTCATACAATGCGTTGCAAAATGCATCTGCCTCCTGCATAGTTGAAAAGCGGGACAGGCCTACGCGCAATGCGCCATCAATGACCGGGGCAGGCAGCCCCATCGCTACAAGCACATGGCTCCGCCCGCCCCTCTTGCAGGCGGAGCTTTTTGACACATAGATACGCTTAGCCTCAAGGAAATTCATCAGCACCTCGCTGCGGTATCCCGGCAGGGATATGCAGAGAATGTGCGGAGCCTGGGCGCCGAGAATCAGAAGACCCGGATTTTCTGCCGTGAGGCGTGATATAATGTGCTCTCTTATTTCGAGCATATGCGCATTGGAGTCCTTTGTCTGCTCATGTCCGATTCTGACAGCCTCTCCAAAGGCGGTGATCAGCGGCATTGCCTCGGTTCCCGCTCTGCGTGAGCCCTCCTGAGCGCCGCCCACGAGATATGGGGCGAGGCGCAGGCCGTCCTTGACGTAAAGAGCGCCGATACCCTTGGGCGCGTGGATTTTATGACCGGAGATGCTGATCATGTCCGCGCCGAGCGTCTTTGCGGAAAACGGCAGCTTTAAAAAAGCCTGAACCGCGTCGGTGTGCAGCACAGCGCCGGAGCCTGCCTTTTTCATCGCCTTTGAGATGGCTGAAACATCGCTTATGGCACCGACTTCGTTGTTGACCAGCATCAGGGATACTAGTATAGTATCCTCCCGCAGAGCATCCATGACAGCTGCGACGGAGACAGAGCCGTCTTCCTCGGGCGCAAGCTGCGTGACCTCAAAGCCGCGGCGCTCCAGCTCGTCGAGAGCGCGGCGCACAGCCGAATGCTCCGCAACTGAGCTTATTATGTGTTTTCCGTTTCGCTTCTGCCCCTCGGCACCGGAAAACAGCGCCCAGTTATCGCTCTCAGAGCCGCCGGAAGTGAAATATAGCTCACTCGGCGCACAGCCGAGAGCAACAGCAACATTTTTCCGCGCGGCATCGAGTATTGTTTTCGCCTCGCGCCCCTTTGTGTGCGTGGAGCTGGGATTGCCGAAATCCTCGGTCATTACCTTATATGCTATATCCGCAGCCTCCTTGCAAACGCGAGTGGTGGCGGCATTATCCAAATAAACTTCCATTCTATCCTCCAGAGGTAATTGTATGAAATACATTATAGACACCTTGGGCTGCAAGGTCAACCAATATGAAACACAGGCGGTCGAAACTCTATTGCGCGAGCGTGGGCATTTGCCTGCCGCCTCGGATGAGCTTGCCGATTTCGTGATTGTCAACAGCTGCGCCGTGACGGCTGTGAGCGGACGAAAGTCGCGCCACGCAGTTCGTCGGCTGATGGAGCGCAATCCGGGCGCACTGTCAGTGATCTGCGGCTGCTGGTCTCAGATAGATTCAGAAAGCGCCGCCGGGATGGGTGTGGATATTGTCCGCGGCAGCGGTGACAGACAGGGACTTGTAGACGATATTGAGCGGGCACTCAAAGACAGACAGCGGCTCATCTGCGTGGACAAGCCATTTACGCGCCGCGTGTTCGAGGAGCTGCCCGCCGGATCGTATGAAGATCATGCCCGCGCGTACCTGAAGATCGAGGACGGTTGCGAGAACTTTTGCAGCTATTGCGTCATACCATATGCAAGAGGTCGCGTGCGCTCACTGCCGCTTGAGTCGGCGAAGCATCAGGCTCGCCTGCTTGCGGAGAGCGGCTTTCGTGAGCTGGTGATAACCGGAATTGAGATCGCGGCCTACGGCTCTGACCTGCCCGGGAGACCGGACCTTGCGTCTGTTGTCGAGGCAATGGCGGAAGCCGCGCCGGAGCTTCGCATACGCCTCGGCTCACTTGAGCCGACGGTGGTGACTGAGGATTTTTGCCGCCGCCTTGCCGCGACGGGGAAGGTCTGCGACCATTTCCACCTTTCATTGCAGTCCGGCTGTGATGATACATTGAAGCGTATGAACAGAAAATATGACACGGCGGAGTTTTTTGCCGTCACCGAGCGGCTGCGCAGCTATTTTCCCGGCTGTGGACTGACGGCAGATCTCATCACCGGTTTCCCCGGCGAGACGGAGGAGCAGCACGCCGCCACGCTGAGCTTTATAGAAAAGTGCGCCTTTTCCTCAATGCACATCTTCCCGTATTCACGCCGTCCCGGCACACCCGCGGATAAGCTCCCCGATCAAAATACGGCGGCGGTGAAGTCGCAACGCGCCTCCGAGGCGAATGAGCTGGCAGAAAAAATGAAGCAGGATTACCTGAACTCCTGCGCAGGGCGCATTTTGCCGGTGATTTTTGAACGGAGCAAGGATGGCGTGTCCATCGGTCACGCGTCAAACTATGCACAAGTGTCCGCGCCCGGCGAACACCCTCAAAGACTTGTGAAAAACGTGCAAATAAGCGGTTTATCGGGTGAAATGCTTGTGGGTCTCGTGGTTGACGCGCCGAGTTTGTGACGATATAATCACTTTATCATAGTAAATAAAGGGGCTGATTGTGACGGAAAAGGTTTATAATTTTGCCGCAGGCCCGGCGGTTTTGCCGGAATTAGTTCTGAAAACTGCTCAGAGTGAATTGCTCAACTGGCGCGGCTCTGGCATGTCCGTCATGGAGATGAGTCACCGCGGCTCGGAGTTTGGGGAGATTTTCGCGTCTGCGAAGGAGAGCTTTAAAAAGCTGCTCTCAGTTCCGGACAGTCACGAGGTTTTGTTCCTGCAGGGTGGTGCTACGACCCAGTTTGCCGCGGTACCGCTCAATCTCATGGGAACGTCGTCCGCGTCATATGCCGTAACCGGCAACTTTTCTAGCATTGCCAGGAAGGAAGCGGAAAAATACGGCCCTGTGTCTGTCGCCTTCGATGGCAGCGGCGAAAACTATACGCGCATACCGCGCGGGGCGGAGCTTCGGGTTGACCCCAAGGCGGCATATTTTCATTACTGCTCAAATAATACGATTTTCGGCACTGCCTGGGATTATGTGCCTGATACCGGCGGCGTGAATATCGTCTGCGACATGTCCTCGGAGATAATGTCAAAGCCCGTGGATGTGTCCCGCTTCGGCCTCATCTATGCAGGCGCGCAGAAGAACATTGCTCCGGCGGGGCTGACCATCGTGGTGATTGATAAGTCGCTCGCAGGCGTTGAGAGAGCGGATACCCCCCAGATGCTCAGCTACAAGAAGATGATCGACAAGGATTCGATGCTCAATACCCCGCCGTGCTGGTGCATTTATATGCTCGGCCTTGTGCTCGACTGGGTGGAGGCTCAGGGCGGTGTTGCCGAGATGTCGCGGCGCAAAAAACAGCGCAGTGCACTTATATATGATATCCTGGATAATTCCAGGCTATATAAGTCTCATGCGGCGGCGGATTCCCGTTCGGATATGAATATCACTTTTCGCAGCGGCTCGGAAGAGCTGGATGCGCAGTTCGTGAGTGGCGCCAAGTCCGCAGGACTCCTGAATGTGAAGGGTCACCGCCTGACAGGCGGCATGCGGGCATCCCTCTATAACGCGATGCCGCTTGAGGGCGCACAGGCATTGGCTGAATACATGAAGAAATTTGAGGTTTTACATGGTGTATAAAATAAAAACAATGAACTCCATTTCGAAGCTCGGCACCGACGTTTTGCAGATGCACGGTTGTGAGGTAGGCGAGGATATACAGGGCGCGGATGCACTGCTCATCCGCTCTGCAGACCTGCACAGTGCGCAGTTTGAGCCGGAGCTTCTCTGCATAGCCCGGGCGGGGGCCGGCACGAATAATATCCCCGTTGAGCGCTGTGCTGAAGAGGGAATAGTCGTGTTCAACGCCCCGGGCGCAAATGCCGAGGCGGTCAAGGAGCTGGTAATTTGCGAGATGGTCATGGCCTCGCGCGATGTGCTCGGCAGCATCGAGTGGGTGAAATCTCTTGCAGGTAAGGGCGATGAGATTCCGGCTCTGGTGGAGAAGGGCAAGAGCAGCTTCACGGGCCCTGAACTCGCCGGAAAATCTATCGGCGTGATCGGCCTGGGCGCTGTGGGCGCTCTGATTGCGAACATTGCCCTAGAGCTTGGCATGACGGTTCGCGGCTACGACCCGTTCATGTCGGTTGAGGCCGCATGGCGCCTGTCCAGGGAAGTGAAATATGTTGACGGTCTGTCGGAGATTTACCGAACCAGCGATTATATCAGCGTCAACGTGCCTTACACGCCCTACACTCATCACATGATAGACGCGGACGCACTGGCGGCTATGCGCCCGGGTGTTCGCATAATGAACGAGTCTCGGGCCGAGGTTGTGGACGACGCGGCGATGCTCGAGGCGCTTGAGAGCGGCAAGGTCGGCAAATACGTCACAGATTTTCCCAACGAGGCGCTCATCGGCGCGAAAAACGTGATCGCAATGCCGCATCTGGGCGCGTGTACGCCTGAGAGTGAGGAAAAGTGCGCGGTCATGGCGGCTCAGGAAATATATGATTATCTCAAAAACGGCAACATTAAAAACTCGGTTAACATGCCGACTGCCAGTCTTGACAGGGTGGGTGTATCCCGCCTGTGCGTTCTGCACAGGAACGTGCCGAACATGATCAACAGCTTTCTTGACTTCATAAGTGAGCTCGGCATAAACGTTGAGCACATGATAAACAAGTCCAGAGGTGCGTATGCCTATACCATGATAGATTTGAGCGCGGAGCTCAGTGATGAGATCGCGGCACGGATACACAAGATACCGGAGGTCCTCCGGGTCAGGGTGATTTGAGTATGGCCTACCGCATTGATATAATGACACTCTTTCCCGACAGCATGAATTCAGTTTTGGGAGAGAGCATAATCGGCCGCGCCGCCAAAAAGGGCGCGGTCGAGATTA